>NZ_JAMPOG010000047.1:0-42670 GCF_028480065.1 Providencia sp. PROV189
GGGGAAGTGGACAAGGCAAATACACAATTTAAATTACAGGCTCGTCAAATGTCCCCAATGAAACGCTCCTCAATTAATAACACTTAGTTGGAAATTTATGCTGAATTGCTTTGATATCTACAAAGCAGATTCTAACTCTCGCTTTGCGGAGCGTCCAAACTCCCTATCATTGAGGAGTTTAGATAAAATCAGTTTACTCACTTCAGACTTTTTATGGGCTACAATTAGAGCAAATGCAGCTTCTTTACATAAGATATAATAATCGCCCATAATAATATCATACATGGCATTAATTGAATAACTATCGTTATCATCAATTATGTTTGATAATGCATTTATAGCAAAGACTTGAATTTCATCATCATCCTCTTCTTTAATTGTATTAATTATGCTCTTTTTTATATTTTCTTTGTCATAATTACCGTCGTATAATCCTATTACTTTAATGGCCTCAATCCTTAAAATGGAATTTATATTTTTATCAGTAAATATAGAAAGAAAAAAAAGTGCTAACTCTTTACTCAATTCATTATGAAAGTTTCGAAGGAAATTAATTTTTCCACTATCATTTAATCGTTCATAACTTTTAATAATTTCATCAACGTCACTCATATTAATACCTTAATCTATAAATAGTTTTGAAGACAGTTTAGTTATATCATTCGACATTTCATTTATTTGCCTAACAATACTAAGAGCGTTACCTCCAATAATAGAGTTTTCTCTATCTAAACCAGTACGTTTCACATCACTAGGTAAACCGCCAGTACGCATGTCTGGTTCATGTAACCATACTTTCCCCTGTCCTGCAGACCCTAATTTTTTTACATAGTTGCGCCCCTTTTTTTCTAACTCGGAGCTATAATCATTTATTCTCTTTTTAAGTCCTTCCATTCCTTCTGCTTTTAATATTTTATTGAAGGCTCTAATTTGACCTCTAATTTGGCGACGAAGTTCTCTCATATTTGTTACTTTATCTGCCTTTAACTTATGCCGATAATTTAGTGTTCCACAGGCCCAACCCCACGGATCCACCCACGTCAGCGGATTCGGCGCATACTGGTACAGATTTAACCCACCCGCTAACCCGATGGGGTCTTGCTGGGTAAAGCGACCTAAATCTGGGGCGTAGTACCTGAAGGTATTATAGTGCAGGCCGGTTTCTTTGTCGAAATATTGCCCTTGAAAACGCAAGTTTTGTTCACTGTTAAACTCACCGGTAGGGCGGGCCTGACGCTGTAAATTCCCCCAAACACCATATTGACCTTGCCAAACGAGATGACCGTCACCGTTGGTGAGCGCCTCCGGCAATCCGTTTAAGCCACTGTGCGTGTAATAGATGGCGCACCGTGGATTGGCGGGGGTATCCGTGCACTCAATACGGGCTAAGGAGGTATAACTGTGGTCATTATACGCATGGTACACCGTGGTGTGCGGTTTGGTGCTACTGTGCTCATGGGTAAGCACCATCCCCACCCAGCCAAAGGTTTGCACTTCATCCGGCTCACGGGTGGGGTAAGTGATGGTATTGGCTATGGCACTGGCTTTCCATAAGCGTTTTTCAATTCGCCGCCCGAGGATATCGTAACGGTATTCCGCACGCTCATAACCCAGTGGGCCTTGGTGAATATCGACCGCAATAATCCGGTTTTCTGCATCGTAATGATAATGCTGTCCGGAAGTGCTGCCTTTTTCACAACGTGAAACCATGCGCCCAAAACCGTCATACTGATAATCAAATTGGTCGCTGTGGTACACTTGGTTATGCAGGGCACTTTGCTGACGATCTTTAAATAAATTTGCCGCTTCATCGTAGCGAAAATGTTCCGTTTGCACCGAGCCTAAATGCTGGGTTAATTGCCCTAAGGGGTCATACTGATAGCTGTTATAGTACCAGTGCCCTGACGTAAATAAATCATTCCCTTGGCCGTAACTGACACTGCGTTCAATCAAGTGATTGCGCTTATCCCAGCGGTAACGGCGGTCAAGGACCGGCATCGTGAACACCGATTCATTCATCCGACGGGCGACTTGATGGGTGATACGCCCTCGGGTGTCATACCCCGTTTCATTGTCCAATAACCCGCTGGTGCGGCCCGTTTCACGGTGCAAACGGTCTCGCTGATATTCCGCTAAGACGGTGAGTTGGTCGTTATCACGCCAGTTGGTTTGCTGTAAGTGACCGGAGCCGTAGTAGAGGTACTCAAAAGCCCGGTTATTCGGCAGTTGTGTCTGGGTTAAATTCCCCAACACATCGTATTGATGATGATATTCCCCGGTGGCATTGCGCTCACTGACTAACTGCCCCAGTGTGTCGTAAGTGAGGGTCAACTCATCGTCATAACTCACCGTCGTCCCCGTCCGTTGCGCCTCATACCAGCGCGCGATTGGCACTTGACGCACGGTCACTTGGTTCTGACTATACCCATATTCCGTGCGGTATTCCCCGTTCTCACGAGACCGTAAACGACCAATCTTATCGTAATGCAGTTGCATCAGGACTGGCGCGAGGGCGGCACTTCCGTTCTGCGGCTTGGCGGGGGTAGTCAGTATCTGCGTCAGGTTTCCCACCTCGTCATACTGATACTGTTTTTGTTGACCAATAAGGTCTTGCTCCTGGGTCAAGCGATGAAGGGCATCGTAGCCAAAGCGGTACTGTTCGCCGTGCTCATTTTCTAATGCATTCATGCGCCCTAACGCGTCATAGTGAAAATGCAGCCAATGCCCCGCGGGGTCACGACGTGCAATGACTTGCCCCCGACGATTACGCCGCAGTAGCGTGTGCTGGTCACCCACATCGGTTAATCCGACCAGTTGCCCCGCATCATTATAGTCGTAGCGGTTTTCCGTGTTATCGGGCAACTTTTCTGACAGCAATAAGCCTGTTTCACTGAACGTGTAATAGGTGGTTTCATTGAGCGCATTAGTGATACTGCGCAATTGCCCCCACTCATCATAGGTGAGGGTAGTGGGGTAACCGGAACAGTCGGTTTGGCGAATAAGCTGACCGCGTGGGTTATAGCGATAGTGGGTTTCATTGCCTTTGGCATCCACTTGCCCGATGCAATTGCCTTGCTCGTCCCAAACAAACGCCGTGATGTGCCCCAAGGGGTCAATCACACGGCGGACATCGCCTTTATCGGTATATTCCCAATGCCACGCCGCCCCATTGGGCAAGGTTTGCACGGTCGGAAAGGCAAAATCCTTGTCCCAATCGTAGCAAGTGGATTGGTTTTCGGGATCCGTCGATTGCGTTAAATTTCCGCGTTCATCATAGGTATAAACCCACTCACTGGTATCTGGCGCAATGGCTTTGGTTAAGTGGCGATTGGTGTCCCACTCAAAGTACCAAGTTTCATTGAGCTCATTGGTGTATTCAATGATTTGCTGTTGTTCATTCCAGCGACGGAAGGTGCTTCCTAAACCATGCTGAATGGTTTTGACGGTGCGCTCGGCTAAATCGTAGATGAGTTCTGTGTGCTCTAAACACGTTTGGCCTTCTTCTTTTAACCAGTGTTCAACGACCCGCCACTCCGGTTCATTGTCTTCAAGGGTAAAGGTGTCAAAGCGTTGCCAGCGATAATGGCTACTCAACCCCGTGGCATATTGGTGCATTGCCATTAAGCCGGACTCTTCATCCCAACCAAAACGGCGCGTGATACGGTTATCCGCGTCAGTGACCTGAATTAACCGCTGCTGTTCATCGTAATCATAGGTCACCAGTGTTTTTTCAGCTTGCCCTTGATGACGCGTTACCGACGTTAATCGCTGTGAAAGTGCGTCATAGTGCAAGCGGATATCCGTTAAATACGCATCATCATGAATTTGCACCAGTTCACCGTCATTGGCATAACGGTAATTTAAGGCATTGTTATGGCGGTCAGCGCTTTTCATTAAGCGCAGGGTATTGATTTTATGGGGGTTGGCTTCAAACAGTTGATAGTCACCGTCAGTGGATTCGACAAGGAAAATATTATTCACGGTGCGATAAACTTTAAACCCTTCATCCTGATAAAACACTGTTTGGCCGAGGGCTATTTTCCCCAGGGCTAAACGGCGCCCCGATGCGTCATGGTAGTAGATATTTTCATTTTCAAGCCCCTTGCCAGTTGACTCGATTTCCAAGGACACATCAAACGGCATTGCCCAACCACGGCCCAATCGGCTCTCGCGTTGGTTCCGACTTTGGTAGATACGTGACCAGACTAACGGATAAGCCCCCTCAATAATAAAGTCCGTATCATTTTCACCATTGAGGACTTTCGACCCCGTAGCGGCATGAACGGGATGGTGTAAACTATTGAAAGCTTGTACCACCGTTGCCGTCACCATCGAACCAACCGCGGTGCCGACAATTTCACTTACCAGCGTACAACCGACTTTATTTAAACACTGCTTAATGGCAGCCATTCCGCCTTTTCGCATTAAGGTTCGCAGCCCCCCCACAAAGAGGCCGCCAAGAATTTCACCGAACATCTCTGCAAACGGGTTGCGGCCACTCATGATGTCGCGTACCACCACACTGTTCCCACCAATGCGCACAATCCCTTTTTCTTGATTGTCATCGATTTTGGCTTCACAGGTGCTTCTATCCCCATTACGGCACGCCGGCTGGCTATTGATTTGAACCCTTTTTGATCCTTCCGCTAAAAAGTAGGGCTCACTTGCACAATGCCATTTATCACATTTGATAATATCGAGGGGCATCGGTTCAGCATGAGGGTGCTTATTCGCCTTAACGGGGGACAGTATGCTGTCAAAAAAGCCTTGCTTAGGCGATGGATATTCTGGGTATTCGTCAGACAGGGGGTCAATAGGCGCCGCATTATTCGGGGTGCTAAGTGCTTTTTTGGCTAACGCAAAGGGAAGCATGCCCGGAATAAGCATTGTGGATTTTTCCAAAATACTCAAGGCAATATCGAGCCCTTTTTTTTCTTTAGGGGGCGCATTGTCTTCTGCAATAGACGCTAATAACAAGGGGGTAGGGAGTTTTCCTGCCGCTCTTGCTGCCCGTTTTCCCTTGATACGCACATTGGGTGAGCCGGTTTTTATTTCGCCATCAGGCGAACTGAGCCCAAAGAGGCTATCAATCCCATCTGCGACCCAATCCGCAGCAGCATCAATAACACTGCCGAGAGCAAAACCGGTCGCCAATCCCGCGCCAATAAAAACAGCCGCTGCTGCACCGCCAGTTACGCCTGTCAATACAACTGCAGCAGCCCCTACCGCCGCATAGACCGCCCCTTTAACCACACCACAGACAATATCTGCCCATATTGACGAGTGCATCAATTTATCGCCTTGCTTCGCCGCGAAAAATTCATTTCCCATGAGTATGTCCTTATTCAATCGTCAGTATGGTCATTGTGAATTCAAGTCTGCTTTCGGTTAATTTGAGTGCGGTGTAAAGCTGTCCCGCAGGGCGCGCCAGTGTGCGAGCTCTGCATTTGAAAACGGTTTAATTTGGCTATAAGTGACGACTAAGACGTTGTCTTCCACGTGAAATGCCGCTATCCATTGATAAATACTGATGCCTTTTTGTTTGGTCTCACAGTAAATTTCACTCCCCGTGAGACCTTGCTCTGTGCGAAAAGCGGTTGGCGCTTTAACGACGGCATTTTTTATTTCACGTTTAATGGCGCTTAGCTGTCCGGCGAGATAATCACTTAGCTCGATGTCTGGCGACAGTGCCTCACGGGTGATGGAGATGCTGCCTTCTAGGGCAGGAAAACGCAGCATATTCACGGTATTATCTTGATATTTATCACTGGGTAGTGTGAGGCGACCCTCTTGAAATAAGTAATGCATACTCAACCTTATTTTTCAGGAAAAAATTGGGATTTTGTGCTGGCAATGGTGTCGGTATTCGGATCTATTTTAGTGATCCCTGGCGCGGCATTGTCCATATTGAGATCGAGGATCTCACCCGTGGCAATTTGCCCTGAACCACTGGCATAAAAATCAAAATTTTCACATGCGATGGTGACCCTTCCCGAGGGACTCAATTGAAGAACGGACGTACCGCTGATAAGACGGATCCCTTTTGCGGAAGCGATGACCACTTCACCATCGACAATAGACTGTTGATTCCCAAAGACGACATTCTTTTGGTCAGACTGTACTGAGGTCGATTGAGAGCCATGCACTGAAACCGTTTGGTTTTGTAGGATGACTTCTTTGTGGTTGGCCCCCACGGTCGTCGAACGATTATCCCGTACTACCGTATTCATGTCTTTTTGCGCATGAATAAACACTTCCTGCTTACCGTCCTCATCCTCAAAACGTAACTCGTTAAAGCCCTCGCCCTTATGGGTTTGAGTGCGGAACGTGGTGCGTGTTTTGTTCTCAGGAAAACGAATAGGGGGAGCATTGCGGCCATCGTAAGTGCATCCCGTGATAATGGGGCGGTCAATATCCCCGTTCAGGTAACTGACTTGCACAACGGTGCCGATACGGGGCACGGCCGAAAAGCCGTAACCGTTGCCGCTCCATCCCATGGCGACACGCACCCAACAGGAAGCGCTGTGATCGGGCTTGCCGTAGCGATCCCAATGGAAATGCACTTTGACGGCGCCGTACTCATTGACGTAAATCTCTTCCCCCGGCGGCCCCACCACGGTCGCCAATTCATCCCCATCGGCCGTCGGTTTATAACGGTGTGGCGGACGCCACTCCTCACGACCCGGTATAAAGGAGACCGTGTTACTTAATTGCGTTCCTTCGCCCCCGCCATTGTCGGCTAAGGGTTGCACGCCGTGATGGGTGACCGTGATGACTTGCCAACTGTCATTCATCGGGGCGTGTGGGTGATTTTGCAGGGTGAAAATTTTGCCTGGGCGCAAGGCAAAGCAGTTCGTGGTGGCATTGCCCACGCGGCTGCCGCTGCGTAATTGCTCAAAACGGGCTTTGGTCAGGGGCTCCCCTTCGGCATCCAATTGAAAACGCCCGTAACTTTCAAACACACTGTGCTGCCCACCGCCTGCTTGCTGATCTTGGTGCATCAGCGGGTAAGAGGGGCGCACGTAGTTGTTGTCTTTTTGGATCAGTTGATCGGGGCACAGATACTCTCCGTACTGCCAGGTGGTGGCGGTACTGTCGGTGATATCGGTGTTTGCTTGCGGGTTGTAAGTCAACGAGATCCCCGCGGTCATGCCCATGTGCTCATCACTGTAGAACATCTGATCTTCTTCAAACCAGAAGTTGATCCCTTCCTCAAAGGCTAAGCGACACCAAAAGTCATAGGCGGATTCCCGTTTTTGCGTGGTGTAGGTCCGTTCCGGATGCAGCGCTTCACGGTAAAAAAGACAGTCTGATTTGACGTGCGCTTCATCCAATAACGTCTTTAAAATCGCGGGGGCGTTTTGGTCTTGGAAGATACGGCTGTCCTGATTGAGGGTCATGATCCACATTTCAGGGCGGATATCAAAATGGTACCACGTTTTCACGCCATCGGTATTGCCTTGGACACCGCCCGCAAGAATGCCATTGACGGTGCGCACAATCTGCCCATCCCGTTAGACCGTCAGTGAGGCGGCTTGGCCTAAATGCGTTTGGAATTCAATATAAGGCAACAAACTCACCACATTCAGGCTAAGGTGATATAAGGAAGAGAGCCCTTCGGTGAGGGTAAAATCGGTGACTTGAAAGGTGCCCGCAGGAAATAAGCCGATTTCACAGGTAAACACTAAACCGCTCGGCTCGGCGGTTAACCCTAACGCGCTGCGTAAGGCCGCTTGCGCGGTATCCGGATCGGCAGGGTTGAGCCCCCCCGTCAGCCCGCCGCCGGGGGTCAACATCGCGGCGGAGGCCTGCAACGAGGACGCCGCACTGGCCGCTTGTTGGGCCAAATTGACGGCTTGTTGTGTTCGCGCAGATGCCTTTGACATCGCCGCTTCCTTGGCTTGGTTAATGGCTTCGTCCTTCAGCATCGACGCCAGATCAGGGGATGATTTTTTCGGATCTTTTGAGAACATGGTCAGGCTCCGGGTTAACGGGGAGAGTGCATCACGTTAAAACAGACAAGGACGAGCCCGGGTGAGCTCGTCGAATGAGGCGATTACGCTTCCAGCGGTGCACGCCAGTCGTCAGCACCGGAAGTGCCTGCCACGGTGTGCTCCCAGTCCACCTTACGGTAAGAAAGCGACACTTCGATGAGCTGCGTGTAATCCGCTTTGGCCGGATCTTGGCAGTGTGGCATTTGGCAATCGATGTTGACGATAGTCGCATCGGTCAGCGTGGTGGTGAAGAAGTGCTCTTGCTTCCCTTCAACAGACGTGCGGTACCATTTCAGTTCCACTTTTGGCAGCATTTCACCAGACGCCAGTGCGTTGTACAGCAGAGGGACCGCTTTGTTTAATGCCACCGTAAAACGGAATGGCTTGTGAGCACGTTGGCCTGAAGGTTGACCGGATTGGGGGTCAGTCGGTACGGTCACAATGTGGGAAAACTCTTGCACCAGCATTTGGTCTTCATGACCTTGTACATAGATGTTACCGACGGATTCAGGGGTAAATGCTCCCGCAGTGATGTTGCCCTGCGTTTTACCTTCGATAGAGATATAACATGGAGTTGGCATAATGCGTCCTTTTATTATCCTGAGTTATCATAATAAGTCAGGTGATGAGTAACGATGGTTTATTGCAACAAGAGCAATATATTCCTTGCTCAATATCATTAATATCAGCCAATGCGCACGGTGATTTCGGTTAGGGGGGATGATATATATCGGGGGTAGGGATGTAAATATATCGGAATAATCCGAACGGCCTAGGATAAGTGACTTAGCGTAAAATAATTGTCATGACGATATTTGCTACTTTCGAAATGGCATTTTAGGCGTGAAAACAGAATGAAATATTTTCGCTTTTGTTCGTTATTTTGATGAAAAACGCTTAACTATCGAAAATATTAGCAAAAATCTATGTACATTGAGCGAAAAAACGTTCCAGAAAATTCCTAACGTTTAATTGCTTTAACCTATTGTTTTATCAGTATAAAAAAATATCATCTAAAAACGAGATAAAAGGAACGGAATTTTTTAACGACCGCAATTTTTATCTCTAATAAAGCGAAATAAATTGAGTTATTATTCTGTCATTAAGTATTAAATATTTATAAACAAAGCGTTAGGTTATTGCTATTGCTTGAGGAGAGTGTTTGGGCGGATATTGCCTATCTCTCCCCTTATTTTTTAATTGATTGATATCTATCACTAATTATTGGGGGAGGCGCACAGTTAGGTTAACGGGTTTTTGCTGACGTTATTTTAGTCGTGATAGCGTTGGTGCATGATGGGATATTGGTCATTTTTAGAGATCAAGCTCTTAAATAATATCGAGAAATGATATTTTATCATGGCAGTAGGAGAGGCGAAGCGCTGA
This sequence comes from Providencia sp. PROV189, assembly GCF_028480065.1. NCBI lineage: Bacteria > Pseudomonadati > Pseudomonadota > Gammaproteobacteria > Enterobacterales > Morganellaceae > Providencia > Providencia sp. PROV189. The sequence goes on from NZ_JAMPOG010000047.1 coordinate 9,381, forward strand.
ATACCTTTCACCATCCCCTAGCAGTCCGTTGGATCCACGTCAATATTCCACTTCACCTTGCGGCTTTCTGGCTGGCTCTGTAACTCTGGTAAAATTTGTGCGGCAAATTGCTGCAAATAACCTCGTGATGGATGCTGTAAAAGCAGTTGCCAGCGGAAACGCCCGCCACGCTTAGCTTGAATGGCAGGGGTGGGGCCTAAAATCCATAAGCGTGAATCACTGTGTGGATGCTCAGAAATATAGTGACGGACTTTCTGTAAGAACTGCCTTGAATCCTGATTATTGTGATCTTCTGAACGGATTAAAATATGGCTGGAAAAGGGTGGCAACATGGCGATGCGGCGTTCGTCCATCGCTTCACGGGTAAACGCATCATAACCATTTTCTAATAAGGCCTGTAATAGTGGGTGCTCAGGGTGGTGAGTCTGTAAAAATACTTCCCCTTGTTTACCTGCTCGGCCAGCACGACCTGATACTTGTATATAAAGCTGAGCAAAGCGCTCGGCAGCTCTAAAATCACTGGAAAACAGTGCCCCATCGACATCCAGTAAGGCAACTAAGGTGACGTCAGGGAAGTGATGCCCTTTTGCTAGCATTTGTGTGCCAATGAGAATACGCGCGCCACCCGCGTGTACCTCATTCAAATGCTGCTCTAATTCACCCTTGCGGCTAGTAGTATCTCGGTCAATACGCGTAACAGGGACATTGGGGAATAACGTATTGATCCCTTCTTCGAGTTGCTCGGTTCCCATCCCCACAGGAACAAGGTGGGTTGAGCCACATTGAGGGCATTGTCGGGGGATAGGTTTTTGGCTATCACAATGGTGGCAGCGTAACTGATGGAATTGTTGGTGCAAGGTATAATAGTGATCACACCGTTGACACTCAGCTATCCAGCCACACTCATGGCAGAGCAACGCAGGTGAATATCCTCGGCGGTTTAGGAAAAGGATCACCTGATTATTTTGTGCGAGGTGATCTTGGATATGTTTAATCAATAAATGGGATAAACCAAACTTTAGTGGCTGCCCTTTTAGGTCGATAAGATGCTGTGTCGCAGGACGTGCATTACCCGCCCGTAATGTTAAGTTTAACTGACGATATTTCTTCTGCTGAACATTATATAAGGTTTCTAAAGAGGGCGTTGCCGTGCCCATAATAATGGGAATATTTTCTTTTTTGGCTCGAAATACAGCAAGGTCACGTGCATGATAACGCCATCCATCTTGCTGTTTATAAGAGCTATCGTGCTCCTCATCAATAATGATGATCCCTAAACGGGAAAACGGTGTAAAAAGTGCGGAGCGTGTGCCAATCACAATTGCGTTGGTACCTTGTTTCGCACGTAACCACACAGCAAGGCGCTCACTATCATTCAAACCTGAATGAAGAACGTCTACGGGGGCATTAAAGCGCTCGCGAAATCGGCTAATGGTCTGTGGCGTTAATCCAATTTCAGGAACGAGTACTAACGCTTGTTTACCCTGAGCGAGAATATTTTCTAATACACTGAGATACACTTCTGTTTTACCCGAACCAGTGATCCCTGCAAGTAACCAAGGTGAAAAGTGATCATCTTCTGCACGAATGGCCCCAACTGCGGTGGCTTGCTCGCTATTAAGGCGTAAACGCTCGCCACATACGGCAAATTGTGACTGCCATTTTTCGGTGACGGGTTGGACGGGGTAAAGCTCGATATAATCTTTCTTTTTTAGAGTCCGTAACGTATTTTCACTCAATTCAAGTTCACTGACTTGATGACGATACACAGGGCGGCGGCGTAGTAGGGCGAGTGCCTGTTGTTGCTTAGGTGCACCTTTTAAAGTATTTAGGTCACACTCTTGCCCGAGCGGTGTAGCTTGCCATTGCCAAATAGGTGAAAATTCAGCCGGTTTCCCCTGACGTAACAAAATGGGGAGTGCGTGGAACAACACTTCGCCAATAGGGTAATGGTAATATTGTGCAGACCACAGCAATAGCTGCCAGAGGTCATCAGGGAATAAGGTTTCATGATCGAGCACAAGGTCAACGGTTTTTAGCTGATCTTCAGGAAGTTCGCTGCTATGGCTATGATCCACAACAACACCGAGTGCTTGCCGTTTACCAAAAGGCACCAAAACACGGCTGCCAATCGGTGGAATTGGCATGTTATCCGCTAAGCGGTAATCAAATGCGCGGTTTAAAGGAACAGGTAAAGCCACCTGAACGACGATCATAACTGGAATTCCGTCTGGTTTTTGTGCGAGAATAGTTTCATTATTTTGTTAGGGTACCATAAAAACTATGTGGTTTTCATTGCGTGATACAGAGATTTTCTGTATGATCCGCCGCCTTTGGTATCTAATTTTGCCAATAAAACATTTTTAATCAACACGACGTGTGGTGTCCGGCGTTAGGGCTGGAATGGCGACACGGCCTTAATAGAGGTTTTCCCATGAAAAAAGGTATTCATCCTAAATACGAAGAAGTTACTGCAACTTGTTCTTGCGGTAATGTTATGAAAATCAATTCAACTGCAGGTCACTCATTGAACCTGGACGTTTGTGGTAACTGCCACCCGTTCTATACTGGTAAACAGCGTGACGTTGCTACCGGTGGTCGTGTTGATCGCTTTAACAAACGTTTCAGCATCCCAGGCGCGAAGAAGTAATCAAGCCTGTGAAATGCAAAAAAAAGGGAAACTCAGTTTCCCTTTTTTAATGGGGGTAATATGGCTGAAAATCATTTAACGCCTTCCAGCCATTGGGTTCTTACCAGTGATAAGAATAGCCTAAACCTACATTTACACTGTCATGTTTGTAGTCAGTTTGTTGCCAACCGACACTGGTGCGTATTGTTGAGTTTTGGGTAACGTTAATATTGAGCCCTGCAACTGCGTAAGGGTTAACAGTACGCTCATCACCTTTATCGTAGGTATACGCACCGACATAAGGGATGTAACCCGTAAACGCATCACGATCACTATTGAGTTTAATATCTGTACCAATCTTACCATCTACTTGGAATACCTCATTGAGATTATGTTTGATATTCATTCCTAATTGTAGGTCGGTACGTTTGTTACCCATACGGCCATATTCTGCTGCAAATTCAGCATTTTTGGTCTCGGTATAGCTGCTACGGCTAATTTTTTTATAGGATAAAGCAACTTCAGGCATTAACCGCGTCTGAGAGGTTAATGGAAGACCATAACCAATACTTAGGCGTGCTTGATAGCCTTTGATGGTTGCATTTCCTTCCCCTGCTTCTGTATTTTTCAATGTATCACGAGTGATACGGACATCTTGATTTAGATATGAAGCGGATAAGTCTGCATATAGACCGTTGTTATTCAGGTTTTGTTGATAGCGAGTGAATAAACCAATAGCAGGGCGGCTATTGTTTCGGGTGTCATAATTATCCGCTAAGGTCGTATTATGAGCAAAATTCACTGCTGCACCGACAGTCCAATTTTCAGCAGGTAAACGTAATGCGCTATACAGACCAGTTGCAACGCGATGATTATCACTTAGGCTATCATATTGAGAGAAAAGACCAACACAGTAGCTACTGTCGCCTAATTGGCAACGGCTATTACTTAAATGATTTAAACTACTTTGATAAAAATCGAGAACTTTAAACCCTCGGTTTGCCGTGCGTGACATTGCATAGCTTGAATGAGTGGCGTCAACGGTCACGATATTCGGTTCAGTTTCTGAACCCTTGATCTTCCAAAGGGTTGCATGGATATCATCTTCATCTGTTTGAGCGGCACCAACAATAATCAAGCCATCTTCGGAAACGGCATATGCCGTTGAGGAGCCTCTATTATCAGATGCTAGGGTGCCTAAACCAACCATCCCTGTACTTTCAGACCAGCGATACGCACTAAGTTCATTGTGATCATTATAGGCTTCGCCAACAATCACAGAACCACTCCCATTCATATCAAGAGCCTCGGAGAATCCAGAATTATCGGCTTTTAATGAACCAAGGCTAACCATGCCTGTTTTTTCTGTCCAACGGAAAGTTTGTTGTTCATGGGCAAACTCACTATCTGAACTCCCAACCACAACAGAGCCGTCTTTTGAGACAAAATCAGCACTGGACTGACCACTTTTATCCGCTCTAAGTGTACCGAGGCTAATCATGCCTGTGGTTTCTGTCCATCTGAAAGCATTATTTTGGTTGTTATCGGTGTCTGAGAAGCCAACGACAACGAGTCCATTTGCAGAAGTCGCATTGGCTGCAGAGTTACCGGAACCATCAGATTTTAAGGTGCCTAACCCCTGCATTCCTGTCTTTTCTGTCCATCTAAAAGCATTCATCGCATTACTGTCAGTGCTTGAATCACCGACAATAGTAGAACCATCCGCAGAGATGCCATTAGGATCGGAACGGCCTGAATTATCGCTTTTTAGTGTCCCTAAGCTACGCATGCCCTTATCTTCAGTCCAGATAAAGGCATTTCCTAAGTGACTGCCATCATTTGTAAATATCTGGCCCGTAATAACGCTTCCGTCATCAGAAACAGCTTGTGCATAGGAGTGTGCATTTGGGGTTAAGCTTTGTATCCCCGTTTTTTCAGTCCATCGAAATGCATTACCTTGCCCATCGTCAGTCTCTGAATAACCGATGATAACTGAACCATTTTTTGATATGCCATTGGTTGATATGCTGCCACTATTATCTGATTTCAGTGTTCCTAAGCTCACCAGACCACTTTTTTCAGTCCAACGGAAAAGATTGTCTCTTTGCGTATCGCTAGCAAGATTCATAACAATGATTTTGCCATCTGCAGAAATATGCAATGCCTCAGAATAAAATCCTTTTCGGTTATCCAAATTTATTTTCTTTTCTATTTCAAGTGGTTTTTCTGCCGCATAACTTTGTGCTGCTAGTAATGAAATACCAATAGCGACAAATGTGCTGATTTTATTTTTTCTCATAATTTATTACGTAATAATAGTAGGAAGTAGAATGAGATAATGAGTTATCAAATTACTTGTTAAGTAAATGTTCTAATATTACCTCGACAATTATTAGCTCATTATAATAGAATGAAAAATAAACAAAACGTTTAATGTTGAGTTTGGGTTTAAATCAAAATAATAAGCTGAATCAGGGTGTTGAATATTGTGTTTTAGGATGTCTATGAAAGAATAGTGCTCAATATAAATATTTTTTTCTAAAGAAAAGCGTATTTTTTATATAATAGAAATGTAAATAAGAAAAATATTAAATCAGTAATAATGATACTTATCGCTTGTGACTTTGAATTTTAATCTAACAAAGTCATTTTTTTTGTTTTTAATGAGGAACAATTAATTTTAATTTGGAGATTATGAGTAATTTATATTACACCAATATTAGCGTATTGGTTAATACGCTAATTGTCCTATATAGCTATTAATACTTGCGGCAAGGTGCCGGTGCATATTGTGTATCCGCTGGGAACGGATTAGCGTCACATAATGGTAAGGTTTCGCGCACTTCAAAAAAAGCGATACCGATAACGCCAATATTTCGTTCATCGCCTTGTACGTTTTGATTCACGTAGGATGATTCAGGCGCTGCAAAACGAAATGCGGCAACTTGGTTGTTATTCTTGCGAAAACCTTCAATGGTCAGTTTTTTGCCTGGTCGAATTAAATAACCATTATTTTGGTAAGAACCTGCTTGCCCATTGAGGACATCAAGGCCGTCGACCGTTGTCACTACCTCATAAGTTTTATTTCTATCGCTATTTAGGATCCGCAATGTATAGCGCATACCCTCAGTGGCTGGCAGTTTATATTGCCCTTGGGAATTGCGGTAAATTGGCATTGGTTGCCCATACTCATTGATTACTGCGACAGAGAGAGGAAATACCTTGATATAAGGTTGGGTGTAAGCATGATTTGGTACGCGTTCACCTTGATAATAAATAGTGACAGTATCATAGGGTTGATTCGTCATGCGAGTGGCTGTCACGCCTTGGACGGAAGAGCGGATATCTTCACCCCATTGTGTACCCAATGTTTTTGCACTGGATGTAGATTGTGCTTCATATGCCACATCTGAGCGAGAGTCTACCACTTGTCGTGGATAAGAAGAGCAGCCAGTAGTGACCAACAAAGCGGCACCGAATAACGTCGCAGTAGCTTGAAAATAGGAGCTCATGACTTTAATCCTTACGTATTTTATTTTCTATGGAAGAAGCACGTAAAGTGTAAATAAGCACAAAAAATAAAGCTTGAAGGAAAGTCTGAAATAGAAATAAATAGGAATAATTCCCCTTATCTTAGTGATTGATCACTCTTCGCCAATTAAGACGAATAAGATAAGGGGATAGCGTTTAGTATTCCCAAGTTTCTGGGTCAATACCTAATTCACGCATAATCTCTTTTGCAGCCTCAGGAATTTCATCACTGCGCTCTTTACGCAAATCTTCATCATTTGGCAGCGGCTGTCCAGTGAAGGCATGCAAGAAAGCTTCACACAGTAATTCACTGTTCGTTGCATGACGCAAGTTATTGATTTGTCTACGAGTGCGCTCATCAGTTAAAATTTTCAGCACTTTTAATGGGATAGAGACTGTAATTTTTTTAACTTGCTCACTTTTTTTGCCATGCTCAGCATACGGACTGATATATTCACCGTTCCATTCAGCCATGAGTTACCTTGGTTAGTTTCATCAATAATAAAAAAATAATATGCCCGTCATCTTTCAAAGAACAAATATGAATAATCTCAGATCTCAAACCGACATATAAGTTAGTATACGCATCACATAAATTATCATAATTTCTGTTTTAAATTAATGCGTTAATTTACATTGCGCAAATTACAATCAATTTACGCATAATCATTAGGGATGATTATTCCATTACTTGATATAAACGTAAAGAGGTTTAGACGTCTAGATATATTGACGTCCAAACATCCAGTGGGTATTATTTGACTCACCGTCAATCAGGAGAAGCGTTTATGGCCCTCAAACCGTCGACTATCGCTATTCACAATGGATTAAATGAAGACTCGCAGTTTGGCTGCGTCGTGCCCCCTATTTACCTATCGAGTACTTATAATTTTACCGGCTTTAATGAGCCTCGAGTTCATGACTATTCGCGTAGAGGTAATCCTGGGCGCGATATTGTGCAAAGGACACTTGCACAACTTGAAGGCGGCAGCGGTGCGGTAATGACCAACAGCGGCATGTCGGCATTACATCTTTTATGCACTGTTTTTCTGCAACCGGGTGATCTCTTGGTAGCCCCACATGATTGTTATGGGGGGAGCTATCGTTTATTTAATAGCCAGCACCAACGGGGAGCCTATCAGGTTCAGTTTATTAATCAAAATAACCGATCAGAGCTTCTTGCGGCGTTAGCGAAAAAGCCGAAGTTAGTCTTAATTGAAACACCAAGTAACCCACTATTAAGTATTTATGATATTGAGCAGATTGCACGATTAGCGCATGATGCAGGGGCGTTTGTTGTTGTAGATAACACGTTTTTAAGCCCTGTCTTACAACAACCTATCGCGTTAGGTGCCGATTTTGTGGTGCATTCTTGTACAAAATATCTTAATGGTCATTCAGATATTATTGCGGGGGCAGTGATTGCCAAAGAGGAAAAATGGGCCATAGAATTAGCATGGTGGGCGAATAATATTGGCGTCACTGGTGGGGCATTTGATAGTTATCTGTTGTTAAGAGGAATGAGAACGCTGTCACCCAGAATTAAGCAGCAGCAGGCGAACGCCCAAGAAATCGTCAATTATCTTAAAGCCCAACCGTTGGTGAAAAAGTTATATTATCCTGGGTTAGCAGATCATATCGGCCATGATCTTGCTGTGAAACAGCAAAAAGGTTTTGGGGCGATGTTGAGTTTTGAATTTAATGGCGATGAACAACAGTTACGTCGGTTTTTGAGTACACTGTCATTATTTACACTTGCTGAGTCATTAGGTGGTGTTGAAACGCTTATTTCGCATACTGCCACCATGACACATGCAGGTATGTCGGCGGAGGCTCGGGCGGCAGCAGGGATCACAGATAGTTTATTGCGCATTTCTGTGGGCATCGAAGATAGCCAAGATCTCATTGCAGATTTAGACAATGCATTTAGGATAGCAGCACAACGTTAGTGGAGTATTTGATGAGTGTACTGACAGCAGTCGAGGCGGGGCCATGCCATCGCCAGTTACATAAGTTTGGGGGGAGTAGTTTAGCCGATGTAAAATGTTATCAGCGAGTTGCCAACATTATGGCGAATTATAGCCAATCTGGTGACTTAATGGTCGTGTCCGCCGCTGGAAGTACAACAAATCAGCTTATTAATTGGTTGAAATTGAGTCAAAGTGATCGCATTTCGGCTCATCAAGTTCAACAATATTTACGTCGCTATCAGCAAGAATTGATCCATGGGCTATTGCCTGAAGAAAAAGCAGAACAATTAAATCGCCAGTTTGTTGAAGATCTCGAACGCTTAAGCGCTTTGTTAGATAAACCTATTAATGATGCTTCTTACGCTGAAGTGGTCGGTCATGGTGAAATTTGGTCTGCTCGTCTCATGTCGGCAGTATTAGAAGAGGCGGGTATGCAAAGTGCTTGGCTTGATGCACGTATGTTTTTACGTGCAGAAAGAGCGGCTCAGCCTCAGGTCGATGAATCGCAATCACGCCATTTATTACAACAGATTTTAGTGCAATATCCTCAGCATCGCCTTGTTGTTACAGGGTTTATTTCTCGTAACCATGCGGGAGAGACTGTTCTACTAGGGCGTAATGGGAGCGATTACTCTGCAACACAAGTCGGCGCATTAGCAGGGGTCGAGAAAGTCACCATTTGGAGTGATGTGGCGGGGGTTTACAGTGCGGATCCTCGTAAAATCAAAGACGCATGTTTACTGCCATTGTTGCGGCTGGATGAGGCAAGTGAGTTGGCTCGTCTTGCTGCGCCGGTGCTGCACACTCGCACGTTGCAACCCGTTTCCGTCAGTAATATCGATCTACAGTTAAGATGTAGCTATCAGCCTGAGCAGGGTTCGACAAAGATTGAGCGTGTTTTGGCTTCAGGAACAGGTGCTAAAATAGTCACTAGCCATGATGATGTTTGCCTAATTGAGTTGAGGCTGGCACAGGGGCGCGATTTTAATCAGATATATAAAGATATCGACTTATTATTAAAACGTACTCAGTTACGGCCACTGGCGCATGGCATCCACTCAGATAGGAACTTATTACAATTCTGCTATACCTCAGAAGTGGTTGAAAGTGCACTGAATGTTTTAGAAGAAGCTGGGTTACCGGGCACCTTATCACTTCGTGAAGGTTTTTCATTAGTTGCATTGGTGGGGGCTGGGGTGTGCAAGAACCCACTGCATAGCCATCGTTTCTATGAGGAGTTAAAAGATCAACCTGTCGAGTTTGTTTGGCACTCAGAAGAGGGGATCAGCCTCGTCGCAGTATTGCGTTCAAACCAGACCGACCCTTTAATTCAAGGTATGCACCAAAGCCTCTTCCGTGCTGAAAAACGCATTGGCTTAGTCTTGTTTGGGAAGGGCAATATTGGTGCGCGTTGGTTGGAGCTTTTTGCTGCCGAGCAACCAAATATCTCGGCACGCAGTGATTTTGATTTTGTCCTAGCAGGGGTAGTCGATAGCCGCCGTAGTTTACTGAATTATCAAGGCATTGATCCAAGCCGAGCACTCGCTTTCTTTGATGATGAAGCTGTCGAGCATGAAGATGATAATCTATTTTTATGGATGCGCGCCCATCCATATGATGATCTAGTCGTGCTTGATGTGACCGCGAGCGAATCTCTTGCTGAAAGCTATGTGGATTTTGCCAGCTATGGGTTCCATGTCATCAGTGCGAACAAAATTGCGGGAGCCGCACAAACCCAACAATATCGTCAAATACGTGATGCTTTTACGAAAACTGGCCGCCATTGGTTATATAACGCGACAGTTGGGGCTGGGTTACCCATTAACTATACAGTACGTGACCTGAAAGAGAGTGGTGATGCCATCTTAGCGATAAGTGGTATTTTCTCAGGGACGTTATCGTGGCTGTTTTTACAATTCGATGGCTCAGTGCCGTTTAGTGAATTAGTGGAACAAGCATGGCAGCAAGGTTTGACGGAGCCAGATCCCCGCATTGACCTTTCAGGGCAAGATGTGATGCGTAAATTGATCATCTTAGCGCGTGAAGCAGGTTATGAAATTGAGCCGAGTGATGTGCGTGTTGAATCATTAGTACCTGCCCAAGCAGAGTCTGGCTCTTTGGATGAGTTCTTTGAAAATAGTGCAGTTATCAATGAGCAGATGCAGCAACGTTTAGAAGCGGCTCAAGAAATGGGAATGGTGTTGCGTTATGTTGCACGGTTTGATGCGGTAAAAGGGCGTGCTCGGGTTGGTGTAGAGGCAGTTAAGCCTGATCATCCACTGTCATCGCTGCTGCCGGGTGATAATGTGTTTGCTATTGAAAGTCGTTGGTATCGTGATAATCCATTAGTCATACGGGGGCCCGGCGCCGGTCGTGATGTTACCGCGGGGGCGATCCAATCCGACCTTAATCGCCTTTCACAACTACTTTAATTTCGTTTAAAGATAGGCATCGGCGACGGTGCCTATCTACCGCTTAATTTTTTCCTCTTTATTTTTTGCCTTTTTGTTCTGATGATTTAAATCTTAAGCAAGATTCATGTCTTAAAAGTGCTGAATCGACAATATATTGCGCTAAAACAAGACTTAAATAAGAAAAACTAATAAGAATGAGGGTGTAATTAAATTTCAGAAAAATCCCCCAAAGCGCTTTTTTTCTGATATCTATATAGAGGCAAGGGTAAAATTTGGCGACTGCATCACAAAACAATAATTCTATCGCAGTTGGTTGAAATTTAATTACAGGAAATTAGGTCGCAGTTTGTTAACCGTCAGCAAACTTAGGTCGGGGTAGCATTCTGCCAAAAGCACAAGGTCAGGAGTCTCATGAATCAGCAATATTCCGCAATGCGCAGTAATGTCAGTATGCTGGGTAAGCTACTTGGCGACACAATCAAGGAAGCATTAGGTGAGGATATCCTCGATAAAGTCGAATCAATTCGTAAGTTGTCAAAATCATCGCGTGCAGGCAATGAAGTACAACGCCAAAAGCTGTTGATGACACTGCAAAACCTATCTAATGATGAACTATTACCGGTTGCAAGAGCATTTAACCAATTTTTGAACCTGACAAACGTTGCCGAACAATATCATAGCATTTCGCCACATGGTGAAGCAGCGAGTAACCCTGTGGCACTTAAAAAGCTGTTTAGTCGTTTAAAAGAGAAAAACTTTACCGATAGTGATCTTCGTCAAGCGGTTAACCAACTGTCGATCGAATTGGTGCTAACGGCCCATCCTACTGAAATCGCACGCCGCACCTTGATCCATAAATTGGTTGAAGTGAATACCTGCTTATCACAACTCGATCATGATGATCTGGCTGATTACGAACGCAACAATATCATGCGTCGTTTACGCCAGTTGGTCGCTCAGTCGTGGCACACTGACGAAATCCGTAAAATACGTCCAACGCCAATTGATGAAGCCAAATGGGGTTTCGCCGTAGTTGAAAACTCACTTTGGGAAGCGGTTCCGGCTTTCCTACGTGAATTTAATGAGCAATTAGAAGACTCAATTGGTGCTGAACTGCCCGTCGAAGCAAACCCAATTCGTTTTACTTCTTGGATGGGAGGAGACCGCGACGGTAACCCGAATGTGACTGCGGAAGTGACTCGCCATGTATTACTACTTAGCCGTTGGAAAGCCGCAGATCTCTTTTTAAAAGATATCCAAGTGTTGGTTTCTGAACTGTCCATGACCGAAGCGACACCTGAGTTACGGGCGCTCGCTGGGGGAGATGAGGTAGATGAACCTTACCGGCAAATTGCAAAAAATTTGCGTAGCCAACTCTTTTCCACATTAGAGTATTTAGAACGCAAGGTAAAAGGCGAACAAGCACTACCACCAGCCGATTTACTGACCGACAATGCCCAATTGTGGGATCCACTATATGCCTGTTATCAATCGTTAATGGCCTGTGGTATGAGCATTATTGCTAATGGGCAGTTACTCGATACGTTACGTCGTATACGGAGTTTTGGCTTGCAACTCGTTCGCATTGACGTTCGCCAAGAAAGTACTCGCCATACAGAAGCGCTTGCTGAATTAACGCAATATCTTGGGTTAGGGGATTATGCAGCTTGGAGTGAAGAGGAAAAACAAGCCTTTTTACTGTCTGAATTACAATCTCGTCGGCCGTTGATCCCTCGTCATTGGCAACCAAGCCCTGAAACGGCAGAAGTATTTGAAACTTGCCGCGTGATCGCAGAATCGAAAAATGACTCCATCGCAGCTTACGTCATTTCGATGGCGAAAGTTCCTTCCGATGTTCTGGCCGTTAAATTGCTCCTCAAAGAGGCGGGGGCATCCGTTCGCCTGCCTGTCGCACCTCTGTTTGAAACACTTGAAGATTTGAATAATGCTGAAAGTGTTATGCAAAAACTCTTGAGCATTGAGTGGTATCGTGAGCTGATTGATGACCGCCAAATGGTCATGATTGGCTACTCTGATTCGGCAAAAGATGCTGGGGTGATGGCGGCATCATGGGCGCAATATCGTGCACAAGATGCGCTGATTAAGTTGTGCGACAAAGAAGGGGTCACTTTAACCTTGTTCCATGGACGTGGAGGCACTATTGGCCGTGGTGGTGCGCCCGCTCATTCAGCACTCTTGTCACAACCGCCGGGCAGCCTGAAAGGGGGATTACGAGTGACTGAACAAGGTGAAATGATCCGCTTTAAGTTTGGTCTACCACAAGTGGCGATTAGCAGCCTTGCGCTGTATGCAAGCGCGATTTTAGAAGCTAATTTACTGCCGCCACCGGAGCCAAAACAAGAGTGGAAATCAGTGATGGATACCCTCTCTGACGTTTCTTGTGCGATGTACCGTGATTATGTTCGTGAGCAGCCTGATTTTGTACCTTACTTCCGCGCTGCAACACCAGAGCTAGAATTAGGCAAGTTGCCGTTGGGGTCTCGTCCGGCAAAACGCCGTCCAACGGGGGGCGTTGAGACATTACGTGCGATCCCATGGATTTTTGCATGGACACAAAATCGCCTCATGTTGCCTGCTTGGTTAGGGGCGGGAGCAGCGTTAAAATATGTGATTGAGAAAGAAGGCAAACAAGCCATATTAGATGAAATGTGGCAACAATGGCCGTTCTTTAATACCCGTATCGCCATGCTGGAAATGGTTTATGCGAAGGCTGACTTGTGGCTGGCTGAATATTATGATCACCGTTTAGTGGAGGAGCGCCTTTGGCCTCTGGGTGTGAAATTACGTGAGCAGCTCTCTGAAGATATTAAGAGTGTGCTGGCGGTGTCCAAAGATGAAGCCTTAATGGCAGACTTACCTTGGATTGCGGAGTCAATTGCTTTACGTAATGTTTATACGGACCCGTTAAACGTTTTACAGGCCGAGCTACTACACCGTTCTCGCCAGCAAGAGCATCCGGATCCTCGCGTTGAGCAAGCGTTGATGGTGACGATTGCAGGCGTTGCAGCGGGGATGCGTAATACCGGCTAGAAGATAATATTTTGGCCAGATCAATGCGCTGGTTTGGCCGATAAAATGTGCAATATCACATCACGTACGACAACAGTAAGAAGGCTGCCAAGTTGAAATGGGGCCTTCTTTTTTATTTATCTATTGACGAATAATTGACAGCGTCCGACACATTTTTCTGTATTTCGTTTTACCGCGTGATATCGCTTATCTTATTTAAATCGACGGCAAGAATTTTATCAATATTTATGTTAAGTTGCTAAAATAGGGATTAGTTCTGTACTAAATAGAGCTAGCTCGCTCATATATCAAACTATTCACTTTCTATCGATGAATTAATGGAATGATGAATGTAGGTCAGATTCAATTTATTTCTGTTGTGCTCAACAATGGATATACGAAGGATAGAGTGTCATCACAATGCGTAAACTGATTATCTCCATTTTAGCTCTTATCATTATTATTTCGGTCATTGTCGTTACCAACTACAATAGTATTCAGCAAAATGATGAGGTTGTTGACGCTGCCGCATCCGAAGTGATTAACCAATATCAACGTCGTGCTGATCTTATTCCGAATTTAGTCAATACGGTAAAAGGTTACTCTGGTTATGAAAATAAAGTTCTCATGGAAGTTGTGAAATTAAGGACGGAAGTGGGGCAAATTAAAGTGGATGCAAGTGCATTATCAGATCCGGCTATTTTAGCGGAGTATCAAAAAGCACAAGCACAATTAGGGCAATCATTATCCCGTTTATTAGCCATATCGGAAAGTTATCCTGATCTTAAAGCCAGCCCATTATATCAAGATTTAATGACGCAACTGGAAGGCGCTGAAAATCGTATTACCGTTGCAAGGGGTCGTTATATTGAAGCCGTTCGTCAATACAATACACAAATCAGAAAGTTTCCTAGCAACTTGATTGCAAGTTATTTTGGGTATTCTGCAAAAGCGAATTTTAAAGCAGATAACGAACAGGCGATAAAAACAGTACCTACGGTGGATTTTAATTGAAATATCGGCATGTGATCTGGCTATTATTGTTCTGTGTATTTAGCAGTGGAAGCTGGGCTACGCAGCGAATTCAACTCCCTGCATTAGGTAGTGATAGGGTGCTCGACCGTGCAGGCCTATTAAGTGAGTCGCAATACCACACTTTAAATAGCCAGTTATTAAATTTTGAAAAGCAGCGTGGTGATGGCACACAATTTGTTGTTTATATTGTTCCAACTACAGGCAATGAAACAATAGAGCAATTTTCATTACGCGCGTTTAATCGTTGGGGGTTAGGCCAAAAAGGCAAAAATAATGGTGTATTGCTGGTTGTATCGATAGACGATCGCAATATGCGCTTTGAAGTTGGGTATGGTTATGAAGGGGTCATGACCGATGCGATTGCTGGGCGTATCATTCGTCAAAGTATGATACCTGATTTTAAAGACAACCAGTATTACGCTGGGATCCAAAATGGCGTATCTCGTGCGATTAATGTGATGAATGAGGCACCAGACTATCAAATGGGGGAAGTGCATAATGGAATTGTGCTACCAAAGAGTGTAGAACATTATAAGCTTTTCTATTTTATATCATTTATCGCAGCTTATTTTACGATGTTATTTTATGGTACTAAAAAGCGTCGGCTATATCTTGAAAAAGAAATTTATAGCATAGAGTATGCGAGTAAATCCAAACGGGCAAAGAAACAGAAACAGTTAGCCAAGCTGAAAAAGTATTATCAATATAAATACTACTTTCCTTCGTTATTTAGTACCTTGTTGATGACGATACTCTATTATTTAGCACTCATGTTATTGGCGATATGGCTAGAAGGAGATTTTAGCCCTATTTTATTCCTGTTTGTGGCGCTATTTTTTGTGGTAGGGAGCATGTTTGCTACTCCAATACTGTTTCTTGTGATCCATACCATTTCGCCTACTTACCGACAACAACGACGGGAATGGCATGATATTTGCCGTTACTATTATTTACCCTCTTCTTCTTTTAGCTCATCAGACTTTTCGAGTTCATCGAGTTCATCGAGTTCATCAAGTGATAGTTCCAGCGGAGGTGGTGGTGGATCCAGTGGCGGTGGCGGTGCGTCAGGGAGTTGGTAATAAAACAAGATGTATGAAGGTCGCAAAGTGCGGCCTTCATACTATTTGGAGATAGAGGCTATGGCCTTACACCAAGCGTGTGGCAAATCGCATATGTGAGTTCAGAACGGTTTAAGGTGTAAAAGTGAAAATCTTTCACCCCTTCACGGCTTAAAATTTTCACCATATCCATGGCGATTGAAGCACCCACCAAATTACGGCTTTCAGGGTCATTATCAAGGCCTTCGTACATTCTACTCATCCATGATGGAATTCGTACATTGGTTAGTTTGGCAAACCGCTCAAGTTGGCGAAAATTTGAAACAGGTAAAATACCGGGGACAATTTCAACATCAATACCTGTTGCGACGCAGCGGTCACGAAAACGCAAATAACTTTCTACATCAAAGAAAAATTGCGTAATCGCACGGTTGGCTCCTGCATCAATTTTCTTTTTCAAACTAATTAAGTCAGCCTGTGCACTTTTGGCCTCAGGGTGCACTTCGGGATAAGCCGCTACGGAGATATCAAAATCTGCCTCTGCTTTGAGCAGCTCAACGAGATCGGCTGCATACATATCTGGCTTACGGCTGTTATCGGGAAGATCACCGCGTAATGCAACAATTTGGCGGATACCGCTGTTCCAATAATCACGTGCAATTTCTCTGAGTTCATCGCGTGTTGCATCGATACAGGTTAAATGAGGCGCAGCGATTAACCCTGTTTTTTCTTTGATATCTTTAATAATGCTATGGGTTCTATCACGCTCACCTGAGTTTGCGCCATAAGTAACAGAGACAAATTTTGGTTTGAGGTTTTTCAACCTATCAATAGATTTCCAAAGGGTCTGTTCCATCTCTTCAGTGCGCGGCGGAAAAAATTCAAAAGAGACATTAATTTGTCCATCTAATTCAGCTAAATTTTGATTTAGCGCTTCGCGCTGATTTGCGTGAAAGAAACTCATACCCTGACCTCATGACTTTGTATATAGCGAAACCATTATGGTATCGATAGTTTATTATATCCATTTAAGTGTCTATACGTTTAGACGTCTAAACAAAGATTACCGGATATTCATGCAGAGTCAACACTTAAATGAAATAGTGTTGTGAGGGTTTTTCAGTCGTAACTGGAAAAAAATTCATGTTAACAAATGGCGCAATAACCCGAAGTTATTGCGCGCAACACATTTTTATTCAGTCAGGCAGAAATGTTCGATCAGTTGGCTGAGCAGTTGGCGAGTCGGTTCAATAAATTTCATATCGATAAACTCATCAGGTTGATGCGCTTGCTCAATCGAGCCAGGGCCGAGCACAAGTGTCGGACATAGCGCCTGAATAAACGGCGCTTCAGTGCAATAGTTGACCGTCTCAGCTTTCTGACCCAGTAACTGTTCAATCACAGCCACCATTTTATGATCCGTTGGGCACTCATACCCAGGAATAGGGGGATGGAGAGACTCAATTGTTAAGCGTCCTGGCCATCTTGCTTTTACAGGCTCCAACGTCTCATTTAATAGCTCATCCAAATCTTGCAAGGTCAGCCCCGGCAATGGACGAATATCCATATGTAATTCACAGCATCCACAAATACGGTTAGCCGCATCACCCCCATGAATATGACCAAAATTCATCGTCGGGTAAGGGATCACAAAAGCAGGATTGTTATAACGCTCTTTCAATGTATTACGTAGCGTCATCAGATGTGAAATAGACTCATGCATTAATTCGATAGCATTCACGCCTCTTTCTGGGTCGCTTGAATGACCTGATTGCCCCGTAATACGGATGGCATTCGAAATATGCCCTTTGTGCGCACGTATCGGTTGTAATGAGGTCGGCTCCCCAATAATGGCAAAATTAGGACGAAGTTGTGTACTGGCTGCAAAGTAACGCGCGCCTGCCATTGAGGTTTCTTCATCTGCGGTTGCAAGTATATGCAATGGGCGAGTTAATTTACGGGTATCAATGTCACGTAAGGCATCGACAATGAAAGCGAAAAAACCTTTCATGTCGGCAGTGCCGAGACCGTATAACTTGCCGTCATGCTCTGATAGCGCAAAAGGGTTTTTACTCCAACGCCCTTCATCAAAAGGAACTGTATCGGTATGCCCACACAGCATTAGGCCGCCATTTCCTTCCCCTATTGAGGCAAGTAGGTTGTATTTATCACGGGTATCCGGTACAGGTTGAATATTGACCGTAAATCCGAGGGTTTCCAGCCATCCACCCAGTAATTCTACTAAGGCTTTATTACTCTGATCGAGTTGCGCATCAGTAGCACTGATAGAAGGAGTGGCAATTAATTGGCGATAAATCTCAATAAATGCAGGTAATTTAATATTCACTGTTGACAGCCTTTATCCATAATAGTATCAATATTCATGCACTTTATTTGAATAAAAATACACATTAAACTGTTTGGGTCACGAGCACAAGGTAGAAATCTATGTTGAACACACTCATTATCGGGGCCAGTGGTTATACTGGAGCGGAATTGGCAGCCTATCTGCAGCGTCATCCTGAAATAAACCTTCAGGGATTGATGGTTTCAGCGCAAAGTGCTGATGCAGGTAAGTGCTTCTCTGAGTTGCATCCCCAGTATAAAGGCATTATCGATATGCCCGTGTTGCCATTAACCGATGTTGCAGCCGCGGCACAAGGTATTGATGTTGTCTTTCTTGCAACCGCTCACGAAGTTAGCCATGACATTGCGCCTCAGTTCCTAGAAGCAGGGTGTGTCGTATTTGATCTGTCTGGGGCTTATCGTGTTCAAGATGCCGCGTTCTATCCGAAATATTATGGTTTCGAACATACAAACAGTCAGTGGTTAAATCAAGCAGTTTACGGTTTAGCTGAGTGGCAAGCCGATAAAATTCGTCAAGCACAGTTAATTGCCGTGCCGGGGTGTTATCCAACGGTTTCTCAATTAGCACTAAAACCACTGATCGACGCCAAGTTACTCGATGACCATATGTGGCCAGTGATTAATGCGACGAGTGGTGTTTCTGGGGCAGGTCGTAAGGCGTCAATGACCAACAGTTTTTGTGAAGTGAGTTTACAACCCTATGGCATCTTCACGCATCGCCATCAACCCGAAATTGCAACCCATTTAGGTCGTGAAGTTATTTTTACTCCGCACTTGGGGAATTTTTCACGCGGTATTTTGGCCACCATTACCTGCAAAGTGAATCGCGGAGTGACAGACGAACAAATTCGTCAAGTATTCAAAGATGCTTATCAAAATAAGCCATTAGTCCGTTTGTATGAAAAAGGTGTTCCTGCCCTGAAATCAGTGGTAGGCACACCGTTTTGTGATATCGGCTTTGTGTTAAAAGGTGAGCACCTGATCTTAGTCGGAACAGAAGATAACCTATTAAAAGGGGCTGCCGCGCAAGCTGTGCAGTGCATGAATATTCGTTTCGGTTTCAATGAAACGCAATCACTATTTTAGTGCCAACGAACTTATTTAAGGATAAACCCCATGCAACCATTAGTGATTAAATTGGGCGGTGTATTACTCGATAGCGAAGAAGCGCTTGAAAGATTGTTTAATGCATTACAAACCTATCGTCAATCTCATCAACGACCTTTAGTGATCGTGCATGGTGGTGGTTGCTTGGTGGATGAGCTAATGCAAAAGCTGCAACTACCGGTGGTTAAAAAGCAAGGATTGCGTGTGACGCCTGCTGATCAGATAGACATTATCACAGGCGCGTTGGCTGGCACCGCCAATAAAACATTGTTGGCGTGGGCAACGAAATATCAGTTACAAGCAGTCGGGTTATCTTTGGGGGATGGGCAAAGTGCTGTTGTCACTCAATTAAATGACGAACTTGGGCATGTCGGCGATGCAAAACCGGGTGACGCTAAATTATTACAACTTTTACTCGGTGCAGGCTATTTACCAATCATTAGTTCCATCGGCGTGACCGAAGAAGGGTTATTGATGAATGTTAATGCCGACCAAGCCGCAACAGCCATCGCACAAGCGTTAAATGCGGATCTCGTATTGCTATCAGATGTCAGTGGCATCCTTGATGGCAAGGGTCAAAAAATTAATGAAATGACAACGGAAAAAGCACAGAAGTTAATTGAACAAGGCATTATCACGGACGGCATGATCGTAAAAGTTAATGCCGCATTAGAGGCAGCCAAAACATTGCAACGTCCTGTCGATATCGCCAGTTGGCGTCATGCAGAGCAACTACCAGCTCTATTTAACGGTACTGCTATTGGCACACGGATTTTAGCATCCTAAAGCGGATGCGTTTGGTTGGCGCGACCACCAAGAATGAATGAAAACTTTTTAATTGAGCGGAATCGGGATAGGTAAGTTATGAAAAAGGGCATTAAAAAAATTGTATTAGCATATTCAGGTGGTCTAGATACATCGGCAATTATTCCATGGTTAAAAGAAAACTATGATGATTGCGAAGTGGTTGCTTTCGTTGCCGATGTAGGACAAGACAGAGAAGATCTCGTTGGTGTTGAGCAAAAAGCATTGCAATCAGGTGCATCGGAATGCCATGTGGTCGATCTACGTGAAGAGTTTGTCAAAGAGTATATCTACCCAGTATTGAAAACTGGCGCGCTCTATGAGGGAAGCTACCTGTTAGGGACTTCAATGGCACGTCCTATTATTGCTAAGGCACAGGTTGAACTGGCTCTGAAAGTTGGTGCCGACGCGGTAGCGCATGGCGCAACAGGTAAAGGAAATGACCAAGTGCGTTTTGAAAGCACTTATAGCGCACTTGCGCCACAGCTAAAAGTTGTTGCGCCATGGCGTGAGTGGGATTTGCGTTCGCGTGAAGCCCTATTGGATTACCTGAAAGAGCGTCATATTCCAACGACAGCCAGTTTAGAAAAAATTTATAGTCGTGATGAAAACGCATGGCATATTTCTACCGAAGGCGGCGTATTAGAAAGCACATGGAATGCGGCAAACCAAGATTGCTGGGTCTGGACGGTCGATCCGAAAGATGCACCAGATGAAGCAGAGCTAGTGACTGTCGGTGTGAAACAAGGGGAAGTGGTTTCTGTTAACGGCCAAACATTATCTCCGCTGGGATGTCTTGAAGCTTTAAACGTCCTCGGTGCTAAACATGGCGTCGGCCGTATTGATATTGTTGAAAACCGTTTAGTTGGTATGAAGTCTCGTGGCTGTTACGAAACCCCAGGAGGCACCATCATGATGGCTGCTTTACGTGGCATTGAGCAACTCGTTCTCGATCGCGACAGCTTTAAATGGCGTGAGCAACTAGGCTTAGAAATGTCCTACGTGGTTTATGATGGTCGTTGGTTTGCGCCTTTGCGTCATTCACTGCAAGCAGCAGCAGAATCTTTAGCGCAAGACGTTACTGGTGAAGTGGTTCTGAAATTGTATAAAGGCCAAGTAACTGCTATCCAGAAAAAAGCAGATAACAGCTTATATTCTGAGGAGTTCGCAACATTTGGTGAAGATGAAGTTTATGATCACAGCCATGCTGGTGGCTTTATCCGTTTGTACTCTCTTTCGTCGCGTATTCGTGCGCTAAAAGGGCAGAACAAAGCGAAATAGTTTTATTGATGTACACTTCCCGACAGCCATTTGCTGTCGGGTATCACATTTATTTTATCAATCAGATAGGGATCAGTTATGGCACTTTGGGGTGGACGTTTTAGTCAAGAAGCCGATCAGCGGTTTAAACAATTTAATGATTCATTGCGTTTCGATTATCGCTTAGCGCAGCAAGACATTATTGGTTCGGTTGCATGGTCAAAAGCGTTGGTCACTGTTGGGGTGCTATCAGAGGCAGAGCAGCAATCTCTTGAGCAAGCGCTAAATGCCTTATTAAAAGAGGTGCAAGATGATCCTGAGCGCATTTTACAGAGCGATGCCGAGGATATTCATAGCTGGGTTGAAGGTAAACTGATTGATAAAGTAGGTGATTTAGGTAAAAAACTGCACACTGGACGTAGTCGTAACGACCAAGTTGCCACCGATTTAAAATTATGGTGTAAAGATCAAGTCGCGCTATTGTTAGAAGCTGTGGTGGAACTGCAAAAAGCGTTAGTGATCACCGCGGAAAATAACCAAGATGCGGTCATGCCCGGTTATACCCACTTGCAACGTGCACAACCAGTGACTTTTGCTCATTGGTGTTTAGCGTATAGTGAAATGTTAGCGCGTGATGAAAGTCGTCTAAAAGATACATTAAAACGTTTAGATGTTAGTCCGCTAGGTTGTGGGGCTTTAGCGGGAACTGCTTATGATATCGACCGTGAGCAACTGGCATCATGGCTAGGTTTCTCATCGGCAACGCGTAATAGCCTTGATACAGTTTCAGATAGGGATCATGTTCTCGAATTATTATCCGATGCAAGTATTGGTATGGTGCATTTATCCCGTTTTGCAGAGGATCTTATTTTCTTTAACAGTGGTGAAGCGGGGTTTGTTGAACTTTCAGATAAAGTCACTTCAGGCTCTTCATTAATGCCACAAAAGAAAAATCCTGATGCACTTGAGTTGATCCGTGGTAAGTGTGGTCGTGTACAAGGGGCATTAACAGGAATGATGATGACCTTAAAAGGATTACCGCTAGCCTACAATAAAGATATGCAAGAGGACAAAGAAGGGTTGTTCGACGCTCTTGATACTTGGTTAGACTGTCTCCATATGGCGGCTCTGGTGCTTGATGGTATTCAAATTCGTCGAAATCGTTGTGAAGAAGCCGCAAAACAAGGCTATGCCAATGCTACTGAGCTGGCGGATTACCTTGTTGCTAAAGGCGTTCCTTTCCGTGAAGCTCACCATATTGTCGGCGAGGCGGTGGTTGCTGCGATTAGCCAAGGGAAAGCATTGGAAGAGATGGCATTAAGTGATTTGCAAAAATTCAGTGATACTATCCAACTCGATGTGTATCAGATCCTCTCATTGCAATCTTGTCTAGATAAGCGTTTAGCAAAAGGCGGAGTTTCAAAGGAACAAGTCGCTAAGGCAATTACGGAGGCTAAAGCACGTTTAGGGGTTTAACTCATTGAATTTGCAAGATAGTGTTTAAAGTGGGATAAAATGGCGGGGTAGGTAACTACCCCGTACATGCGATTAAAAGTTTAATACTTAAATATAGTTAATTGTTAAAAGGCCTAACAGTATCCTTTCGCCAATCCCGTTATAAATATAAGCTCCTAGACCATCGTTAATTATTTCCCAATTTTTAGAATCTCATTGTTCCTTAAGATCTCATCTTTCTTGGGTCATATTTGCTTTGTCATTTAAGCAATTAAATATTAACTATCTATTTCAAGAGCCATTCGTACAGGATAGAGCCTGTCAGAACAGTCACTCTAATGTATGCTTATTTTATTGAACCTGTATCAGCAACGCTGAATGCAGGGCGAGTAATAATACCATTAATGAGCAAATAAGACTCTTTTCAGATTTAAGTGTAACGCTTTCATACTTAAAACCTATTGCTGAATTATGGTTTATAACTAACTGTTTTTTATTGCCTTTTACTATATTAGAGGTATTTAACTGAAACCATAGCTAAGCCTTTTTCTTTATTAGTCCAATTAAATTGATAAATGCTGCGGTTGTCTTCAGTTTTCTTCCATTCGCTAGATGGTGATTGCTTTGTATAATTAAAACTTGATGTTTTTACTTTATTCTCTTCACTATTATAACAATTTAATTGAGCATTGTTGTTATTAAAAGAATAGTTGCAAGGAGGATATACAATCATTGCTTTAAATGTAATTGTTGTGCTATTAGTTTTTGCTTGAACGTTAGTTGTAAATAAAGCAGTTGCGATCAGAGCAAAAGATAACGCTGTTTTGATTGTATTCTTAATCATGGTATTAGTCCTCGATATATATTTAAGTAACTTAATTCGCTTATATTGTTTCCACAAGTTTGGATGAAGCGAATTATATAGATTAAAGTTTGCTTTGGGTGTTAATTTTAAAAAGCAAATGTGAGTAAATATATTTGAAATTGATTAATAATATTGATTGTACGCATTCCCTCCCAATTTAGTTAATTAGAGTTTAATTCTGTGTGTAATGACTCATTGTAGGTATTTGGCTTTATATGCTTCTTTTTGTCTCCTTTTTGATGGTTTTATCTGTTGGTGTGGAGGTGGTTTTGGTTGTCTTTTTAATTAAAAATATAAAGTAAATTGCAATGATTTTTTATTTATTTTTTAATGGAAATTAATAAAACAATGATAAAAATAAACATAATGTATCTAAATATTTCATCGAGTAAGTGAATTATTAAATTACGCTATCTACGATTTATTCTGTTTTCACCGTAATCAAACGGTGACAGATTGAAATACGCATATTGCGATTAATTGTTTTATTTTTTAATTGTTAGATGAAGCTTCTTTATATAACGATAGCGTTATACCTATTCGATAAAAATTGACTGACTAAAATGAAATTGGCCTACTTTTTTGTATTAAACGGTTTATGTGTCGGTGTTGGCCTGCATACTTACACTATCTTGTTTTGCATGATGTCATGTTCTTAGCATAGCGGTGTATCTCATCATGAAAGTGATAGCATCAATCATCGAACTTGGTTTGCTTTTCTATTTGTGACTAAGAGAGATATCATTAGGGCAGATAATCGTTGCCCAAAACGATGAATGCGTTGTTTATCGAGTAATTCTGTCGTGAGCAAGGCGTTTGAAATCTACTCACTCGATAAATGAATGTGAGTGGGTTTAGTTGATGGCTCAAGGTACGTTGTATGCTTTTCATAGCGTTTCTCCTTTAGCTATACCCACATCAGGTGTTCAGCATTCAAGAAAATCACTATTCCATTAACGTCAACCTTCCTTTTCCTTTTGTGTCTCTATTTTTCTCCTTCTTGTTTACATAAATATAGCTCTATTTGATAAATTTAAAGTCCTTTTAGGTTAATAATATGTTGCAAAATATTGGCGTAAAATATTGGAAATAATTACTTTGATGATGTTTTTGCGGAGTTAAATTTCATTTATTTTTAATAATTTAGTTTGATATTTTATCACTTGTGGTGTTTTTTTGAGCGTAGCCTGAGTAACTAAATCAAAAACAATAATGTAAATAATGTGTTGCTATATGATGAATAATTGTTTCTATTTTTTGCATTTAGAGTGAAATTTTATTTCATGCAAAATATAAAAAATAATAATTATTTCAATTAATTATATTATTTTATCCCTATTTTTTTAATTCATAATTAGTCACGTAAATTTACATTTTGATATAAATTGAGTGAGCGAGACAAAATGTCACGTTGCAAATGATGAAGAATTATTGAACATGTCAATTCTAATTGATAGTTAAAAGCATTAGATATCTGGTATACTGATTGGCAGTTTATATTAAGAAGGGCGACAAAATGAACATTCGCGATCTGGAATATTTAGTGGCATTAGCTGAGCATAAGCATTTTAGTCGTGCAGCAGACTCTTGTCATGTGAGTCAACCAACATTGAGTGGCCAAATACGTAAGCTAGAAGAAGAACTTGGGGTTATGTTACTAGAAAGGACTAGCCGCAAGGTTTTATTTACTCAACAAGGATTGCTACTTGTTGAACAAGCAAGGACGATTTTACGCGAAATTAAAGTATTACAGGAAATGGCGGCTCTACAGGGGGAAAGCATGTCTGGCCCTTTACATATAGGGTTGATCCCAACGATCGCGCCTTATCTTTTGCCCCTTATCATTCCTGAATTGCACAAGCTCTTCCCTAAACTTGAAATTTACCTACATGAAGAACAGACACAGCAACTGTTGGCTCAGTTGGATAGCGGTAAATTAGATTGTGCTATTTTGGCGCAAGTGAAAGAAACAGATCCTTTTATTGTTGTACCCTTGTTTGAAGAGCCAATGAAGCTCGCCATCTATGAAGGTCACTCATGGCAGGGGCGTGACACTATCGAGATGAATGAGCTATCTGGCGAGAAATTATTAATGTTGGAAGATGGCCACTGCTTACGTGACCAAGCGATGGGCTTTTGTTTTCAAGCGGGGGCTAAAGAAGATACACATTTCCGAGCAACAAGCCTAGAAACGCTGAGAAATATGGTGGCAGCAGGAAGTGGAATTACATTATTGCCTGATTTGGCCGTGCCTCATGAATCCTGCCGTGATGGTATTTGCTATCTGAACTGTATTCATCCAGAGCCGAAACGTACAGTAGTATTAGTTTATCGCCCAGGCTCACCGTTACGTGGTCGCTATGAACAGCTTGCTGAGGCTATTTATAATTTGATGAGTAGCTATTACAGTAATAAAGCGCGCTAATAAGTAGGGTGTGGCTAGAGAAGTGATTGCCGTATTAGGTTCGGCAATCACTTAATAGCTTAAAACAGGCGGTTTAAGCCATTTAATGCGGCAACGCGGAATGCTTCTGCCATCGTAGGATAGTTGAAGGTCGTATTCACAAAATACTCGATGGTATTTCCTTCCCCTTTCTGTTCCATAATAGCCTGACCGATATGAATAATTTCAGCGGCTCTTTCCCCGAAACAGTGGATGCCTAAAATTTGCAATGTTTCACGGTGGAATAAGATCTTCAGACTGCCCACGTTCATACCTGCAATTTGGGCGCGTGCTAAATGTTTAAATTGAGCACGTCCGACTTCATAGGGGATCTTCATCGCTGTCAATTCTTGCTCTGTTTTACCAACAGAACTAATTTCAGGGATGGTATAGATGCCGGTAGGAATATCTTCAACTAAGTGTGCATTACCTAAGTCTTCTGCTATAGCTCGAGCGGCAATACGACCTTGGTCATAGGCAGCAGATGCAAGGCTTGGATAGCCAATAACATCACCAACAGCATAAATATGTTCATTAGAAGTGCGGTAAGCGCTATCGACTTTAATCAAGCCACGGTTATCTGCTTCAATACCCACATTCGCTAAACCTAACTTATCCGTATTCCCCGTGCGACCATTCGCATACAGTAAACAGTCTGCTTTGACTTTTTTACCTGATTTAAGATGGACAATCACGCCATCAGGAACACCTTCAATTTTTTCATACTCTTCATTATGACGAATAACGATACCGCTATTCCAGAAGTGATAAGAAAGTGCATCTGACATTTCTTGATCTAAAAAGGCAAGTAAGTGATCGCGTGTGTTGATTAAATCAACTTTGACACCTAACCCGCGAAAGATAGACGCATATTCACAACCAATCACCCCTGCACCATAAATAATCACGTGGCGTGGTTCATGGGTTAGATTTAGGATGGTATCACTGTTGTAAATACGAGAGTGGTTAAAATCGACATCGGATGGGCAATAAGGACGCGACCCTGTCGCAATTACGATATTATCTGCACTGAGAACATCGCAACTACCGTCGGAATAGCGAACACTCACATGGCGTTCATCAATAAAAGTGGCTTCACCAGAGAACATTTGGCAGCCATTACGCTCATAAAAACCTTGGCGCATACGAGTTTGTTGACTGATCACGCTTTCAGCATGCTTGAGGATTTCAGAGAAAGAGGAGCGTAAGGAGCGAGAATTATCGCTGTAGAGTGGATTTTGGTTAAATTCGATAATTCGGCTAACTGCATGGCGGAGGGCTTTGGAGGGAATGGTTCCCCAGTGGGTACAG
Source organism: Providencia sp. PROV189 (assembly GCF_028480065.1). NCBI lineage: Bacteria > Pseudomonadati > Pseudomonadota > Gammaproteobacteria > Enterobacterales > Morganellaceae > Providencia > Providencia sp. PROV189. The sequence goes on from NZ_JAMPOG010000047.1 coordinate 36,660, forward strand.
CCACCGCCGACACTATCATAACGTTCTATGACGGCGACGTTTTTTCCTTGCTTCACCAGTCCCATGGCGGCGCCTTCTCCACCCGGCCCGGAACCAATGACAATTGCATCAAAATGGATGTGTTGCATGAGGTAAGACCTGCTCTAAAACAAAATGACAACATGATGTTAGCATATCCGCCGATTATTTACCCGCTTTACTCATGTACTTTTAATTAATGGCTTTATTTAATGTTTTTATTTTGAAGCGTATTCACAAAAAAGCTTTTTTATTGCTTAGCGAGTTCTCTAACCAAATGACGGGAAATTAAGCACGGTTCTACGAATAAAAAGCCCCTTCACCTATTGAAAAATGATTTAGTGAAATTCTGAAAAGCGGTAATCTGTACACTTAATCGCTTTTTCCCTCAAACAGCCTAATAAATTTGAGGTATGCTAGAGAGGTGGTCACACCCAAGTTTTCATATTTTGGTATATTAATGGCTGTTTAATGACATAGAAATCAGGATCACCGTGAGCAATCATATTGGCGTTAGAGCAAAACAGAAAGAAAAAACTCGTCGTTCGCTCATTGAAGCCGCATTTAGCCAATTAAGTGCAGAACGTAGTTTTACAAGCCTTAGCTTACGCGAAGTTGCGCGTGAGGCAGGTATTGCACCCACTTCATTTTATCGTCATTTCAAAGACGTTGATGAGTTAGGGCTGACTATGGTTGATGAAAGTGGTTTGATGTTACGCCAGCTTATGCGACAAGCAAGGCAACGTATCGCGAAGGGCGGTAGTGTGATCCGAACGTCAATCTCAACTTTTATGGAATTTATCGGTAATAACCCCAATGCCTTTAGGTTATTATTGCGAGAGCGCTCTGGTACTTCTGCTGAGTTTCGTGCTGCAGTTGCACGGGAAATCCAACATTTTATTGCTGAATTAGCAGATTACCTTGAACAAGAAAGCCATATGCCACGCTATTTTACAGAGCTACAAGCAGAGTCTATGGTGACCATCGTGTTTAGCGCGGGTGCAGAAGCGCTTGATATCGATGAAGAAAAAAGGCGTCATCTGGAAGAACGGCTTGTACTTCAGTTACGCATGATCGCAAAAGGTGCGTATTACTGGTATCGCCGTGAACAAGAAAAACAAAATCAAACTGACCCCGATCTCACTAAATAATATAAGGAGAATCAATGACGGAACACAATCGCAATGAGAAAAGCACGTTACTATTAGCATTAGTGATTGGCTTATCAACTCACGGAACTTTCTCTGCTCTGTTTAACTCCTTAGTAGAGTTTTCTATTTTCCCTGTTATTAGTTTAATCGTCGCAATTTATTGTTTACATCAACGTTATTTGCATCATGCGATGCCTATCGGTCTACCTAAGTTTGTTGTAGGTAACTTTTTCTTAGGGCTATTTGCTTATGCAGCTATCTTACGAGTACAACATCCTGACGTAGGTTCGAGTTTTATTCCTTCAATCATTATTGTCGCGCTCGCGTTGTGGATGTACACAAGTTGGAAGGCACGTAAACAAGAACAAAAAGAGCTTGCAGAAGAAAACGAAGCTGAAGTTTAATCGCGTTTCCAAACCGCTCTAACCAATAACGCCGCTATGCCAACATTGCGGCGTTTGTGTATTTTATGGGAGCAAAACACGAATAATTTCTTAACCAAATTTTCATCTTCCACTCGCAATAAAATAATCGCCAGTTAGCTACGGTGTATATTAAAAATAGCAAGGTTGCCACCTGACTTAATGAATAAAAACAACAGGTGGCAAGTAAGATTTAGCGGCGTGTCAGCAGCACACCACTTTCCATATGATGGGTATATGGGAATTGGTCAAATAGAGCGAGTTTTTTGATTTTATGGGTCGCATTCAGGACAGACAAATTATCGCATAGGGTTTCCGGATTACAGGAAATATAGAGAATATTGTCATATTCTTGCACAAGCTGAACGGTTTTATCATCTAACCCGCTTCTTGGTGGGTCAACAAATATGGTGTTGCATTGGTAATCTGCTAGGTTAATGCCATCGAGTCTTTTAAATTCACGCACTCCTCGCATGGCTTGTGTAAAGTCTTCTGCTGACATGCGAATAATTTGTACATTATCGATTTGGTTTGCCGCAATATTATATTGCGCGGCTGCTACCGATGGCTTGGCTATTTCAGTGGCTAAGACTCGTTCAAAGTTTTGTGCTAAAGCCAGTGAAAAGTTGCCATTTCCACAATAAAGCTCCAGTAGATCGCCAGTTGCCCCTTGAGTGGCATCAATCGCCCATTCCAACATTTTAATGTTTACTTGAGCGTTTGGCTGAGTAAAGCTATTTTCTACTTGGCGATAAATCATATTTTTGCCATTCACCGGCAAAATTTCATCAACATAATCGTTGTCTAACATGATTTTGGTTTTTGAAGCGCGGCCGATAAGCTGTAAATCAAAACCTTTATTGATTAACGTTGTTTTTAATTGTTTGGCTGCTTCAATCCACTCTTCAGTGAGTTTTTTATGGTAAAGCAAAGAGACAATTAATTTATTACTCAGCGTCGAGAGATAATCAATTTGGAAAAGTTTATGGCGTAAAAGCGCATTTTCTTTTATCAGTGGCAAAATTTCAGCCATGATATTGTTGATCAGTTGGCTTGCTACAGGAAATTGATCGATACGCACACGCTCTTTAGTCTCTTTATCAAACATGATGTGAAATAAGTCATCACCATCATGCCATACTCGAAATTCTGCGCGCATACGATAATGAGATTCTGGTGAGGTAAATATCTCAGGTTCCATTGCCGTATAGGGGGCCATCATCGTTTTCAGACGTTCTACTTTTTCTGCAAGTTGCAGTTCATAGTGTTCAGTATTCATTAGTGTGGCCCTATTCATAGAAAACAGTAAAAAAATAACATCAGGGGCGAAATTGTAGGGCAAGTGGGGCAGATGTCCAGTTTTTGATTCCACATCGCATAGACACATACCTTCAATCCATTTAGGATAATGCGACTATGGTCGTAAAGAGTAAATAGGGAACTCGGTGTAAGTCCGAGACTGACGCGCAGCGGTGATGAAGGAAAAAAGAGATACAACACTGTTATTAATTAATGGGAAGTTGCCTCTATAGTTAATTTTTACCCAGATGGGTATGACTTCTCAGTCCGAAGACCTGCCATAGTTTAATCGCTTTGTTGGATATTAGCGCGGATCTGATATTCGGCCTCGCGGAATTTTAATCTCATTGATATTCCGGATTTATTATAATGAATAAGAGTAAGTTACTACCGCTATCGGTTGCTGCTATGGCAGTGTTGTGTGGTATTTCTTCTTTAGCAAGCGCAAACAATAAATCAGATGAAATGGTGGTGTCAGCGAATCGCTTTGAGCAGCCCATTTCATCAATACTGGCCCCTGTGACGGTCGTTACGCGTGAAGACATTGATCATTGGCAGTCTAATACTGTGATTGATGTATTAAGGCGGCTACCGGGTGTGGATATTGCGCAGTATGGTGGTATAGGACAGCAGAGCTCCCTCTTTATTAGAGGCTCAGAGTCTCGCCATGTATTGGTATTAATTGATGGTGTTCGTTTAAACCAAGCGGGTATTTCTGGCTCATCAGATATGAGCCAAATTCCTATCTCTTTAGTTCAGCGAATCGAATATATTCGTGGAGCAAGATCGGCTGTTTATGGCTCGGATGCAATTGGTGGTGTTGTTAATATTATTACTCGCCGAGATAATGTAGGAACCACATTAAATGCGGGTATTGGTTCTTATGGTTATCAGAATTATAACGGCTCAACTCAACAGAAAATCGGTGAAAATACAACAGTAACCGCTGCCGCAGCTTATACCTATACAAAAGGATTTGATCTAGCACCTAAGGACGTTAGTCCACGTGACTACGATAAAGATGGTTTTCTTAATAAATCATTATGGCTAGGTGTGGAGCATCAGTTATCATCTGAAATATCAGCTTATGCGAGAGCATATGGATATGATAATAGAACTCGTTATGATGCCTCTGAATACTCAGGTGTGCGGGTAGATACCCGTAAACTTTATAGCCGTACATATGAAACTGGGGTTAAATATCATCAAAACCAATACTCAACCTCACTATCCGGAAGCTATAGTTACGTTAAAGATTACAATTTTGATCCAAGGCAAGGGCAGTATGCTAGCTCTTCTAATCTAGATGAATCAAAGCAGTATAATATTCAGTGGGGTAACAATTATCGTTTAGATAAAGGTAATATTAGTGCGGGTATAGATTATCAGCGCCAAAGCATAGAGCCTAACGGCTATGCTTTAATAACTAAAAAAGAAACCATGAATAACACGGGGCTCTATTTGACGGGGCAATACTCGTTTGTTGATTCTGTTATAGCTGAAGCCGCCGTTCGCACGGATCATCATTCAGAATTTAATTGGCATACATCATGGCAATCAGGGCTGAGTTGGGAATTTTATGATGGGTATAAACTGGTTGGATCATACGCAACAGCATATAAAGCACCTAATCTAAGTCAACTGTACGCATATTCTTCATCAAATTGGGGAACAACAAAAGGTAATCCGAACTTAAAACCAGAAGAAAGTAAGCAGTGGGAAATTGGTGTTGAAGGAATAACGGGACCGCTATTCTGGCAAATTAATGCTTATCATAATGATATTGATAACCTGATTGAATATAAATATGGCAATTTTATCAATACATATGAAAATATTGGAAAAGCAGAAATTAAAGGTATCGAGTGGGTTGGTGAATTTAGCACTGGCTTTTTACATCATCAATTAACATACCAATATGTCGATCCCAGAAATAAAAAGACGAACAAAGTATTGGAGCGCCGAGCTAAGCAACAAGTGAAATACCAATTAGATTGGAATATTGCTGAGGTAGATATGGGGCTAACTTATCACTATATAGGTTCGCGTTATGATAATGACTTTTCCCAATCACCATCAAAACGTCTAAAACAAGGGGGGGTTAGCCTTTGGGATCTCACGGCGGCATATCCAATCACTTCACAGCTCACAATTCGTGGTAAAATAGCTAATATGTTCGATAAAGACTATGAGACCGCGTATGGTTATCGCACCGCTGGAAGAGAATATTTCCTTACAGGAAGCTACAACTTCTAATCACAACCTATCTATTCGCCCGACCATCCTTGTGTTTGATTCAGGGGTGGGGGGGCTATCTGTATATCGGGAAGTCAAAAAATTACTCCCTAACGCACATTATATATATGCATTCGATAATGAAGCCTTCCCCTATGGCGAAAAGAGTGAAGAATTTATTATCGATAGGGTGTATCAACTCGTTGATGCTATTGCGAAAAAACACCCTTTAACGATAGCAATTATTGCCTGTAATACAGCTAGTACCGTGAGCTTACCGAACCTTAGAGCCCATTTTCGTTTCCCAGTGGTTGGTGTCGTGCCAGCAATTAAACCTGCGACTAAATTAACGCGAAATGGTGTTGTTGGATTGCTTGCGACCAAAGGAACGGTGAATCGCGAATATACTAAAGAGCTAATTGAACGGTTTGCAACAGATTGCAAAGTGCTCTCGCTGGGTTCTGCCGACCTTGTTCAACTAGCGGAAAGAAAATTACATGGCGAACAAATTCCGCTAGATGAAATTGCCAATGCAGTGAAGCCATGGTTAAGAATGCCTGAACCTCCTGATACGGTGATCTTGGGTTGTACGCATTTCCCTCTATTAATAGAAGAACTCGAACAAGTGCTACCAGATGGCACAAGATTTGTTGATTCAGGGGCGGCGATCGCGAGACGTGCGGTTTGGCTGATTAATAATCAAGCAGAAGAAGTGATTGATAGTCAAGAAAAAGACTTTGCATATTGCCTTTTAATGAATGATACCGCTTTAGCATTACAACCTGTATTAGCCGCCGAAGGGTTCAATAGGCTACAAAAACTGGTGATTTAAGCCAAATTTGATGGTAATCTGAGCAAACGAAAAAAAAACGTAAAAAAGGGGTTG
>NZ_JAMPOG010000048.1:0-42040 GCF_028480065.1 Providencia sp. PROV189
ATCTAATTATCGCTGTCTTATTTTAAGGGAAGCGGACAATAGCAAACTGCTCCACTTGATATTGCCCCTATGTTTCATATGGAAACTTTATGGTAACTATTTTCAATATTTGCGAAGTAGCTCTAAAAAATGACGCAAGTCACAGTTTTTATGTAAACTAGGTAACAGATATTATTGTTAAACCATTTAGAATAACTCGTTACTTGATGTGATGACGTCTTTACGCCATTCAAAAAAAGCAATCGATTAACTAAACGTAAGGAAGACGTTGTGGAACAGAAACAACACAGTGGTACTGCAACCATGAAAGATGTTGCTAATGCAGCGGGCGTATCAACGGCAACGGTCTCTAGAACATTAATGACACCTGAAAAAGTCTCTTTACAGACACGTCAGAAAGTAGAGCAAGCTGTGATGGATGTGGGCTACTATCCACATAACTTAGCAAGGAGCTACAAACGTAACGAATCAAAAACGATCTTGGCGATCGTTCCCGATATTAGTGATCCCTTTTTCAGTGATGTGATTTGTGGACTGGAAAAAGTTGCCGCGCAAGAAGGTTATTTTGTCTTAATTGGCGACTGCAAACATCAACAAAAACAAGAAAACGCCTTCATTAATCTGATTATTACGAAACAAATCGACGGGATGGTACTGTTAGGCTCGAATTTACCTTTCGATGTCTCTGCTGAAGAACAAAAAAATCTCCCCCCTATCGTGATGGCTAACGAGTTCTCTCCTGAACTTAAACTACCAACCGTACATATCGATAACCTAACATCTGCGTTTAATGCTACGCACTATTTACAGAAATTAGGTCATAAACGTATCGCTTGTATCGCGGGGCCTGAACATATGCCACACAGCCAGTATCGTTTAGAAGGGTATAAAAAAGCCATGCTGCGTACGGGTGAAAAATTACGCGAGCAATATATCGTTCGTGGTGATTTTACGCATGAAAGCGGTGCTGAGGCTGTCAAAACTTTACTTGCCCTACCTGAACCACCCACTGCGGTTTTTTGTCATAGTGATATCATGGCAATCGGTGCAATGTGGCAAGCAAAAAAATCAGGACTCATCCTTCCCGATGACCTATCTATTGTTGGGTTCGATAATCTAGAGCAGGCTCAGTATACATTGCCAGCCTTAACAACGATAAATCACCCTCGCGATGAAATTGGTCGCCATGCCATGTTATTACTGCTGGAACAACTACAAGGTAATAGTGTCACCCCTGGCTCTCGTCTCCTAGATTCTGATTTAATCATTAGAGAGAGTACAAAAGCGCCTAAAAGCTAGGCAAAGTCGTTCAGGTTAAGTAACATGTACCACCTAAATCATTCAAGCTGCAGTTTGTTGCTAAAACATCACCAACAATACTGCAACTTGAAATACGACGAGTATAAAACTGAATAATCACAGACACTCAATAACCTAGTGAATTAACAGCGTGGCACAAAAAGATTATGTAGCTCGCGGGCGGTCATCTGCCCGCCGTAAAACCAGTAAAGGCAAAGCCAAGAAAGCGCAAGGCCTACCGATGACAACATTAGTTGTTGCTGTCGGAATTGTTGTCTTGTTTGTGGGCGGCCTTTTCTATATCACTCAAAATAAGAAGGAATCCCCCCAAAGTACGGGAAGCCATTCATCATCAGCACCTGTCGATACTTTACCGCCTAAACCTGAAGAACGCTGGCGCTATATTAAAGAGCTAGAGCGTCGGGGTGTTGATACGCCAAACATTGAGCAGACGCAAAAGAGTACGGGTAGCAACATTATGCGCCCATCGGAGCTAACCCCTGAGCAGCGTCAACTACTAGAACAGATTGATTCGGATAGACGTGGCCCTGTGACGAATTTACCGGAAGTGCCTTATAATGGGCAACCGGTTCCTCGTTCACAAGTGATCATTAAAGAACCAACTCAACCCGTCAATCCACCAGTACAACGTAAACCTGTCACCTCGACCGAGGCAAAAACAGAAAATCGCCCTGTACAATCAACGCAGCCTGCACCCGTTGAAAGCAAACCCGCGAATAATTTACAAAATATGCTGGTTCAATGTGGTTCTTTCCGTACCGCGGAACAAGCAGAGTCCGTTCGTGCTACACTCGCTTTTGCAGGCATAGAAAGCCGAGTCACTGTTGGCGGCGGCTGGCATCGTATCGTACTTGGCCCTTATTCCAAGTCAACGGCAGAAAAAATGCGCGATCGTGCAAGCGGTGTTGGTGTCTCAGGTTGTATTCTTCGTGCCTCTGGGGGTTGAAAAATACAATCCCCTCCCCCATGTACTGTTTTAACGTACTATCAAGAGCGGCTATTACAGCATTTTGCTTGCTTCAAGTTACCCGTTTAAGAAGGCTGGTAACTTGAAAAATTGATACCCGCATTTTTTTCGTCATAAAACCAGGGGCTAACTCATGACAACAATCGTAAGTGTTCGCCGTAATGGCCAGGTCGTAATTGGTGGAGATGGGCAGGCGACGATGGGTAACACCGTCATGAAAGGCAATGTCCGCAAAGTTCGTCGCTTATATAACGACAAAGTTATTGCCGGATTTGCCGGTGGCACTGCCGACGCATTTACTCTTTTTGAACTGTTTGAGCGCAAGCTTGAACTACACCAAGGCCATTTAACGAAGGCCGCTGTTGAGCTAGCAAAAGATTGGCGTACTGACCGTATGTTACGCAAACTTGAAGCTCTGCTAGCCGTAGCCGACGAACACACCTCTCTTATCATCACAGGTAACGGTGATGTCGTTCAGCCAGAAAATGATTTAATTGCTATAGGTTCAGGTGGCCCATATGCGCAAGCTGCGGCACGCGCACTACTTGAAAACACAGAATTAAGTGCTCGTGAAATCGCTGAAAAAGCACTTTCTATTGCCGGCGATATCTGTATCTATACCAACCACAATGTCAACTTTGAAGAAATTTCTTCAAAATCATAAGGATTACAGTATGTCCGAAATGACTCCACGCGAAATAGTTAGCGAACTCGATAATTATATTATTGGTCAAAACAAAGCTAAACGCTCTGTTGCAATTGCCCTACGTAACCGCTGGCGCCGTATGCAGCTGAATGAAACGTTACGTCACGAAGTCACACCAAAAAATATTTTAATGATTGGTCCAACGGGTGTCGGTAAGACTGAAATTGCTCGCCGCCTTGCAAAACTCGCTAACGCGCCATTCATCAAAGTTGAAGCGACAAAATTTACAGAAGTGGGTTATGTCGGTAAAGAAGTTGACTCTATCATTCGCGACTTAGCTGATTCTGCTGTCAAAATGGTCCGTCAACAATCCATTGAGAAAAACCGTTACCGTGCTGAAGAACTGGCTGAAGAACGTATTCTTGATGTTCTGATCCCACCTGCAAAAAATAATTGGGGTCAATCCGAGCCTGTTGATGAACAATCACCTGCTCGCCAATCTTTCCGTAAGAAATTACGTGAAGGTCAATTAGACGACAAAGAAATCGAAATTGAAGTCGCTGCGGCACCAATGGGTGTTGAGATCATGGCTCCTCCTGGCATGGAAGAGATGACTAATCAGCTACAATCTATGTTCCAAAATCTTGCGGGCCAAAAACAAAAAGCACGTAAGATGAAGATCAAAGAAGCGTTTAAACTGCTAGTGGAAGAAGAAGCCGCTAAGCTGGTCAACCCTGAAGAGCTGAAAGAGCAAGCTATCGAAGCGGTTGAACAGCACGGTATCGTCTTTATCGACGAATTCGACAAAATTTGTAAGCGCGGTGGTCAAACCTCTGGCCCTGACGTTTCTCGTGAAGGCGTACAGCGTGACCTGCTGCCACTGATCGAAGGTTGTACCGTTTCGACTAAGCATGGCATGGTCAAAACCGACCATATCCTCTTTATCGCATCGGGTGCATTCCAAGTTTCTAGCCCATCAGACTTGATCCCTGAATTACAAGGCCGTTTGCCAATTCGTGTTGAGCTACAAGCGCTGACAACAGAAGACTTTGTGCGTATCCTCACTGAGCCAAGTGCCTCTTTAACTGAGCAGTACAAAGCTTTGATGGCAACAGAAGGTGTGACGATTGAGTTTACTGACGATGGCATTCGCCGTATTGCGGAAGCGGCATGGCAAGTCAATGAATCAACTGAAAACATCGGTGCACGCCGCTTACATACCGTGTTAGAACGCTTGATGGAAGATATTTCCTATGATGCTAGCGAACGTAACGGCCAAACCATTCAAATCGATGCCGAGTATGTCAGACAGCACCTTGATGAACTGGTTGCAGATGAAGATCTAAGCAGATTTATTTTATAAGCTTATTAATTATCAGGTTTTCATGTATCCTTAAGATACGTCTAATAAAGTACAACGGTGACCCATCGTTGTACTTTATAATTTTACGTTAGACGGTAAATATTTAGCCTGTCGCGCAGCCATTACATCGCTTTCCATATGCACGTTTTCATGGACAAGCCGTATACGGTTTTTCACGCGAGGGCTTTTAATGTATTGTACACAACAAACCTGTGAAATTATTGAATGAGCTCATCTACTTCTATTAGCCGTAAGCAGGCTTGGCTAGAAAGTTTACGTCCTAAGACCTTACCATTAGGAGTCATAGCCATTATTACTGGCTCCGCACTGACCTATTTAACGGGTAATTTTAAATGGCCTGTTGCCCTATTAGCCATTATTACCGCAGGCTTACTGCAAATACTCTCTAATCTTGCAAATGACTATGGTGATGCCGTAAAAGGCTCAGATACCGCTGAACGTATTGGCCCTTTGCGTGGTATGCAAAAAGGGGTGATTACCCAAGCAGACATGAAAAAAGCATTAAAAATTAATATTATTGCTGCCTGTATTTCAGGCTTGCTGCTGGTTGTTGTCGCTTGTGAAAAACCTGAAGATGCCATTGGCTTTTTAGTGTTAGGCTTAATCGCGATTGTCGCCGCTATCACCTATACCGTCGGGAAAAAACCTTACGGCTACTTAGGGTTAGGTGATATATCCGTCCTAATTTTCTTTGGCTGGCTGAGTGTGATGGGGACTTATTACCTACAAGCCAATACACTGAACATGATCACCTTTTTACCGGCTACAGCCTGTGGTTTACTCTCCGTTGCCGTACTGAATATTAATAATATGCGCGATATCGAAAATGACGTAAAAGCAGGTAAGAATACCCTTGCTGTGCGTTTAGGCCCATCAGGCGCGCGAATCTATCATGCTATTATTATTATTGTTGCTATACTCTGCTTAGCTTTCTTTAACTTACTTTATCTTCGTGGCTGGACGGGGTGGTTGTTCTTGCTTGCCGTTCCCATGTTAATGAACCATGTGCGTCGCGTACTCAGTGATCCAACCCCTGAAGGGATGCGCCCAATGTTAGAAAACATGGTAAAAGCTGCACTATTCACTAACGTTCTCTTTTCTATCGGTGTAATATTGAGTAAGTAATTGCTTATTTTTTGACTTAGCCCCCTTGTTTTTGGGAGGTGGATTTTGCCAATCACCTCTCAAAAGGGATATACTTTATCTCTCTTGCAGCAAATAAAGACCTATACACTATGAAATATGATACTTCCGAACTCTGTGATATCTACCAAGAAAGCGTCAATGTGGTAGAGCCTCTCTTTTCCAACTTTGGTGGACGTACTTCATTTGGCGGTCAAATCATTACGGTCAAGTGCTTTGAAGACAATGGCCTACTATATGATTTGCTGGAAGAAGACGGTCATGGTCGTATTCTCCTTGTCGATGGTGGCGGCTCTGTACGCAAAGCCCTCATTGATGCGGAACTTGCTCGCTTAGCCGTTGATAACCACTGGGAAGGTATTGTGGTTTATGGCGCTGTACGCCAAGTAGACGCATTGATGGAGTTAGATCTGGGTATTCAAGCAATTGCCGCCATACCGGCAGGCTGCCCAGATGAAGGTATTGGCGAAAGCGATATTCGCGTCAATTTTGGCGGCGTTACCTTCTTCTCGGGTGACTATCTCTATGCAGATAACACAGGCATCATCTTATCAGAAGAACCACTTTCAACTCAGGATGGTAGCGAGTTTGAAGTACTAGACGACGACCTCTAATCATCAATCGCATGATCATACGGTTTCAAAAAAGAAGGGCTGATAATGATATCAGCCCTTCTTTTTATGGTTCTGTGGTACAAAGTACAATTTGACTATTCCCCTATCACCAGGGATAGCAACGTAAAAATCCTAACGACTCATGCCAAGCTATTTCAACTTTTGATATCAATAGATAACCTACAATCATCAGCAACAGCTATAACTTATTGACCCTATGTACCCCTAGATAATTCGTGTTGCTGCTCGTCAGCGGTCATAGGTTATCGCGATGAGCATACATAAGTATGCCATTCAGGTAACCAAAAGAAGCCAACAACGCTGCTGCGCGAAATATAACCGGTATTTTAGACTTCTTCCATTTTACCCAGCAAACCACGCAGACGCTCTTGCCACGATTGTTGCTCTTGTTTCAGTTGTTCGTTTTCACGTACCAGTGATTCGGTGCCCGATTTCGCATTATCCAGTTCTTGAACAAGCGCACTATTTTTATCTTTTAGCTCATCGATTTCCATTTGTAACAGTGTGATGGTATCAATCGCTTGTTGGACTTTTGCTTCTAGTTTCTCAAATACTTCAAATGACATTCTTCTGACCTCCCATGTAAGCTTTAATATCGATTGTAAGTAGCATGATCCTCTGTGTCTAGTGGCTTGACTCTGATTCCCCAAATCCCTTATTTTAAAACACTGGTCTGATCACATCGTAAAGGTCGATTGCGTCACTATTTTTGGTCGTTTTCTTTCGTTTTGGTGATGTAACACACATATTTCAATTTCGATATTTCTCGTTTGCGCTCATTAACGATAAATTTACACTATAGGTTTTCACTTTGAAGATCTTAACCTGAAAAACATTACAATAATTTTAATTTTCGTAGGATAGAAGATATGAGCCAAACGACCACGACTACACTTACCGGTCAGTGCATCTCAGAATTTTTAGGTACTGCACTCATCGTATTCTTTGGTTTAGGCTGTGTTGCAGCAGTCCGAATCGCCGGAGCACAACTTGGCCTCTGGGAAATCAGTATCATATGGGGCTTTGGTGTTGCACTCGCTGTATACTTAACCGCTGGCATCTCTGGGGCTCACCTTAACCCTGCCGTAACCATTGCACTTTGGTTATTTGCTAGCTTCGAAAGACATAAAGTCGCACCTTACATCGTTGCACAAATGTTAGGAGGTTTCTTCGCTGCCGCCTTAGTTTATGCGATGTACTCACCTGTATTCATTGATTACGACCAAGTTCACCACATTATTCGTGGCACACAAGAAAGCCTCTTTACTGCTGGTGTATTCTCTACTTACCCAGCCCCACAAATTAGCGAAATGCACGCCTTCTTTATTGAGGTGGTTATCGCTGCCATCCTCCTGTGCCTAATTTTGGCTTTAACCGATGATGGTAACGGTATTCCACGTGGGCCTCTAGCACCGCTATTAATTGGTATTCTGATTGCCGTTATTGGTGGTTCATTCGGCCCACTAACAGGTTTCGCCTTAAACCCTGCTCGTGATTTCGGACCAAAAGTTGTTGCTTATCTCGCAGGCTGGGGGGATATTGCCCTGACAGGTGGACGTGAAATTCCTTATTTCTTAGTACCATTGATTGCTCCTATCGTTGGCGCTCTGATTGGTGCATTCGGTTACCGCATGCTGATCACTCGTCACTTACCAGGTTTCGTGCATACGAAAAAAGACGAGCCATCAAAAACATCTAGTAAAAACGCTTAATCATCACCGGAACAGGTTTAAATTATGACAACAGAAACAAATATCGAGAAAAAATATATTGTCGCTCTTGATCAGGGAACAACCAGTTCGCGGGCCGTTGTACTCGATCACGACGCCAATATCATCAGTATTTCACAGCGTGAGTTCACTCAAATCTATCCTAAGCCAGGCTGGGTAGAACATGATCCAATGGAAATTTGGGCAACACAAAGCTCAACGCTTATCGAAGTATTGGCAAAAGCAGATATTCGTACCGATGAAGTTGCAGGTATCGGGATCACTAACCAACGTGAAACCACCATTGTTTGGGAAAAAGCAACAGGTAAGCCAATTTATAATGCGATTGTTTGGCAGTGCCGTCGTACTGCGGATTTCTGTACTCATCTCAAGCAGAATGATAAAGAGCTAGAAGAGTATATTCGCCAAAATACTGGCCTCGTTGTTGACCCCTATTTCTCTGGTACTAAAGTGAAATGGATTTTAGACCATGTTGAAGGTGCTCGCGAACGCGCTGAAAAAGGGGAATTACTATTCGGTACAGTAGATACATGGCTCGTATGGAAAATGACCCAAGGCCGTGTTCATGTAACCGACTACACGAACGCTTCTCGTACCATGATGTTTAATATCCGCAATCTGGAATGGGATGATAAGATCCTTAAAGCGTTGAATATTCCGCGTGCAATGCTGCCAGAAGTTCGCCCATCGTCTGAAGTTTATGGCCAAACTAACATTGGTGGTAAAGGCGGTACTCGTATTCCTATCTCTGGTATTGCAGGTGACCAACAAGCCGCGCTCTATGGCCAGTTATGTGTGAAAGAAGGCATGGCAAAAAATACCTATGGTACAGGTTGCTTCTTGCTAATGAACACAGGTGAAACAGCGGTTCGTTCAAACCATGGCCTGCTGACAACTATTGCGTGTGGCCCAAGAGGCGAAGTGAACTATGCCCTTGAAGGTGCGGTATTCGTTGGCGGTGCATCTATTCAATGGCTACGTGATGAGCTGAAACTGATTGATGAATCCACCGACTCTGAATATTTCGCAACAAAAGTGAAAGACAGCAATGGCGTCTATGTGGTGCCAGCCTTCACCGGTTTAGGCGCACCATACTGGGATCCGTATGCGCGTGGTGCTATTTTCGGCCTAACACGTGGTGCTAACCGTAACCATATTATCCGTGCAACACTGGAATCTATTGCTTATCAAACTCGCGATGTGCTAGATGCGATGCAAGCCGATGCGGAAACGCGCCTTGCAGCACTCCGTGTAGATGGTGGTGCGGTTGCGAACAACTTCTTAATGCAGTTCCAAGCAGATATTTTAGGAACGTCTGTGGAACGCCCTGAAGTTCGCGAAAGCACAGCTTTAGGTGCAGCTTACCTTGCAGGCCTTGCGGTTGGTTTCTGGAAAAGCCTCGACGAGCTACAAAGCAAAGCAACAATTGAGCGTGTGTTCAAGCCAGGTATTGAAACAACCGAACGTAACTATAAATACGGTGGCTGGAAAAAAGCCGTGGCTCGCGCACAAGAGTGGGAAGACCGCGCGTAATCCCTCTTCACTCCTGATATAGATCCATAAGGCAGCACCTTACCGTGTTGCCTTATTTATTTCATATCATAGCTAATTAATTATTTATTAAATAGTTAGCTCATTAGTGTACAAATAATAAATTAGACATTCTCTATGCCTCATTGAAAAATGCAGAAATCCTAAATGGGATTAATGATATTTTTTAAGATGATGGAGAACGGCGATGGATAGCCAGAACAAATATCTAACGGATCTTAGTGATTTTTTACGCCATGAAATACACCAAGAACATATTAAATTCGGGTATTACCAATCTCGGGGCAGAGTGGCGGTGATCGCCCAAAGTACAGCACTACTTAACGCCCTAAAGCAGGATCCAGACCAATCACCCGACAGCCAAACCCTGTTTTTAGTGATGAGTTGGTTGATGGGTAAACCACGACAACCCGCCAGCCGCACAACTCACTATCTCTTAAGCAGTATCAGCCCCGATAAATTTTCAGGCAGTACCATCCACCCTAACCACAATCTGTTTGTTGATACTTTTGATTCACCTTATCAATGGCAGGAAGGTGAAACGCGGGCCGCTGAGCAACTGGCCGATGCCCTACTCCCAAGCGGGCAATGGCACCGCCACTACGATATCGTTGTACTGTCATCAAAGGCGACAGAGCAGCAAGTGTCTCTGATTTAACATTGGATGTTACTGACAGGGGGGAGCGTGTTAATCTATCAAGAGGAAGAAACCTCCTCCGCAATAAAAAAATTACTTGATACAATCATCCCTCCACATGACCGACATATCCGCCCATCGTCTACACAGATAGCATCAAACCAGCCCACACAAACAGGAATTGCCGTTTATAGCCAAAAGAAAACAGAGCCACAAGCAAATAGGCAGCCCACTCATATAATGACTCTTCCCCATTTGCAAAACTTAACATCGCCTCTCCCCCACCAGCAAATAGATACCGTCTGGATTTATGATGCTAAGATCATTATCCCAAAAGCAGGGAAATACACCTTTGCGCTTGATACATCAAGGATAGAGCAGGATATACAGCTAGAAATAGGAACTCAAAAAATAACAGTGACAAAAGGGGAGCAAACCCCAACACTCACTTTCAACCATTTAAAGGAAGGTGAGCGATGCACTATGCGGATCACCACCACAACCGATGGGCGACCTCCTGAGTTTCGTCTTGGTTGGGCACCACCAAATACCGACACATTAGCGTTGATCCCTCAAGATGCCTTTGTGCATGAGCCCATTTTGCAAAACTCAGCCCCCATAAAAAAAGCACCGCGATACCGTGACGAAATGCCACTTGCAGATGTGATGCGAATGGCGCCTTCTATTCATGGCGTCCAGCAGGTTATCTCACTCCCTTCAACAGCAATAAACCAACTGGCTTTAACCGACGAGCGACTGCGTGAAATTGAATATTTTTCTGTCACCTTAAAAAAAGGGAGCCAGCAACAAATCCTAAAATTAGATGATATTGCGCTCGCCTCACATGCATCATGGCAAACACTCGCTAAAGACATTGAACACAAAATTAATCAGCGATTAGCGCCATTAGCGGCTCCTATTACTGTTGATTACCGTGATCACACCTTAACCTTAAAAGGAAACGGATTAACTTTCACACAATTTCAACTGAAAAAAAGCCAGCAGATCCCTTATGTTGAGATCTTAAAGAACGTCACAACCGTTCAAGCGCCACAATCCGTCACTCACTCTATTCATTTTACGTTAGAGCAGCTCAATAGCCTGACACATATCACCCTATCGTTAACAGGCAAACATGGTCGTCAAATCAACTTGATACGTCGCGCCTTCAAATCTGCTAACGTGCAATTTGCCTCACCAGAAGAATTTGCAGGCTACTTACAGCGTGTCCTTCGCCACTATAGTCAAGATACTTCACTACAGGTTGTTTGGGATGATAAAGATGAGCGCTTAAAGGTGATTGACCACGTTAATCGAGTGCTTAAAGCGCTTAGCTTTGGTTACCAAGAGCAAAAACACCCCTTAATCATTGCTGAAAACACAACTGAGTTGCCTAACCACCTCACCGTCGGGGCCATCACAGGAAAGTTGCCTCAACATGCTAATATTAGCCACTATCAACAACTCGAAGGGGCTAAGTCAGGCTCAATCAGGCTAAATAGCCATACTGGGGAATGGTTCTATCTGCCTAATCGCCGTTCGCCTTTTACTGGTCATGACCAATTTGATTTTGTGGCGATATTCAAGGATGGTCGGCGATCGGCTCCTCTATCCATCCAAATACAAACAGAAAAAGCACCTATCCTATCGCGCCCAGGAATAAGGACCTTCAGTGTCCCCGACCCTATTTACAATCCACCAGCCGCACGTAACTACGCTGTACCTGAAGATATGCAAGTGCATGGCATTACCCTCACACAAACCCACCAACAGCATCCAGACTCCCCCTATTTAAGCTTAATCGCTCACCGCTGGGCGCTGGTTAAAGTCGATATTACAAGCCGAACCGCAGCGAATGCCCCCGATATTGTCGCTATTGTTAGCGATCAGCAAGGAAACGAACTAGGAAGGGTAAGATTGATGGGGCCGCGGCAACTTCCACAACAATTAGCCGATATGCCTGTCGCCCCGTCAGTCAGTCACAAAATTGCCGACCAGCTAAGCTACAGTGCCCCCTTAAAAGGAGCATGGATAAAACCCGATATTCGTATTCGTCTAATTGCGGATAATCAACCTATCACACTGCCTTACACCGATAGTGATGGCTACTTTTCCCCTAAGGTCACTGAGGTGCCCCCGCTGACCGCGCGAGTAGCAAGCCATCATCTCTATCAAACAGGAGAAGGGCTTTATGCATACTCTCCACTGAGTTGGGGAAAAGAGGCGGTTGCTAAGTTACCGGTCTCACAGCTTACGCTCCATAGTAGCCCGTCACATACACTTGCTCCTGTACTTTCGGGTTATATTCACCCTAATTTTTATGCCTCTACATTGACCATGCCGCAATACGATAAAAGAAACCCGTTCTTTGATCCTGCTAACTTGCAAATTGCATGGGCCTACCAACAAAGTGATTGGATAAAAAAGGCTAATGGTACGCACCATGAGTTATATTATACGGCGATACAGCCATCGATTTACGGTTCATTGCTGGGAATGGCGTCACCACTTTTTGGTGGCGGGATCGCCCAATCAGATGTGTTATGGCATGAAATATTTGGGCATGGCTTAGGATTATCGCATACGAATCACCCATATTATCCATTTTCCAAACAGAGTAATGGCCCTGAAATTGCTTATGACCAAGCACGTAGCGCCTATATTACCTATCGTTATACTCACCCCGAAAATAGAAGCACTCAAGAGATCCGGCCTGCCATGTACCCAACGGCGGGGGAAAACAATAAGGCACCCTATGATGCATTTATTCCCCATTCATCTCACTACAACCAGAAAATTCAGCGGTTTTTATCACGACCAATACCAACATCGAACAGACAGCAAAACCACCCTGTTTATTGGGTCAGTGGTTCGATAGTTACCTTACCCGATGGTAATAACCATCCTTATAGCCACCTTAATATTCAGCGTACTCTTGGGGATCTCCCTATCGTGGCACAACGAGACAAATTGCGTGATATACCCCATGTGTACTTATTAGTTGCCACTTATGCAACCCAAAATGGACTCATGACGACAGATAGCTGCCCGATTGAAGATATTAAATCCATTAGCTTAAATATGGCTGATCATGGCGAATTAGTGAAAATTCAAATAATGAAAGCCGATAATCAACAGCCGATTTACACCTATGCCAATCCGGACGCTTTAGCCAATCGGCTCTTTCACCAATATCAGGCCAATCAGCCATTACAATATGTCACTCTCGATAATTACTGGTGTGGTAGCCCGCTGTTCTGGTCTGCTACCGACCCCCATTTAATCGACTTTTCAACGGGTCGGGTCAACAATCAAAGGATAACCCCAAATAGCGCTCTGTGTGCTACTTGGATTAGCGATGGACAACGCCACCAACAATATTTCTCTTTGAGTGACCCTTGGGGTAAGAATGGGCAAATCAATACAAAGCAACCTTTTCTCCCCATCAACCACTTAACGTTGCAGGCTGACAGGCGAACAACACCCTTGGCGCATTACAATATCGAAGCGAATGCCCCACTGCTTGCCGATGTTTACATTAATCAAACTGTTGATATCACAACGCTACAACTCCCTAAAGAGCAACAGCATTATTGGGTAACCTTATTGGTCGAAGATCCATCAGGTGATATTCGTGAACAAACCCCATTAGCGCCGTGGCAGATCACTCGCCAAGGGGAGCTATTGTCGATTATTGGTACCACCGACAGCACACCAAACCTGAAAATAACGGCAATCCGAATTTATCTCGACAAACACCTGCAAGATGACACGCCCCCAAGTACGGTGACATTGACGCAAAACCACACCGCCACCATCACCGAAAATACACGCTTTTTGGATTATAACCAGCCAGTGATATTCAATCACATAGAGCAGCAACCGGAGCTAATCGCCATGATGGAGAAAACAGCAAATCAAACGATGACAATAAATGAAGGGAGATTACCGATCACGCCAAGGGTCATTTCAGCGCCCCTTACCGTATAAAACTAAGCAGGCGATGAGTGATCGCCTGCTATCACTGATTAAATCGTATGCTCTGTTCGATTCAAACGATGAGCCAACGGTAGCCAGCACAATAGCACTAACATAGACATCAGCAGCATCAATAAGCCCAAACTAAACTGCCCATTTTGCGGCAACAGTGCGGAAACCCATGTTGCCACCCCTGAACCCACATTCTGCATACCGCCGACTAATGCCCCAGCTGCTCCGGCCAAATAAGGGAAAGGCTCCATTGCCCCTGTTGTTGCTAAAGGGAATAGCATGCCCGCGCCGAAGAAAAACACCGAGGCGGGCACCAATAGCGTCCAGATATTCATCACCCCAAACCAGCCGGGGATCCACATTAGCAACCCTGCAATCAAGCAGCAGATCACGGACTGCCACATTAAATGGTAAAAACTTTTACCTTCTCGCCCTGCATACCAAGCGCCAAAAAATGCGGCAGGAATAGGAATAATAAATAAGATACTGACAGTAATACTATTCAAACCAAGTACACCGCCCATCAAAACACCGCTACTGGCTTCGAAAACCGCAATACCCGCCAGCGCACCGATCAACATAATTAAATAAGAAACAAAGGAGCCACTCGACAGTAACTGGTGATAAGAACTCAACATTCTGCGTTTTTCTGAAGACTCAGGGCGTGTTTCAGGTAGCCAGCGATACATGCTCACCAGCACAAAAGCGCCAAGAATAAACAAAAAGATATAACAGGCATGCCAACCCCAAAAATGAGCAAGCAATCCACCAAACATAGGCGCGAGCAGTGGGCTAACTAATACGCCCATGTTTAATAAGCTATTTGCATAGCGTAATGAGGTTCCTTTGTAGAGATCACGAGGCATCGTACGCACCATGACCCCAGCCACCCCTGTACCCAGCCCTTGCAAGCCACTGGCGAGCACTAAAATATCCAGCGTTGGGGCAAAAAGTGCCAGCGTTGTCGCGAGTAAAAAGATGCTCATCCCAACTAAAATAACCGGACGGCGGCCAACTTGGTCAGATAACGGTCCATATATCAGTTGAGAGAAACCATAAGTAAACAAGTAAGCCGCCATGACTCGCTGCACTGAGCCAGACGGTTCACCAAAGTACACAGCGATGTCTGCAATAACAGGTACATAGACAGTCTGTGTCATTTGCCCTACCGCTGCTAGGGCGATCAGCAAGATCAGTAAATTAAAATGTTCCAGTTTTCTCATTTTCTTCTCAAAACCAATTTATCAACCTGAATGCACAGCCTAGCCATGTTATTCAATACAAATAACATGAAGGTTTAATTTCAGAGTGAAACCACAAAGAGTTATTGATTGTTTTCTTTGATAAAACGGTTAATCGGCAGTACATCATGCCCATGTCACCGTTGCGTGACTAAGATAACAAAACTAATTTTTTTTTCGAGGTAGGACAGCATTTTAATTAATGGTGCAATGTCAGCGATATTCGCCGGATATGGCAATAAAACTGTACATTAAATTTGTTTGTGATCTCTTAAAAAGAATAATTCACTAGAACACATTATCGATAAGCGCAAATAGTAAACTGATTTAGTATGAAACTCTGATAAGCAGCAAAGTTAGAAAAAAATCCAGAGGTGAATATTTATGGCTAATTGGGTTACCGGAACCGTTATTGAAGCAAAATTTTGGACAGATTCTTTATTCAGCCTAGTAATCAACGCCCCTATCAAACCTTTTATCGCCGGCCAATTTGCAAAACTTGCTCTCGAAATTGAAGGTGAACGAGTGCAACGTGCTTACTCTTACGTTAACGCCCCGAGTGACGATCGCCTTGAATTCTACTTTGTGGTTGTACCAAATGGTAAACTTAGCCCTAAACTGGCTCAATTACGCCCTGGAGATACCTTACAAGTTACGGATGAAGCGTCAGGCTTCTTTGTATTAGACGAAATTCCCGACTGCCAAAACCTTTGGATGCTATCCACTGGCACCGCGATAGGCCCTTTTCTATCGATATTACAAGAAGGCAAAGACCTTGAACGATTTGAAAAAATCGTACTTTTGCACGCGGTTCGCTACCAGAAAGATCTCAGCTATCTCCCCTTAATGGAGCAATTAGCCAAACGCTACCCAGAAAAGCTGCATTTAGTTACCGTTGTTAGCCGTGAACATTGCGGCGATGCGTTATATGGACGTGTGCCAGCATTGATTGAAAACAATACGCTCGAAGAAGCCACTGGCGTTTCGCTTGATGCCACCAGCAGCCATGTGATGTTATGTGGTAACCCTGAAATGGTCAGAGATACTCGCGAGCTATTGGTAAAAACCCGAGGAATGAGCAAACACCTACGCCGTAAACCGGGTCATATCAGCAGTGAACAATATTGGTAACCATTTTAATCCCCCCTCTTTCACCCGTAGAGAGGGGGTCAAGACAGGTAATCAACAGATTGTGTTTTTTCACCATACTGATTTTCAGAATCCATCCCTACAAAAACACCACAGTCTAGTAACATAATCATAGCGATTAACAGCGGTAAAAAGCGCCCAATTCCCCACTGCCAAACAGGGGCTAATTGGCTAACATCCATTGAAAATAGGGCGAAAGCGAGGATCACCAGTGCAAACCAGCCACCGGGTTTCCCTCTGTCATGCAAACGCTTAGTAAATATTGCAGCTAGCGGATAAAGCAATAAAACCAGTAATACAATCACAACCGTTTCAGATAATGCAAATGCATTTTGCAGTAACACAATGATTGTCATTAAAATAAAATACGATGCGATACCTACCCAAAATGGTCGACGACCAATACGACCTTTGAAGGAGAAAGCCCATTGTTGTAATGTCATTACACCGGATCCTGATACAATATTAAAAACCATAAAATGAGTGGCAAAAACAAATGAAACAACACGCACTCCATTCAATTCACGTCATGATAACCGTTTTTGTACTTGGTTTGCCACAAATGACATTTGCGCAAAAAGTACCCACGCTACCGAATAGTGATTTTGAAGTCGCTTATTTAGCGCCGGATGCGCCTTCGTTTGACCTTACCATCCCACAGTTTCGTAACCAATTTAATCAAACAAACCCCAATTTACCACTACATGAATATAAAGTGATTGCAAGCCAAGACATTTCAGCTCCCTATATACGAGCGGCTTCTCGGATCAATGCCTATATCTATTCATCCGCCGTATTGGAGCGTGGAAGCGAGAAAATTAAAAGCTTACAGATCACGCTACTGCCAACCCGCGATAACAATGAGGCTCAAGCCAATCGACAATTGATGGAACGCTATGCGGTGGCTGTTATTCAACAATTTGATCCAACCGTTGCAATAGATAAAACCCCTGAATTGACAAAAGCACTAAAGGCATTCATCGCGAATAAAGAGCCAACCTATGCAGACGAAGTACGTTTAGGTGCGCTGCGCTACATTTTAGTAAAAAGTGAAAATAATGTGCTTACTTTTGCTGTTGAACCGATTAAGCTAAAGACAGAAGCACCTTAACCGGATAATGATCACAGCAATCGTCATCAGCGTGATAAAAAGCAAAGCTATTGTTATGTATTCTCTTTATACTTAACACCTAAATTTTTAAGGTCCATAACAGAAAAATTTTTCTCGTTGCACCCCGTGTTACACAGCAGCGAGTCACTTATTGATAAATCAAACTCTCTGGTTGGAGGAAACAACATGCGACATCCATTGGTAATGGGTAACTGGAAACTGAACGGCAGCACTCACATGGTTAATGACCTGATTGCTGGCCTACGCAACGAGCTGAGCAGTGTTGATGGCTGTGACGTAGCAATTGCGCCACCGGCTATTTATCTGACTCAAGCAAAACATGCGCTTGCAGGTAGCCGTATCGCCCTAGGTGCACAGAACGTTGACGTCAATCTTTCCGGCGCATTTACTGGTGAAACATCTGCCGAAATGCTCAAAGATATCGGCGCAAAATACATTATTATCGGTCACTCAGAGCGTCGCACCTACCACAAAGAAAGCGATGAGTTTATTGCTAAAAAATTTGCTGTACTGAAAGAGCAAGGCTTGGTTCCTGTTCTTTGTATCGGTGAAAGCGAAGCAGAAAATGAAGCAGGTAAAACAGAAGAAGTGTGCGCTCGCCAAATCGACGCTGTACTCAATACACTAGGCGCCCAAGCATTCCAAGATGCGGTCATCGCTTATGAACCAATTTGGGCTATCGGTACAGGTAAATCAGCGACGCCAGCTCAGGCTCAAGCTGTTCATAAATTTATCCGTGACCATATTGCGAAAAAAGATGCTGCGGTTGCTGCGCAAGTCATCATCCAATACGGTGGTTCAGTCAATGCAGGCAATGCAGCAGAGCTATTCACTCAACCGGATATCGATGGTGCACTTGTTGGTGGCGCATCACTTAAAGCAGATGCGTTTGCTGTTATCGTTAAAGCAGCCGCTGAAGCTAAAAAAGCCAAATAATTTATATTTCATTGATAATAACCGCCAATATTTATTGGCGGTTTTTTTATTTAATGCCATAATTAAAAACATAATCCCCCTATTAAGGAATAATAAATAATTATATTTGAAACGATTATATTAACTTAATGCGATCACAAAAACATAAATTCCTTAATGCAAATTATTCTTTCAATATTTTATTTATTCCCAATAGAAAAAAACTTCAAATCATCAATATAAAAAACCACACATCTCACTAATAAACTTGATTATTCCTGTTATACCTCCGTTTGAGAATACTGGACACCTCTTATCTCCCAACATTATATTGACCTCGTTTGTGATTATTATTTTATCTATTTATCTTTATGAGAAAGATATTTAAATAAATAGATTAATCATCTCATTAATATCAACAAACAATGGTCGCCACCTATTTAAGAAATATTGTCATCGGCGTTTATAAAATAAAACATTCGCTATAAGGATGATTATGGAATATTTAAAAGGTTTAATTCTAAGCACTGCAATAATACTACCTGCAACTGCGGTATCTCAAACAAATAATGATTATTGGCATGTTGATACTGATGTTTATATGGAACTTGAAGAGTACCGCGGTCAACGGGATAGTTTTGATAACAAAGTTTTCGATAAAACCAGTATGGTCGGTAAACTTAGCCTCACTAACCCATCTTCACTTTGGAGCTTCCATTTAGAACATCGAGAATCCTTACGCAACTATGGGCGTAATTTTTCAACGTCTCGTGATTCCTATATTCGCAATCAAACTCAAATTGGGGCCACACGCCAACTTTATCGTAGTACAGACGCCGTATTGAGCCTAAACGGCACCTACCGTAAAGAATCCAATGATTCTGCACCCAACACCCTATCACGCTCATCCAACAGCTTATATTGGTTAATGCCAGCAGGTAGCTTTGCTTTTAATAAGAAATGGTCATTCGATTTCTGGGATGCTTTTTACTATTACAGTAACTTTTTAAAGTCAAACAACTATGAATGGGAAGCTGAACATGGTGTCACCTATAAATACTCTGACACGATTACGGCAAAACTGACGTTATACAGTGATAGAGTTTGGGATAAAGATTTCAAGAACATTTTCTCGCAAGATCAGATCAGGGTGTACCTACCCATTAAGCTGAGTGATCAATGGGAAATTTCCCCCTATTTCCGCTACTTCCTGAATGAAAGCAGTTATGATCAGCGCAAACACTTAACTCAGAAAGTAAAAAATGGTTATCGTATTGGTACGCAGGTAGCCTACAAGCTAACGCCAAAACTGACTTTATGGGGGGGTGCTGCTATTGAACCCACACAGTGGAAGTACCCAAAAGATGATGATATGACTTCTGGAACCAATAACAGGCAAACCTTTTATTTAGGACAGATTGGCTTCAAATATAGCTGGCAGTGATAAAACAGCGTACCACCTTCTTATTTTATAACTTTAAAAAAGTCGCCAGAAATTTTCTGCGACTTTTTTATTAAACCCTCTATTTCACGTTAATAAAAACAATAAAATTACACTTAACATATTAATCAGAATAAAATTAGAGCGTAAGATAACCATTTAGATGATTAATTTATTTCGTCGACTTTATCGTCAAGATCACATAAAGAAATAATTCCAAAACGGAATTATTCTACAATTTCGCTGATTATTCCAGATAATTTACCCATTTAAAATCAACAAGATAATTGCAGGCTTCTCAATTATTAAATAATCGACTATTCTTATTTAATAACGGATAAGAATAGTCTTAACTGTGATTAATCTCACTTTACAATTAATTTACGATACTTATTATTCATCGAAAAATAACCAAGGACTGATTCGATGAAAAATCTGACTCTACTTTCTCTGTGCTTACTCAGTGCAATGTCGTTAGCCGACCCCCTTTCGCAAACACAACTCAACGAATTGTGGAAAGATAAACAAAAATCGGCTGATGAAATTGTGAAAAACATGTCTGAAGCTGAAAAAATCGGCCAACTTTTTATGTTGGATTTCCGTTATTGGAATAAAGACAGCAAAGGCGAGCCTGCACCATTTCTAGCGATGAATGACGAAGTCGCTAAGGTCATTAATCAATACCATTTAGGCTCTGTCATTTTATTCCGTGAAAACCTTATTGATACCCCACAAACCGTTGAATTAATTAATCAACTACAAGCCTCACGGAGTAATTTGCCACTCTTTATTGGTACTGACCAAGAAGGCGGCTATGTGACTCGCCTCCGTGTCGGCACCGAAATGCCTGGCAATATGGCATTAGGGGCAACACGTAACCCAGCTCTAGCGGAATTGACGGGTATGATCCATGGCTATGAATTATCTAGCCTTGGCTTTAATATCAATTTTGGCCCCGTTGTTGATGTCAATAACAACCAAAACAACCCTGTCATTGGTGTCCGCTCTTACTCCGACAACAAAGAGCTTGTTGAAGCGCTATCAACCAATTACATCAAAGGGATCCACAAATATAATTTATTGACCTCACTGAAACACTTCCCCGGACACGGTAATGTTTCCTCTGACTCTCATGTCGACTTACCCGTAGTGAATTCCGATGCTAAAGCTTGGCGCTCCACAGAATTACCGCCGTTCCAATATGCGCTGAGTCATGGTGCTGATGCGGTAATGACAGCACACATTATTGTGCCTGCATTAGATAACAACAAAATCAAAACATTATCAGGAAAAGAGGTTGGCACTCCTGCCACGCTTTCCAAGCCGATCCTGCACGGTGTTTTACGTGATGAACTCAAATACAACGGTCTTATCATCACCGATGCTATGGATATGGGAGCAATCGCTGATAACTTTGATATGAACTGGGCTGTGGAAACGTCACTGTTAGCAGGCTCCGATATTATCCTTATGCCAATCAAAATGTGGGATAGCGAAGCGGTAACACGCTTAGACAATATGTATCGCCACCTTGAGAGCGAAGCCAAGAAAAATCCTGAGTTAAGGAAACGGATTGATGAGTCGGCAAAACGTGTCGTGCTGAAAAAGTTACAGCAGGAGATCACCGCACAGCCTGTTGATTTAAACAATGCTCAACTTGTTGTCGCCTCAAAGAGCCATAAAGACTTAGAAAATATGGTTTCCGAGCAAGCTATCACACTGATTAAAAACGATAATATTCTACCTTATGTTCTCAAACCACAAAATCGCATTCTGGTGATTTCTGATGAAAACCCACGTAACACATTAATTCAAAAGCACTTAAATGATATTGCTAATGAAACGGGTGTCGCGATTGAGAGCCAAACTGCAATGATCAAACTGGCTGAAAATACGCTTAGTGCAAAAGAGGTTCAATCGCTCTTAAAAGGCCAAGATCTCGTATTACTGACGACGTATAACCTAAAAGATAACCCTGCTAATGCACAATTGGTGATTGATGAAGCTAACAAAGCGAATATTCCGGTTGTCGTTATTTCATCACGTAACCCATATGACATCGCTTACCTAAAAGGCGTCAAAGCGAATATCGCTATCTACGGTATTACAGGGTTTGATATCACCAATAACAACCGTAATTCACTGGAAACCAACATTCGTAGTGGATTACGTACGCTATTTGCAAATCCACAGGCACAACCTCTAAATCCACCAAAAGGGCTATTACCCGTTAACATCAAAAATCCACAAGGTAACAAAATTCTGTTCCCTTATGGTCACGGTGAAACCTACAACACGACTCACTAATTTATTTTCTAAACAAGGTTCTTCCCAGCCTTGATATCCAAAGCGATATCAAGGGCTGGTTGCTACACCCTAAATAAACTGACACTGCTATTTCATAAACAATAATTAAAAATTAAAGGATCATCATGAAAACATCTTTGAATGGTTTACTCTTTCTCGCCACCACAACACTAACAACGTCTGCATTAGCTGTTGAGACGGTGAATAATGACTACTGGCGCATTACCTCCAATGTCTATATGGAGCTGGAGAAATTTGAAGGCCACCATAATACCAGCGGCGGTAAGGTCTACGACAAAACCACCATGATCGGCCAACTGTTTCTGTCAAACCCTGAATCTAAATGGAGCTTTTTTCTTGAGCACAAAGAGTCATTAAGAAGCTACAACCACAATTTTTCAACCTCAAAAGACTCATTTATTCGTAACCGTACTCAAATCGGTGCGACACGAAAAATGTATTCTAGCGATGTAGGCCAATTCAACTTAAACGTAACCTATCGTAAAGAGTCTAATGATTCCGCACCAGGTACTATGGCTCGCCCATCGAATACACTCTTTTGGTTGATGCCTAGTGGTACTTATCACTTTAACGACAAATGGGCATTTAATTTCTGGGATGCCTTTTATCATTATGACAATTTCCATGCGCCCAATAGTTATGAATGGGAATCTGAACACGGTATTGTTTATAAGATCAATGATTCCGCCACCGCCAAACTGTACATGTATACCGACTGGACGTGGGATAAAGACTTCAATAAAACATGGGAACAAAATCAGATCCGCGGCTACTTCCCAGTGACCTTGAATCAGGATTGGAGCATCATGCCGTACTTCCGCTATTACCTGAACGAGCACAACTATGATAGTAACCAGCGCACGACCCAGAAAGTGAAAGATGGCTATCGTGTCGGCACCCAAGTTTTCTATAATTTGACCCCAAAACTGACGCTATGGGGCGGATTTGCCGTTGAGCCAAGTACATGGGAAAACCCAAAAGGGGCGGGGATCACCTCTGGCAGCAACAACCGCCAGACATTCTACCTAGGCCAACTGGGTGTCAAATACGTATGGCAATAAGCTAAAAAAAGGTGACTGACTTCTCCCTCACAAGTCAGTCACTCTCACTATAAAAAGCTTTTTTGGGTATCCGCGACGAGTATTGTTCAACAGATATAAGTTTCGCTTAAAATCCTCAATGCTATGAATGCTCGTCAGGATATAGCGCTAAGAGTATGCGATTTTTTTATTTTGAAGAAAACGCCCCATAAATTAGAGCGATTATTTTTCTGAGTATACTCAGCACGCAATCTGTCATGATTGCAGGTACAGTCATGACAATCGACAGGCCTTGTATGTAACAAAAAAATATAATGTGCTCAACGAATGCAAGTGATAACTCTGGGGAGTTATATGATTTAGGCGATAGAGAGTACAAACGAAAATACCAAATAACAGAAGTTATAAAACACGGTAATATAAAATACAGTAACACGCGATAAAAAAAATGAATTCGCGTTTTAAGGTAATAGTAATATACCGGCGCCAGTATAATTACATAGGCGAGCAAGGCAAAATTCACGACTTTAAAAAACGCGTATGTGACTTCATAAAAGCCGTTCTGTTCAGTGTATAGCGTCCTAAAAACTTGAAGAATGACTGTCAGATAATAAAAAATCACCCCCACACAAAGAGAGATGTAAGAAATAAGCGCGGAATACTGATTATTTTTCAGAAATAATTGGCGTAGTAATGTCAGCATAGTTTTTCGACATGGGTAATATTTTGCCTAAGTAAGATCGAATATCCGGTTAGATAGACACAAATTCAGCAGTGCGATCTTTTTGATATTGATTATCTTGTGAATGATAAAATGGACAACAGGCGGAGATCAGCCCTTGTTTATTCCCATTTAGGGGAAGTCGATGATGCCCGCCGTGATGACACGTTCTTGGTTTTCCATTAATTTGCCTTAAGTTAATTAACGCATTTTATTTCACTTAAGGCAATGGATTTATTTACAATAACTCAGCTTAAAACCTAACCAACTAATCGCGACGGCTTATTTCATCAAATACGCCGCCGTTAGAGAAATGCGTTGTTTGAGCTTTTTCCCAACCGCCAAACAAATCGTCCACTGTAAATAATTTCAACTTCGGAAAGCGCTGCTGATATTTCTGAGCCACTTCCTCATTACGTGGTCGATAGTAATTTTTCGCGGCAATCTCTTGCCCTTCAGGCGAATATAAATATTCTAAATAGGCTTGAGCCACTTCCCTACGCCCGCGCTTATCAACGGTTTTATCAACGACGGCCACTGTTGGCTCTGCTAAAATTGAGATACTTGGCGTCACCATTTCAAATTGGCCATTTTCACCAAGCTCATTAATCGCTAATAACGCTTCGTTTTCCCATGCAATCAACACATCCCCAATTCCCCGCTCAACAAAGCTATTTGTCGCCCCGCGAGCACCTGAATCTAGTACCTCAACATTTTGATAAAGCTGTTTAACAAATTGCTTGGCTTTCTCTGGGTCATGATGATTTTTTTCTAATGCATACCCCCAAGCACCGAGGTAATTCCAGCGTGCACCACCTGACGTTTTAGGATTTGGCGTGACAATCGCAACATCTTTACGGATCAAATCATCCCAATCTTGGATATTTTTAGGGTTTCCTTTACGCACAAGAAAAACAATCGTTGAGGTATAAGGTGCGGAATTATCGGGTAAACGAGTGATCCAATTCTTATCAATACGTCCACTCTTCGCTATCGCATCCACATCGTAGGCTAAAGCCAGCGTCACAACATCCGCTTCTAAGCCATTAATAACAGAAGTGGCCTGCTTTCCTGACCCGCCATGAGACTGACGGATAGTTACCGTATCCCCGGTTTTTTCTTTCCAATACTGACTAAAGGCTTGGTTATATTGCTGATAGAATTCTCGAGTGGGATCATAAGAAACGTTTAATAATTGGATGTCTTTTGCCCATGCGCTTGCTGTGAGCGCTAATAATAATGTGGTTGTTACCTGCCATTTACTCGCCATTCTTCCATTCCTCATCAATCAATTGTTAAGGAAGGCTGACAGATCTCATCAATAACATGAAATAATTAAAAATGACAAATTATGCAACAAAAGAATATAAGGCAGAAAAATCAGGCAGAGAGATCAAACCTGCACGGCACTGAAACGGCACCGCACAGGTGAGATTTGCAATCGTAGAGGTAGAGATTAATACAGTTTTTTCGCTGTGTCGTACCACTCTTTCTTAAATACACGCTTCATATTCATTACAGCATCAATGATATCGTGGTGAACCAGTTTTTCATTTTGAATACCGACACAACGACCGCCGTAACCTTCTAATAATAGCTGAATAGAGTAGGCTCCCATGCGCGATGCGAGAATACGGTCATAAGCCACTGGCGAGCCACCACGCTGAATATGCCCCAATACCGTTGCGCGTGTTTCATGATGCGTTTCCGCTTCAATATATTTCGCTAGCTCATCAACATCGCAAACATGCTCAGTGATTGCCACAATGGCATGGCGTTTACCTTTCTCAATGCCTTGTTTTATCTCAGATAACAGCTCTTCACGGTCAAATGACATTTCATTTTCAGGCAGAACGATAAACTCACAACCCCCCGCAATCGCAGCCGAAAGCGTCAGATCGCCACAATAGCGCCCCATAACTTCAACAATCGAAATACGTTTATGAGACGTCGAGGTGTCACGCAGACGGTCAATCGCTTCCACTACCGTTTCAAGTGCGGTGAAATAACCAATGGTATAGTCCGTTCCCGCCACATCATTATCGATGGTTCCCGGCAAACCAATACAGGGGAAACCTGCCTCTGTCAGTGATTTCGCCCCTAGATAAGAGCCATCACCACCAATCACCACCAGCGCATCAATATGATTTTTTTTCAGATTATCAATGGCAACAGCACGAACTTTTTCATCGCGGAATTGAGGGAAACGAGCCGAGCCAAGGAAGGTGCCACCGCGGTTAATCATGTCAGAAACACTATAGCGATCTAGCTGTTTCATACGGTTTTCATATAAGCCTAGATACCCATCATAAATACCCATGACTTCTAAACCTTCGCTCAATGCAGCACGTACAACACCACGGATTGCAGCGTTCATACCCGGTGCATCACCACCACTTGTTAGTACCCCAATTCTTTTAATCTGTTTGACCATGATGACCTCTGATTAATGAATATAAATTGCAAATCGATGAAAAACACAATGATATCGTACTTTTCTAACGTACATTCTGTTATAAACAACTCATTCTGAATTGATTCACCTAGCGTTATAATAAGACAAAGGAACCTATCTATACCTGCTTTCTATCAAGCTTTGCTTGTTTATTGTGATCCAGCTTACACAATTTTAGTCTATAAAACGGATTGCCGCAGAAGCAGAGGCTCACTATAGCGGGTGTTGTCTTACTTCGAAACAAAAATTAAGTGCATATCATAGCATTTATGTAACATAGAAGCTTAACCTTGCGAGTTAAAAGTAAACAGAGGCGCCTACTACCCACACGATAAAAAATAAATGTTCACTGGCTTTCTCAAAACCAAAGCAAAACTACGCAGCTGAGCCGTTTTGGCTCAAGCGTTTATTGATTGATTGAGTGAGAAACAAAAAAGCCCCGTTAGCGGTTATGGGTTAACCAACGGGGCTCCATTTTCAAAGGCTAATACTTGGAGTCATCAGGCACAGGCCTCAGATTAAGTATAAAAATAGCGTGTTAGATGGAAGAAGATTGGCGCGGCAAAGCATAAAGAGTCGATACGATCTAGCATCCCGCCGTGCCCTTCGATTATGGCGCCAAAATCTTTGATGCCGCTATCGCGTTTGATAGCAGACATACATAATCCTCCCACAAAGCCCATTAGGGTAATCGCCAGTGACATTAGCCCTGCTGCCCACCAACTAAATGGGGTTACCCAATACAAGCAGATACCAATTAGCACGGAAGATAAAATGCCACCAACAAAGCCTTCAATGGTTTTGTTCGGGCTTAATTTTGGCACAATAGGATGTTTACCAAACAATTTTCCAAACACATATTGCAGCACATCAGAAAGTTGCGTAACCACAATCAAGAACAGCAGCAGTTTGACGTTTTCCCCCTCATAACCTTGAATATCCAACATCAACAAGGCTGGCACATGGCTTAAACAGAATACCGCGACTAACATCCCCCACTGAATTTTTGAGGTACGCTCGAGGAAATGATACGTATCTCCCGCTAAGGCAATGCGAGTAGGTAAGAAAAGGAACACAAACACCGGCACAAAGACTGAGAACATGCCATACCACTGAATGCCGACTAAAACATATTGCAGAGGGAGGAAAATAAAAAAGCACCAAAATAGGGCTTCATGGTCACTACGCCGAGTCGGTGTTAAGGTAATAAACTCCCGCAATGCAAAAAATGAGATCAGTGCAAATAAAATCACGACACCGATATTGCCAATCACAACGGCGAGTACACAGACAATACACATTAACCACCAAGCTCGGATCCGAGCATTCAAGTTATCAATGGTTGGATTGCTGTTATCCCCTGAATAACGGTAAGCGAGGATCCCGCCAATAATACTAGCAACCACAAGTATGCTAAAGACACCTGATAGCAATAACACGATTTCGCTATCCCAAATACTACTCATGGCATCAACTCCTCTAGTGCGAGTTTCGCACGCTCTAAGAATACGGCTTTTGGTTCATCCTCGCCTAATGGGGCTAATGGCTTACCCACAACCGCAGAGCAGATCACCGGCACAACCAACTTCGACCCCTTTGGTAGTACGCGATTTAAATTCTCAAGGTACACAGGCACCACTTCAACATGAGGGTGTTTTTTGGCTAAGTGATAGATACCGCTTTTAAAATGACTTAATTCTTCGCCATCCCCGCGCGTACCTTCTGGGAACAAAATCAATGATTCTTGTTTTTCCAATATCGCCTCAAGTGGCTCTAAGACATTCTCTTTCGCCGTTCCATCACCTTTACGGTCGATTAAAACAGCGCGAAAAACGTTATTGACTAGATAGCGTCGAAAGGGCGTTTTATCCCAATAATCTCTTGCGGCGACAGGGTGAACAGCATGGCGCATTAAAGGAGGTAATCCAGCCCAAATAACTAAACCATCAAGATGGCTGGAATGGTTAGCATAATAGATACGTGGTGTCATTGCCGGTTGGCAACCAACCCAACGGGTACGTACGCCCGTTAATAAACGACAAGTAAATGACAGCAACATTCCCATGCCTTTTGCTAGCAAAGAAATCCTCTGAGCTTTTTCCATTTTTATTCCTTGCGAATCGTTATTTTATTTTTGCTACCCAGCCACGACAAAAAATAGGGTAGCTATTTTTTAGCGAATACACCCAAAAAGAAATTCAAGCATCAAAATAGGCGGAGTTATTTTAGAGTGCAAGCAGCAAGGTCTGATTTCGTTTTTTTTGAGACAACATTCGCAGATAAACAGCAAAGAATAGATTATTAGCAAAAAGTTAATGGCATGATCACAAGATCAACACAAATGAAGATACAAAAAAAGCAGTAAAGGCGGCACCTCTACTGCTTTTCAATATTATTCTAACTGAATAAATAATTATTTTTTGTCAGCCGCGATACGGTCACGGATATGTTGTGCACGCTCTGCTGACGGTGGGTGAGAATCGAACATGCTGCTTTCTTTGCTACCCATTTGAGCTAATTTCTCAAAACCAGTGACTAAGCCGTCAGTTTTAACACCGCGTTTTTTCAGCAAGTCATAAGAGAAATCATCCGCTTGGCTCTCTTGATGTTGAGAGAACTGAGAGTTAATCAGTTTTTCACCCAGCGCAGCTAATTGTGAAGAGCTGAGTTGCTCAACAACGCCACCCGCTGAAGCTGCTGCGGTACGCGCGGCAACCGCGGCATAAGCAACTTGCATTGCTTTACGTGTATGGCCGAGTGCAACGTGGCCCATTTCATGACCTAATACACCTTCGACTTCGTTATCATTCATGATATCCATCAGGCCGCTATAGACACGAACGCAACCATTCGCCATTGCCCAAGCATTCACATCATCAGTCATATAAACTTTGTAGTTAACTGGTGTGCCATCAATTTCATTGCCTAATGATTTAGCAATTTTATCTAAGCGTTTAGAGTACTTGCTTGAAGCGGGTGCAATTTTATTTTGTGCGTCCATTTCTTTACAAGATTGGTCGCTTAATTGCTTAACGTCACCATCCGTTAAAGTAGCGGCTTGGAATAATTGCATACCAGAGTTAGTTAGCATGCCTTGGTCTAAGTTTTTACATCCCGTCAAAATGACAGCAGAGACAGCGACTGCAACAAGAGCCTTCATTTTCATAATATTATTTTCCTTTGCAATACACACAACAATTTTACGGCATAAAGACTATGAATTTTGAGCAAAATAACAATAGGAATAGAGTGAGATCATCTTCATAAAATGAATTTAACCCGTTTTTTGTCTTAATAGCAAAATCACTGGAATAATAATTCGCTTTATCCAAAATAATTAACTAAATAATCAGTTTCTGTAGAGTCGAGTCTGAACAATTCACCACAAAGCGGCGATCGACCAAACGCACAACACTAAGATAGGATAAAATTCGCAGGGCTTTGTCTACTTGATGATTAAAAATAGAAGCACTAAAGAGCGCCTTTGCCGTTGTTTCAGAACCTATATTATTTGCTCAGCATGTTTATATTATCGATAAAAACCTTCATCAACCGGGTGATCAAAAGGGAAGCATAGAGAGGGATCCATTTTTTATTTTAAAAGCTAAGCGCAAAAAAAAAGCCCCTAAAAGGGGCTGTAAAAGACAGGGATGGTGTCTATGGCAAGGAAAAAACTTCACTTATTGCTACTTCACTACTACGATCAAGAGAATTCGGTACTCAATAAATTTCATTCAATGAGTTATTGCAAAGCCTGATATTGAGACATTTTTTGTTGATGGATCTGCTCAAGTTGGGCTTTCTGCTCAGGTGTTAATAACTGATACAATTCATGATGAATTCGCGCCATTTCAACACGCTGAGTTAATTCTTTTTGCAAACTTTTTTCTAATTGGGCACGTACTGCCTGCTCATCAAAGTCGTCTGCGGTAATTAAACTGTGCAATGCTTCACGCTCTTGCACTGAAACTGGGTTATCAAATTGATAACGGCGTTGTGTTGCCATTAAATCACGTAATTGCTGGCGCTGTTTTTCATTTAACGTGATACCATTAAACATAAATGTACTCGTGCGTTCTTCACTACCAAACAGCTCATAATGCTGAAGTTTAGCCAACGCTGATGAGGTAGGCTCATTTTGCATTTGCAACATTAGGGGAGTCGAACCATCACCAGTTTGTGCCACATTTTCTGGTGTATCCCCAAAAGCCGTCACTGAGCCGAAAATGAATGCAGAGGCTAACGTCAACATTACTGTTGTTTGTGCTGTTCTTTGCATTTCTGACTCCTTGTTCTCGGACAGTGCTCGTGATTCAATGTGGACAACTATACGCCGGTGGCTGCAAACTAGCGTCAGAGCATGTAAAAGAACGTAAAGTCATGGAATCATGAAGATTGTTATCGTATTTTGGCAGTTGGAGGACTTAAACACATGCATAAAATCCTATTAGTTGATGACGACCGTGAACTCACGTCGCTCTTAAAAGAACTGCTCGAAATGGAAGGTTTCAACGTTGTCATCGCCTATGATGGTGAACAGGCTTTACAACAACTGGACTCGTCCATTGATCTGTTATTACTTGATGTCATGATGCCAAAGAAAAATGGTATTGAGACATTAAAAGAGTTGCGTCAAATCCACCAAACTCCTGTCATTATGTTAACCGCTCGCGGTAGTGAGCTAGACAAAGTGTTAGGCCTTGAGTTAGGTGCAGATGACTATCTTCCTAAACCTTTCAATGACCGCGAACTCGTTGCCCGTATCCGTGCACTATTGCGCCGTTCTAATTGGAGCGAACAGAATCAGGGCGACAATAGCAATACGCCTGTTCTGCAAGTTGATAAGCTACAATTAAACCCTGGTCGCCAAGAGGCCAGCTTTGATAACGAAATTCTAGACCTAACAGGTACTGAGTTCACGCTACTCTATTTATTAGCTCAGCACCTCGGTCAAGTCGTTTCAAGAGAGCATCTAAGCCAAGAAGTTCTTGGGAAACGCTTAACGCCATTTGACCGTGCTATTGATATGCACATTTCTAACTTACGCCGTAAATTGCCAGAGCGTACAGATGGTCAACCGTGGTTTAAAACTTTACGTGGTCGTGGATACTTGATGGTTTCAGCAACATGATAAATAGCTTAACCGCAAGAATATTTGCAATTTTCTGGTTTACCCTCGCACTAGTGTTAATGCTAGTGCTGATGGTACCCAAGCTAGACTCTCGGCAGCTCACTTCCCTTCTGGAAAGTGAGCAGCGCCAAGGGGAAATGCTTGAACAACACATCGAAGCCGAACTTGCACAGGCGCCGATGAATGACCTTCTTTGGTGGAGGCGGATTTCTAATTCCATCAAAAAATGGGCGCCTCCGGGGCAACGTCTGATCATTGTGACCAGTGAAGGACGTGTTATCGGGGCGATGCCCAGTGAAATGCAAGTGATCCGTAACTTTATCGGGCAATCCGACAATGCCGATCACCCGAAAAAGAAAAAATATGGTCGCGCGGAAATTCTTGGGCCTTTTTCCATTCGCGACGGTGAAGACCATTACCAACTCTATTTAGTTCGCCCAGCCAATAGCCCACAATCAGACTTTATTAACTTATTGTTTGACCGGCCATTCTTGTTATTAATTGCCACTATGCTGATTAGCGCCCCATTATTACTTTGGTTATCATGGAGCTTGGCACGCCCTGCCCGTAAATTAAAAATGGCAGCAGACGATGTCGCAAAAGGCAATTTACGACCACACCCTGAACTTGAATCGGGGCCGCAAGAGTTTCTTTCTGCCGGTAACAGTTTTAACCAGATGATTAGCGCGCTTGATGGCATGGTCACTGCCCAACAACGACTGATTTCTGATATCTCGCACGAACTACGGACGCCACTCACACGCTTACAACTGGCAACGGCACTCTTACGCCGCCGCCATGGTGAAAGTAAAGAGCTAGAACGTATCGAAACCGAAACGCATCGCCTAGATAGTATGATCAATGACTTACTCGTGCTATCACGTAGCCAGCACAAAAATGAGATCTTAAGGGAGAATATTAAAGCCGATGAATTATGGGGCGATATTCTAGAAGATGCTCGCTTTGAAGCAGAGCAGATGAATAAAACGTTAGATGTCACCGCCCCGCCAGGCCCATGGCCGATTTATTGTAATCCATCGGCGATAGGCAGTGCATTTGAAAATATCGTTCGCAATGCCCTTCGCTACTCAAATACCCACATTGCGGTCAATTTTAAAGAGGAAAACAACGGCATCTTAATCACTGTCGATGATGATGGCCCAGGAGTTAGCCCCGCTGATCGCGAACACATTTTCCGCCCTTTCTACCGTACAGATGAAGCACGCGATAGGGAGACTGGCGGAACTGGCCTAGGCCTTGCGATTGTTGAAACCGCAATCTCACAGCATAAAGGCTGGGTAAAAGCAGACGATAGCCCACTTGGTGGCCTCCGTTTGCAAATTTGGTTACCCGAGCATGGTCGATAATCCCAATTAACTCTCGGCGCCTTAATATTCATTTGATTAAGGCGCCAATTTTATTCCCGCGCCAACATAAGTAATTCCACTTAATTGAAATCCGTTTAATCAATTTGCTATTCAATCATTTTAAGACAGTCAGTATCACCAAATAAGACAAATAGTTCCTCTAGCCTACTGTTTTAATTATGTTGTGATATATCATCATAAAAAGGCAATTTACCGCATGCGCCTATAATCTGCTTTTTATTTATTCAGAGTTTGCCTATTATATAAAAAAAACACCGCACACATGCCTAACTAATACGTCAAATAGAACAGTAAGATAATTGTGGGCGATATCGTACTTTACTCGTGTTCGGAATTTACTTATTACTTTTGCGCCTATTTTCGCGCTAAAACACAAAAAATTAGACGACTCAACTCAACGGATTCATCAATGAAAAAAATCAAGCTTACCAAGTTGGCCATTTTAACGGTATTGGGCGTAATGAGTGGCAATACTCTTGCTGGGGGTCTCGTTCTACCGGATAATAACTTACGAAACGACCTTGCATGGTTATCAGAACGTAATGTTATTCAAATCAGCCTTTCTACATGGCCCCTATCTTCAGAAGAAATTACCCGCTCACTTAATAATGCAAATATCACCAATAGTGAACAAGAAGCGATTGTGCAGCGTATTAAGCAACAACTCAGCCGCACTAAAAATAACCTCCAATTACAAACCTACCTGTCAACGAGTAAGCCATCCATGCCACAGGGGTTCGCGCAAAGCGAATACAGTGATTTCCGTTATACCGTTGAAGGTAATTACAGCACCGATGATGTCGATTTAAATTTAAAAGCGAATGCTGAACGAGCGTTACGTGTTGAAAATGGCTCTGACTATAACCTTAATGGTTCTTACGGCGGCGTGAAAATTTGGAACCAATGGGTTAGCTTTGGTGAGATCCCTCAATGGTGGGGACCAGGCCATGATGGTAGCTTGATCCGTACTGATGCAGCACGTCCTGTCACAGGTTTCCTGATACAGCGTGCAGACCAAAGTCCTTTTGAAACCCCTTGGTTATCATGGATTGGCTCATGGCAATATCAGCTTACAGCAGGTCAAATTAAGCAGTACTCCTCACAACCCCATACCAAGCTCATTGGTTTACGTATGACCATGAACCCAACGGATTTCTTTGAGTTAGGGGGTTCACGCGTAGTCATGTGGGGAGGTGAAGGTCGCCCTAACAACTGGAATTCTTTCTGGAATGCGATGGCCGGTAAAGATAACACGGGTGATCAAAATGATGACCCCGGTAACCAGCTTGCAGGGCTTGACGCTAAAATCAAACTCTACCCGCTGATTGGTTTACCTGTCAGTGTTTACGGCCAAATGATCGGTGAAGATGAAGCCGGTATGTTCCCATCGAAAAATGCTTTTATGGGGGGTATTGAAGGCTACCATACTGCATGGGGTCAGCCTTTAAGCTGGTATATTGAAGGTTCTAATACCCATACCGAATGGAACAAAAACGGCGTGATGTATCGTCACTTTATCTATAAAGATGGCTATTACCAACAAGGTGCACCTTTGGGTCATGCCATGGGTGGTGATGGGCGTATGTTATCAGCCAAAGTGGAATATACCCTTGACGATGATAACCGTGTTAGTACACGTTTAGTCTATGCCAAGGTCAATAAAGAAAGTTATCCACAAAACAAAATCTACCCTAAATCAGAAACAATCAAGGGTGTCGATTTAGGTTGGTGGCATAACTTTGATAACATGGTCAGCACCGATGCAAAAGTCTGGGTATCGAAAACAGATTACGACACCAGTGATGATATTGGTGCTTCCGTCATGGTAACCGTACCGTTCGAATGGTAATCAATCGCCATTAATAAAAGTGTTATATCCATGATAAAACTAGCCGCTGAATTATTCGCGGCTAGTTTTTTATTTCCAGTCGAAATTCGACTTATTTAGAAATCACACTATAATTATCAGAAAGGTTTATTTCTGATGCTTTTTTATTCATTTAATAAAATAATAAAATTAATTATTGCTCTTTATTAATTTAACGTCACTAAGGCGTATTTAGCATAACCAAAAAATAAAAATGATATATTTCTAAATTATTTCACTTATCTTAACTCGATATTCGGGTATAGAAATATATCTCAATCGAATGAATAAAATACATCCATAAAAAATAAGGTTATTTCCTAAGATAGCAGATAAAATATTGCCTACGGTCAGCAAAGGAATCCCAAAGAATATAAATCTATTCTTTACAATAGGTTCGAGAGTTAGCAAAATAATAAGACTATTCTCTAAGACAATCACACCGATAGTCAGCAACTATATTTAGTGATATTATTAGGCGCTTTCGCTTGACCGAGTCAGCGAAAATGCATGCCCTTTTGAGGGCGATGAATGATAAGACGTGCTTATCAATTGAGCGACCACGTAAAAACGTAATGTTTTCAATTAATAAGCACGAATGTAGAATTCGATGGTGCTCTGGGACCCGACAACCCAGTGCGGTAGCTATGTCAAAGACTTTTCAATCGAACTAAATTCACACTAATTAAAATACAGGTTATATAGGGTAATAGATGAATATTAGCATTCTCGGAGCTGGAAATGCAGGTTGCGCACACGCTGCAATGTTTACCTTGCGTGGTCACGATGTAACACTAATAAAAACCTCAAACTCTTTACATGATGAAAATTATAATGTAATAAAAAAAAATAATGGAATTTTTCTTTCTCATAAAAACATAACTAATCAGTTTATTCCATTAAAAAGTATTACTAGAAATATAAAAAATGGTATACAAGATGCAGATTTAATAATAATTATGACTCAAACATTGTATCACCATGAAATATCTAAAAAAATAAAAGAGTATATTACAGATAGAACCAAATATATAATGTCTATACCTGGATATTTAGGTAGTTTACATTACATAGATTTAGAAAATGTAATATTAATAGAGGGTGAGTCAACTCCATATGACGCAAGAATCACATCTCCTGGTCATATTCAAATATTATTTGAAAATATACGAAATGCTATTGGAGTATATCCAGAAAAATATAAAGAAGACGCGCTAAAACTATGTAAAGAGCTAACACCGGCATATCATAAAACAAGAAGTAATATTATTGAATCTGCACTCCATAACCCTAACCTTGTTGTACATACAATCGGAGCAATTATGTCTGCTTCTAGAATTGAATACAGTAAGGGAGAATTTTGGATGTATAAGGAGGCCTTTACTCCAGCAATTTGGAATCTAATTGAAGAACTGGATAACGAAAAAAATAAAGTCATCTCACATTACCACGGTATACCATCACCATATGTAGAAGAATGTAAATATAGAAATGAAGTTGATCTAACTCAAGATGCAAAACAAGTTTTTGAAATGTATGCAGCAACCGGGGGCCCTAAGGGCCCAGAGGATGTAAACTCAAGATATATCTATGAAGATGTTCCTAAAGGTTTAGTTTTATTAGAAACTTTAGCTAAAGTTGCTAATATACCTACTCCTCTAGCGACATCATTAATTGAAATTTCATCCTTTTTATTATCTAGAAACTTTAGAAAAGATAATCAAGAAGAACTTAGTAGTTTTATCAATAGCATTTCTAATAAGAATATTTTTAATAAATTAGTTGGATAAATAATGAAACTTGGCATACTTGATGGATTTAACAAAGAGTGCACAAATAATTATATTAACGCTTGCACTGAACTTAATATAGATTTTGTGTTAATCGACTTATATGCAAATGACTGGCTACAGCAAATACAAAATAGTGATGCAGATGGTTTTCTCTGTAGGCCACCTTGTTCTATCCAAGAGAGAAAAACGATATATGATGAAAGGCTTTATTTTATTTCTCATTTTTTAAATAAAAAAATATATCCATCATATGATGAAAATTTTATATATGAAAACAAACGCAATATGTATTCCTGGTTATCTTTATATAATTTTCCTCATGTAAAAACAAATATTTTTGTAAGAAAAAATGATGCATTAAAATTCATTGAACAAAGTAGATTTCCTTTAATAATTAAATCAAACATTGGAGCTAGTGGTTCTGGAGTTTTTAAGCTTAAGAATAAAAGTCAGGCAAATAAATTTATTAGAAAATCTTTTGGATATTTTAACGGTGCTTTCGCTTTAGGGATTTTACCGAAGAAAAAAAAGTTTGCTATGAATATTCCTCTTTTAGGCCATGCCCAAAAACATTTTTTAATATTTCAAGACTGGATTGAATGCAAATGGGAATGGAGAATAATAAAAATAGGTAATTCTTATTTTGGATATAAGAAATTAATAGGAAAGACTGGTTTTGCAAGTGGTAGCCTTTTAGACGGTTGGGGAGAACCACCTTTAGAGCTATTAAAACTAGCAACTAAAGTATGTGAAACTGGAAACTTCAATTCAATGGCCATTGATATTCTTGAATCATTAGATGGTAAATTTTATATTAATGAACTACAATGTATCTTTGGTGCATATAATCCATCACAAATGTATATTGATGAAAAGCCATGCCGCTATATATATGATGGTAAAGATTATAAATTAGAGTTTGGATATTTTTGCCAAAATGGCTGTGCAAATCTACGTGTAGAACATTTTCTTGATTTACTATCTAAGTAAAATAAACATGAGCAGCAAAAAAATAATAATAAATAATATTTTCAGTCTTGGTTCTATAGAGATAATAGGCTTATTGATACCCATAATCTCTATGCCATTGCTAACTAGTGCTTTAGGGGCTGATATGTATGGTCAATATTTATTAATAATGACCATATTAACCTTCGGAAATACCATTGTGGATTATGGAGTTCAATATTCAGGAGTTAGAGATGTATCTAAAAATATAAACAATAAGAAAGCTAGAGATTTTTTATTCTCAAATTATCAGGCAATCAGACTTTTTCTTTCTTTTATATATATCATTATAATATCCTTTTATTTTATTTTATTTAAAAGTGAATTCATGATGTATATATGGTCATCCTTAATTCCATATATTTTTGGCTATTTTTTATCTAGCCCGTGGTTTTTTTTATCAATAAATAAAACAAAGATTCTTTTAATAAGTGCTCTTGCCACAAAAATAACCACTCTTCTTTTTATAATTTTCTTTTTAAAAGAACCTGGTGATTTTCTTTTTCTATTATATTTTACCAGTTACCCTAGTTTAATATCAGGTATAATACTAAGCTTTTACTTGATTAAGATTTATAAAGTAAAAGTAATAAAGCCTAAATATTTTAACAGCTATATAAAAAGAGGTTGGAATATCTTTATTGGTATACTAGCTCCTAATTTCTATAATTCAATTCCAGTTATTATTTTAGGAAGCTACGCAAGTACATTGCAGTTTGCTAAATTTGCAATTGCATCAAGAATATGTAGTATAATAATGACTTTTCAAGATGTATTTGCAAAAGCAATATATCCAGTAATAATTCAAGATTCTGGAAGTCAATTGAAAAATATATTATTTATTAATATTATATTTAGCACTTTATCAATGACATTCATTTTTACATTAGGCGAGTTTTTTTTAAAGTATTTAATTGGTGATGAACTTGCAATTAATAATTTATATCTTTATATCATTTCTTTT
This sequence comes from Providencia sp. PROV189, assembly GCF_028480065.1. Lineage (NCBI taxonomy): Bacteria > Pseudomonadati > Pseudomonadota > Gammaproteobacteria > Enterobacterales > Morganellaceae > Providencia > Providencia sp. PROV189. The sequence goes on from NZ_JAMPOG010000048.1 coordinate 38,577, forward strand.
GGGATTTTTTTCAATGGTGTAACTAATGCTCTAAGTAAAGGGTATTTTTTACCTAATTCGCATGATTTAATTTATAAAAAAATCTCTATGCGAGTTTCTATATTATCAGCTATACTCTCATACCTGCTAATATATAAATTTGGTGTCTTAGGTGGTGCCATAGCAATTACTATTGCTAGGTTTCTCTTTTCTTTAGACTATTCTATCACATATATAAAAATGAAAAAAAACATTATATGAATATGAAAAAGGTATTTATAATATTACCGTCTTTAGGAGGCGGTGGTGCTGAAAAAAACATCATTGCATTAGCAAATTTTTTATCAAGAATATACTCTGTACATATAATATGTTGCTACTCTAAAGATGAAAATAAAAACATAAGTAATTTAAATGATAATATACAATTAAGCTTTTTAGAGAAGAAAAAAGTCATTCATTCCTTACCTAGATTAATAAATATTATTAGGACTGAGAAGCCAGAAAATATTATAACTACTGTTGCTTATTTTTCACTATTATTTAGTTTGTTAATCCCTTTTCTCCCCAAAAAAATAAATATAATTTGTAGAGAAACAAATATTCCTGAAATATATGGTAAAGGTAAAGGTAAAATTTATTTTATACTCTCATCTTTAATATATAGATTTTTCTATAAAAAATATGACTATATTGTTTGTCAATCTAATGATATGTTAAAATCCATACAAAACGTAACAAGAATGACAAAAAAAAATCAAATAGTAAAAATTAATAATCCGGCTATTCCATCCACTGAACTAAAGGAGATAAGATATGAGGACTCATTACCATTTAAAAAATATATCCTATCTGCTGGAAGATTAACATATCAAAAAGGGTTCGATTTATTAATAACCGAATACAAAAGTTCAATATTTTTTCAGAAAAATATTCCTCTTTTAATTGCTGGCACAGGACCAATGGAGAGTGACTTAGCTAGAATAATTAAAGATAACAATCTAGGCAATCATATTTTTTTAATTGGTTTTAGAAATGATATTAATTTTTTGTTAAAAAATGCTCTTTGTTTTATTCTATCTTCTAGATATGAGGGTTTCCCTAATATTGTATTAGAATCTTTATACTTGGGCTGCCCAGTTATTTCTAGAAATATTTCGGGAGGAATAAACGAAATTATAAAATCTGGTTTTAATGGTTTTATCTATGAAAATGATTTAGAAAAGCCGTCAAATTTGTTTTTTAAAACTTCTTTTAATAAAAAAGAGATTTCTTATGATATAATGAGTAGATTTAGTCCAGAAAATACTCTTTCTAAATATTTGGAGATCCTAAAATAATGATAGCAATATTGATCTCAACGACCTATAAGAGACTATCTAATATTCAATCCCATCAGTTTCCTGTTAGTGATAAACTTAATTACATAATATCATGCCAAGGTGAAAAAGAACATAATGATGATTTCTATATATCACATTTAGATAAAGTCTTCAGTAGCAATTCATACGTTTTATTACATTTGAAAAAAAGTGGATTATCAAATAATAGAAATAATTGCCTAAGCTATTTTATTAAAAATGATACTAATTCTACGCATTGCTACATAGCTGATGATGATATTTCAATTATTAAGGAAAATTTATTTACTCTTAAAGATATTGCAAGTAAAAATAATATAGACCTTGCAATTGGGAAAGTAATCACTGATAATGAAAGTAAAATAGAATACAAAAATTATCCTGATAAACAATTCTTTTTTTCTTTAATTTCCGCTTCAAAAATTAGTAGTGTTGAGATGCTAATATCAAAATCAATTTTACTGAAAACTAAAGTTGAATTTGATAAAAATTTCGGCTTGGGAACGACATTCCCATCAGGTGAAGAATATATTTTTTCTACCGATATTATAAAGAAAAAAGGTAAAGTATGTTTCTTTCCTATAAATATTTGTATTCACCCAATGGAAAGTTCTGGAAAAGATTTTTTTTCATCACGAGATAAAATTCAAGCTAAAGGTGCTATGCTATGTCGTATTTTTGGTTCGAAAAAAGCTAAACTTTTGGCTTTAATTTGGGCTATAAAAAAGCACACAGTATATAAAAAATATATTAGCTTCTTCTCTTTTAAAAAAACATTATTTTCTGGAATAGAAAATTTCTCCTCACTTAATAAGTAAATAAAATAGACATGACCTTTCTATTTCTACTTCTTTTCTGTACTTTTTATTTCTATATAATAAAAAATTACACTCCTAGCTTTATATTATACCTTCCTGCTTTTATTGTTTATTTCTTGATTGCTGGGTTGCAATATAATGTTGGTTCTGATTACCCATCATATATATACATATATGAAAACCCTTGGGTTTTGGAGAGATATTTTAACTCAGGAGAGTTTTTCTTTTATTATTCAAATATTATTTTGAATAACTTGGAATTACCATCTCAGTTTATATTCATACTATTTTCCTTTGTTCAATCCCTTTTTATATTCCTTTACCTAAAAAAACTTAAGCATTATCATATTACACTTTGGATTTTTTTTGCTCTATTTATTACTGTAACAAACATATATAACAATCAATTAAATGGAATACGTCAATATGCAGCTTTAACTCTATTGCCATTGTTAACTATAACTCTTTATGAAAAAAAATATAAAACTTATATTATTGGCTGCTTGTTTTCAATGACTTTCCATTTTACAGCTATTATTTTTATAGCTTTGTTATTTGTTAGGCCTTTATTAAAATTTGTATTACGCTATCCTTTTTTGTTATTTTCATTAAGCTTACCATTCTATATATTTCTATCCCAATCTGTACCATTTATTCTTGAACTAACAAATATGAAATATAGTTCGTATATGGAAAGTAAGTACTTTCAACCTAGAGATATATCAGTTATAATAACAAAATTATATTATCTTCCTTTGATTTTATATTTCTTTTTTATATTCAATAATAAAAAAGAAACTCACTTTAACTATATGAATTTTTGTCTCGCTATATTTGTAATAACTTTCTGGTCATTTATTATGGGGCTAGACATTGGGCTACTTTCAAGATTGGCAAACTATTTTTGGTTTTTCGTCATCTTTCCTTTGCTATATTTATTAAATAATGCATTGCAACGAAAAAAAACTTTCGAGTTTTTATTTATTTTTGTTTATTGCATTTTACCGTATTTAGCCAAAGTCACTTTTTTAGCCAAAGGTGAGTTTTTATATCAAAGTTATATATTCAATTAACTTTATGGAATTAATATGAAATATTTAGTTACTGGTAGTGCAGGTTTTATCGGTTTTAGACTATGTCAGCGTTTATTAGATAGTGGTCATGAGGTTGTTGGGATCGACAACATGAATGCTTATTACGATCAGGGTCTGAAACAGTCTCGTCTACATATTCTTGAGCAATACTCTCATTTTCGTTTTATCCCACTTGATATTACTGACCGTGAAAAAGTTGTGGCGCTGTGTAT
>NZ_JAMPOG010000049.1:0-34866 GCF_028480065.1 Providencia sp. PROV189
ATGCCCTTTTTATACTTAAAATTATTCGAGTTATATAGACTAACTATATGACCCGATGGATTGTGAGTATATGCGTTGTAAAATTAAGAACCTATCTCATCAATAGTTGTTCTAATTATTGGTGAGATAGGCTCTGATGCAACGAAATAACGGCTGTATCACCAGCTTTATGCAGTTATATGAGATTTATTAAGGTTTTGCTCAGAAGATATGGTATATTTTACCGCTGCCACATTAAGAAATTCATTTTCATAATATCGTGGCGAAAAATTTGCTGAGCATGCCAGTAATGACCTGCGGAAAGTAGATAGGGCGCAATTGTCTTTTTGCTCGCTGACGACACTTTTACTTTTGCAGGTATTGTCAACGATACTCCCTGTTTGACTTAGCAAGCTCGGCGGGTACATAAGGGATATGTTGGCATATTCTATTGGTTCGGTCTGTTTGCTTTACCGTTTTGTAGGCTAACAGGCTTTATACATACTTCATGGTAACAGGTTGAATTATGAGTGCGAATAGCGAAGCTCAAGGAAGTGGACGCAGTGTAGACGTCTTTAAGTGGGTGGTGGTAGCTGTCCTACTACTGATTGCTATAGCTGGCAACTATTACTTCCGTCAATATAACCTCGCGCTGCGTGCTTTTGCTGTTGTGGCTATTGTCGCCATTGCAGGTGCTGTCGCTTTGTGGACCGTAAAGGGGAAACAAGCACTATCGTTTGCGCGTGAAGCTCGCATTGAGATGCGAAAAGTGATTTGGCCAACTCGCCAAGAAGCATTACAAACGACTTTGATTGTTGCTGCAGTAACGGCTGTTATGTCATTAATACTGTGGGGATTAGATGGTATCCTAGTGCGTTTAGTTTCGATTATTACAAGCCTGAGGTTATTCTAAATGTCAGATTCACCTAAAAAGCGCTGGTATGTTATTCAGGCTTTCTCTGGTTTTGAAGGCCGTGTAGCGCAATCACTACGTGAACATATCAAATTGCATGGTATGGAAGACTCTTTCGGCGAAGTCATGGTTCCAACCGAAGAAGTTGTTGAGATCCGTAGTGGTCAGCGTCGCAAAAGCGAACGTAAGTTTTTTCCAGGCTATGTATTAGTTCAAATGGTTATGAATGATGATTCATGGCACTTAGTACGTAGTGTACCGCGTGTGATGGGCTTCATCGGTGGAACGTCGGATCGTCCAGCACCAATTAGTGATAAAGAAGTCGATGCGATTATGAATCGCCTACAGCAAGTTGGCGACAAACCACGTCCTAAGACATTGTTTGAGCCAGGTGAAATGGTGCGTGTTAGCGAAGGTCCATTCGCTGACTTTAACGGTGTGGTTGAAGAAATCGACTATGAAAAGAGCCGCTTGAAGGTCTCTGTTTCTATTTTCGGTCGTGCAACGCCTGTCGAATTAGATTTCAGCCAAGTCGAAAAAGTCTAACTTTTTACGGCAAAAACTGGCTTGCAAAAGGTGTGAAATTTGACTACAATTTCGCGCCTTTTGTTTTTTACGCTTTGCATTATTTGGTTAACAAATTGCGGGGCGTGTTAATTAACGGGGAGCCTAAAATTAGGCGCTATCACCCATCTAGAGGAAATATACATGGCTAAGAAAGTACAAGCCTACGTTAAGCTGCAAGTTGCGGCTGGTATGGCTAACCCAAGCCCACCGGTTGGTCCAGCGCTGGGTCAACAAGGTGTGAACATCATGGAATTCTGTAAAGCGTTTAACGCAAAAACAGACAGCCTAGAAAAAGGTTTGCCAATTCCTGTTGTTATCACTGTTTACGCAGACCGTTCTTTCACTTTCGTTACCAAAACTCCACCGGCTGCAATTTTGCTGAAAAAAGCGGCTGGCGTTAAGTCTGGTTCTGGTAAGCCGAACAAAGAGAAAGTTGGTAAAGTAACCTCTGCTCAGATTCGCGAAATCGCTGAAACTAAAGCTGCGGACATGACTGGTGCTGATGTTGACGCTATGATGCGTTCAATCGAAGGTACTGCTCGTTCCATGGGCCTGGTTGTGGAGGACTAATCAATGGCTAAACTGAATAAGCGCATGCGCAATATCCGTGAAAAAGTTGATTCAACTAAACAGTATGACATCAACGAAGCCGTTGCTCTGCTGAAAGAATTAGCGACTGCTAAATTCGTAGAAAGCGTTGACGTTGCTGTTAACCTCGGCATCGACGCTCGTAAATCTGATCAGAACGTACGTGGTGCAACTGTACTGCCACACGGTACTGGCCGTTCAGTTCGCGTTGCAGTCTTTACTCAAGGCGCAAACTCTGAAGCAGCTAAAGCTGCTGGTGCTGAGCTGGTTGGTATGGACGATCTGGCTGATAAAATTAAAGCTGGTGAGATGGATTTCGACGTTGTTATTGCTTCTCCAGATGCAATGCGCGTTGTTGGCCAATTAGGTCAAATCCTGGGTCCACGTGGTCTGATGCCAAACCCGAAAGTGGGTACTGTAACACCTAACGTTGCTGAAGCAGTTCAAAATGCTAAAGCAGGTCAGGTTCGTTACCGTAACGACAAAAACGGTATCATTCACACCACTATCGGTAAAGTTGACTTTGATGCTGACAAACTGAAAGAAAACCTAGAAGCACTGCTGATTGCGCTGAAAAAAGCAAAACCAGCTTCTGCTAAAGGCGTGTACATCAAGAAAGTTAGCCTGTCTACTACGATGGGTGCAGGTGTTGCTATCGACCAAGCTGGTCTGTCAGCAGCAGTTTAATACTAATACTTTTAGTAATTAAACTTTACCTTTGCGTCAGATTTGTATAAAATCTGACGCCTTGAGTTTGCTAGTACTATTTTAGTATTAGTAAACCGCGAATTTCGGTATGGAGTCTGGCCTTTCCAGACCCCGTCCAAGACCGCAGGTGTAGCAATACTTAATCTACCTGCGTAGACGGTGACAGAGATACCAAGAATTTTATTCTGGCTTCTGCTCACCGTGTTTTAGCGCTCAACACATGTCGTGTTTGGGTGATGTGAGTCCCCGGGGTTTCCCGGTTAATCCAGGAGCAAGAAGCTAATGGCACTAAATCTTCAAGACAAACAAGCGATTGTTGCTGAAGTCAGCGAAGTAGCCAAAGGCGCGCTTTCTGCAGTTGTTGCTGATTCACGCGGCGTAACTGTAGCAAAAATGACTGAACTGCGTAAAGCAGGTCGCGAAGCTGGCGTTTACATCCGTGTTGTTCGTAACACGCTGATCCGTCGTGCTGTTGAAGGTACTTCTTACGAAGTCCTGAAAGACGCGTTTGTTGGTCCAACCTTGATTGCTTTCTCTAACGAACACCCGGGCGCTGCTGCTCGTCTGTTCAAAGAGTTCGCGAAAGCGAATCCAGCATTTGAGATTAAAGCTGCGGCCTTTGAAGGTGAGTTAATCCAAGCGAAAGATATCGATCGTCTGGCAACACTCCCAACTTACGAAGAAGCAATCGCACGCCTGATGGCAACCATGAAAGAAGCCGCTGCAGGCAAACTGGTTCGCACTCTGGCTGCTCTGCGCGATCAGAAAGAAGCTGCATAAGCCCTTTCCTTCGTTGCTTTTTAACGTATAAACTATTTCTGAATTTTAGGAACACTTGTTATGTCTATCACTAAAGACCAAATCCTTGACGCAGTTGCTGAAATGTCTGTAATGGACGTTGTTGAACTGATCACTATGATGGAAGAAAAATTCGGCGTTTCTGCTGCTGCAGCTGTTGCTGTTGCTCCAGGTGCTGCTGCTGAAGCTGCTGAAGAAAAAACTGAGTTCGACGTTGTTCTGGCTTCTGTTGGCGGTAACAAAGTTGCTGTTATCAAAGCAGTTCGCGGTGCGACCGGTCTGGGTCTGAAAGAAGCTAAAGATATGGTAGAATCTGCGCCAGCAACTATTAAAGAAGGTGCTAGCAAAGACGAAGCTGAAGCTCTGAAAAAATCTCTTGAAGAAGCAGGCGCTTCTGTTGAGCTTAAATAAGTTCAGTCTTCAGTTTGCAGCCTAACTTAAAGGCTGATGGCTGGTGATTTTTTAATCACCAGCCTTTTTGCGCTGTAAAGCGTGATTGGGTGTTAACAGCTTTTTCACGCAATTTTGATGTTAACAAACCCTCCAATACTTCTTTCTATTGACGACTTAATATACTGTGTTCTCAGCTACGACCCGCTCGGGTAGCTCGGTAGTCAGAGTGGCACAATGAAATGATTTAAGAGTAATAGCAATGAGTATTACGGAAAGTGTTCATTTTCCATTTCAAAAAATAGCGTTATCGATGCTGTCCTTATGGACGGACAGAGTGGGTCACTGATCAGCGAGCTGAGGAACCCTATGGTTTACTCCTATACCGAGAAAAAACGTATTCGTAAGGATTTTGGTAAACGTCCACAAGTGTTGGATGTACCTTATCTCCTTTCTATCCAACTTGACTCGTTCCAGAAGTTTATCGAGCAAGATCCTGATGGTCAGAACGGGCTGGAAGCAGCTTTCCGTTCTGTGTTTCCTATTCAGAGCTACAGCGGTAATGCTGAACTGCAATATGTCAGCTATCGTCTGGGTGAGCCTGTTTTTGATGTTAAAGAATGTCAAATCCGTGGCGTCACATACTCTGCACCACTGCGTGTTAAGCTGCGTCTCATTGTTTATGAGCGTGAAGCACCAGAAGGCACTGTAAAAGACATCAAAGAACAAGAAGTCTACATGGGTGAAATTCCACTCATGACCGAAAACGGAACCTTCGTTATCAACGGTACTGAGCGTGTTATCGTTTCTCAGTTACACCGTAGCCCTGGTGTGTTCTTCGACAGCGACAAAGGTAAAACACACTCCTCAGGTAAAGTCCTGTACAACGCGCGTATTATCCCTTACCGCGGTTCATGGCTTGATTTCGAATTCGATCCGAAAGATAACCTGTTTGTACGTATCGACCGTCGCCGTAAATTACCTGCGACCATTATTCTACGTGCAATGGATTACAGCACCGAAGACATTCTGAACTTGTTCTTCGACAAAACTGTATTCCAAATCCGTGATAACAAGCTGATGATGACGCTGGTTCCTGAGCGTCTACGTGGTGAAACTGCTTCATTTGATATTGAAGCAAACGGCAAAGTCTATGTTGAAAAAGGCCGTCGTATCACTGCACGTCATATCCGCTTGCTAGAAAAAGAAGAAGTCAACAGCATTGAAGTGCCTGTTGAATATATCGCGGGTAAAGTAGTCGCAAGAGATTACATTGATGAAAGTACTGGCGAGCTGATTTGTGCAGCTAACATGGAACTTTCATTAGATATGTTGGCACGTCTGAGCCAAGCGGGTCATAAAACAATTGAAACATTGTTTACCAACGACTTAGACCACGGTGCTTACATTTCTGAAACCCTGCGTGTCGATCCAACAAATGACCGCCTGAGCGCGCTGGTAGAAATCTACCGTATGATGCGCCCTGGTGAGCCACCAACACGTGAAGCGGCTGAAAACCTGTTCGATAATCTGTTCTTCTCAGAAGATCGTTACGACTTGTCTGCGGTAGGTCGCATGAAGTTCAACCGTTCACTGGGCCGCGATGAAATCGAAGGTTCTGGTATCCTGAGTGAAGAAGACATCATTGATGTTATGCGTAAGCTCATCGATATCCGTAACGGTAAAGGCGAAGTCGACGATATTGACCACTTAGGTAACCGTCGTATTCGTTCTGTTGGTGAAATGGCAGAAAACCAGTTCCGTGTCGGTCTGGTCCGTGTTGAGCGTGCAGTGAAAGAGCGTCTTTCTCTGGGCGACCTCGATGCATTGATGCCACAAGATATGATCAACGCGAAGCCAATTTCTGCGGCAGTGAAAGAGTTCTTTGGTTCCAGCCAATTGTCTCAATTTATGGACCAAAACAACCCACTGTCAGAAATCACACACAAACGTCGTATCTCAGCATTAGGCCCAGGCGGTCTGACTCGTGAGCGTGCGGGCTTTGAAGTACGTGACGTTCACCCAACTCACTACGGTCGTGTTTGTCCAATCGAAACCCCTGAAGGTCCGAACATCGGTCTGATTAACTCATTGTCTGTTTATGCACAGACTAACGAGTATGGTTTCCTAGAAACACCTTACCGTTTAGTGCGCGATGGTATCGTTACTGACGAAATTCACTATCTGTCAGCAATTGAAGAAGGTAACTTCATCATTGCTCAGGCAAACACCGTATTGGCGGAAGATGGTAGCTTCGTTGAAGAACTGATCACTTGTCGTAACCGTGGTGAATCAAGCTTGTTCAGCCGCGATCAAGTTGAATATATGGACGTTTCGACGCAACAGGTTGTTTCTGTTGGTGCGTCACTGATCCCATTCCTTGAACACGATGATGCTAACCGTGCATTGATGGGTGCGAACATGCAACGTCAAGCGGTTCCAACTTTACGCGCTGATAAACCATTAGTGGGTACAGGTATGGAACGTGCGGTTGCTGTTGACTCCGGTGTAACAGCAGTTGCAAAACGCGGTGGTACAGTTCAGTACGTTGATGCTTCTCGTATCGTTATTAAAGTTAATGAAGATGAGATGTATCCGGGTGAAGCTGGAATCGATATTTATAACCTAACCAAATATACCCGTTCTAACCAGAACACCTGTATTAACCAGATGCCTTGTGTATCTTTAGGTGAACCAGTTGAACGTGGTGACGTGTTAGCTGATGGTCCTTCAACTGACCTAGGTGAATTGGCACTTGGCCAAAACATGCGCGTGGCATTCATGCCATGGAATGGTTATAACTTCGAGGACTCCATCCTCGTTTCTGAGCGTGTTGTTCAAGAAGACCGTTTTACAACCATCCATATTCAGGAACTCTCTTGTGTGTCTCGTGACACCAAACTGGGGCCTGAAGAAATTACTGCTGATATTCCTAACGTCGGTGAAGCGGCACTCTCTAAACTCGATGAGTCTGGTATCGTGTACATCGGTGCTGAAGTTAAAGGCGGCGATATCCTAGTTGGTAAAGTGACGCCGAAAGGCGAAACCCAACTGACACCAGAAGAGAAATTGCTACGTGCAATCTTTGGTGAAAAAGCGTCTGACGTTAAAGACTCTTCTCTACGCGTTCCTAACGGTGTTTCTGGTACGGTTATTGACGTACAAGTATTTACCCGTGATGGCGTAGAAAAAGACAAGCGTGCGCTGGAAATCGAAGAAACACAATTACGTGATGCTAAGAAAGACTTAACTGAAGAGTTACGTATTTTCGAAGCCGGTATATTTGCTCGTATCCGTTCTGTATTGATCAGTGGCGGAATTGAAGCAGAGAAACTGGACAAACTGCCTCGCGATCGCTGGTTAGAGCTGTCTCTGGCTGATGAAGAGAAACAGAACCAGTTAGAGCAACTTGCTGAGCAGTACGATGAGCTGAAATCTGAGTTTGAGAAAAAACTCGATGCTAAGCGTCGTAAGATCACCCAAGGTGATGATCTGGCTCCAGGCGTACTGAAAATTGTTAAGGTTTATCTGGCTGTTAAACGTCAGATCCAACCGGGTGATAAAATGGCGGGTCGCCATGGTAACAAGGGTGTTATCTCAAAAATCAACCCAGTTGAAGACATGCCTTACGATGAAAACGGTAACCCTGTAGACATCGTTCTGAACCCACTGGGCGTACCTTCACGTATGAACATCGGTCAGATTCTGGAAACCCACTTGGGTATGGCTGCGAAAGGTATTGGTGACAAAATTAATGCTATGCTTAAACAGCAGCAAGAAGTTGCCAAACTGCGTGAGTTTATCCAGAAAGCCTATGACCTTGGTGATGACCCACGTCAAAAAGTGGATCTGAATACTTTCTCTGATGAAGAAGTATTGCGTCTGGCTGAGAACCTGAAAAAAGGTATGCCAATCGCAACGCCAGTGTTTGATGGTGCGAAAGAAATTGAAATTAAAGAACTGTTGAAACTGGGTGGTCTGCCAACTTCTGGTCAGATTACATTGTTCGACGGCCGTACTGGTGAGAAGTTTGAGCGTCAAGTAACTGTTGGTTACATGTACATGCTGAAACTGAACCACTTGGTTGACGATAAAATGCACGCCCGTTCTACTGGTTCTTACAGCTTGGTTACTCAGCAACCGCTGGGTGGTAAAGCTCAGTTCGGTGGTCAGCGTTTCGGGGAGATGGAAGTGTGGGCACTGGAAGCATACGGTGCAGCCTATACACTCCAAGAGATGTTGACTGTTAAGTCGGATGACGTTAACGGCCGTACGAAGATGTATAAAAACATCGTCGATGGCAGCCATCAGATGGAACCTGGTATGCCGGAATCCTTCAACGTATTGTTGAAAGAAATCCGTTCACTGGGTATCAACATCGAACTGGAAGACGAGTAATTCGTTTGTACCGGAAGGCTAATTTTAGTCTTCCGGCCAGTATAAGTACTGGGATTAGGGGAGAGGCAGGGGCCTCTCACCTGACAGGTCTAACTCCGACAGGAGCCATTTTGTGAAAGACTTAATTAAGTTTCTGAAAGCGCAAACCAAGACCGAAGAGTTTGATGCGATCAAAATTGCTCTGGCATCACCTGATATGATCCGCTCATGGTCATTCGGTGAAGTGAAAAAGCCAGAAACCATTAACTACCGTACGTTCAAACCTGAGCGTGACGGCCTTTTCTGTGCGCGTATTTTCGGGCCAGTAAAAGACTACGAATGTCTGTGCGGTAAGTACAAACGTTTAAAACACCGCGGTGTGATTTGTGAGAAATGTGGCGTTGAAGTCACCCAGACTAAAGTTCGTCGTGAGCGCATGGGGCATATTGAACTTGCTTCTCCGACAGCACACATCTGGTTCTTAAAATCACTGCCATCCCGTATCGGTTTGTTACTTGATATGCCTCTGCGTGATATCGAGCGTGTTCTGTATTTTGAATCTTATGTCGTTGTTGAAGGCGGTATGACTAGCCTTGAACGTGGACAGATCCTGACAGAAGAACAATACCTTGATGCGCTGGAAGAGTTCGGTGACGAATTTGACGCGAAAATGGGTGCGGAAGCAATCCAAGGTCTGCTGAAAAACCTCGATCTTGAGAACGAGTGTGAAACACTACGCGAAGAGTTGAATGAAACTAACTCTGAAACTAAGCGTAAGAAGCTGACTAAGCGCATTAAACTGTTAGAAGCGTTCATTCAATCTGGCAACAAACCAGAGTGGATGATCCTGAACGTTCTACCTGTGTTACCACCTGATCTACGTCCATTAGTTCCTCTGGATGGTGGCCGTTTCGCAACGTCAGATCTGAACGATCTGTATCGTCGCGTGATCAACCGTAACAACCGTCTGAAACGTCTTCTGGATCTGGCTGCGCCAGACATCATCGTACGTAACGAAAAACGTATGCTGCAAGAAGCGGTTGACGCACTGTTAGATAACGGTCGTCGTGGTCGTGCAATTACAGGCTCTAACAAACGTCCTCTGAAATCTTTGGCTGATATGATCAAAGGTAAACAAGGTCGTTTCCGTCAGAACTTGCTAGGTAAGCGTGTTGACTACTCAGGTCGTTCGGTTATTACAGTAGGTCCATACCTGCGTCTGCATCAGTGTGGTCTGCCTAAGAAAATGGCTCTTGAGCTATTCAAACCATTTATTTATGGCAAATTAGAACTACGTGGTCTGGCAACAACCATTAAAGCAGCGAAGAAAATGGTTGAGCGCGAAGAAGCGGTAGTTTGGGATATCTTGGATGAAGTTATCCGTGAACACCCAGTCATGCTGAACCGTGCACCAACACTTCACCGTCTGGGTATCCAAGCGTTCGAACCAATTCTGATCGAAGGTAAAGCTATCCAATTGCACCCACTCGTTTGTGCGGCATATAACGCCGACTTCGATGGTGACCAAATGGCGGTACACGTTCCTCTAACTCTGGAAGCTCAGTTAGAAGCACGTGCGTTGATGATGTCAACCAACAACATTCTGTCACCAGCAAGTGGTGAGCCTATCATCGTTCCTTCACAGGACGTTGTATTGGGTCTCTACTATATGACTCGTGACTGCGTAAACGCGAAAGGCGAAGGCATGGTTCTGGCCGGCCCGAAAGAAGCTGAGCGTGTTTACCGTTCAGGTCATGCATCACTGCATGCCCGCGTTAAAGTCCGTATCACTGAAGAAGTGAAAGACGGTGAAGGTAACATTACGATTAACACCAGTATGGTTGATACTACTGTTGGTCGTGCAATTTTGTGGATGATCGTACCAAAAGGCTTGCCTTATTCGCTGGTTAACCAAGCGCTAGGTAAGAAAGCGATCTCCAAAATGCTGAACACCTGTTACCGTGTACTGGGTCTGAAACCAACGGTTATTTTTGCTGACCAAATCATGTATACCGGTTTTGCCTACGCGGCACGCTCTGGTGCATCTGTTGGTATCGACGATATGGTTATTCCTGAGAAAAAAGCAGGGATCATCGCCGAAGCAGAAGCGGAAGTTGCAGAAATTCAGGAACAGTTCCAGTCTGGTCTGGTGACAGCAGGCGAACGTTACAACAAAGTTATCGATATCTGGGCTGCGGCAAACGAACGTGTTGCTAAAGCGATGATGGAAAACCTGTCAACTGAAACAGTTATTAACCGTGACGGTGAAGAAGAACAACAGGTTTCTTTCAACAGTATCTTTATGATGGCCGACTCCGGTGCTCGTGGTTCTGCCGCTCAGATCCGTCAGCTTGCGGGTATGCGTGGTCTGATGGCTAAGCCAGATGGCTCAATCATCGAAACACCAATCACGGCGAACTTCCGTGAAGGTCTGAACGTTCTCCAGTACTTTATTTCTACGCACGGTGCTCGTAAAGGTCTTGCGGATACCGCATTGAAAACAGCGAACTCCGGTTATCTGACTCGTCGTCTCGTTGACGTTGCTCAGGACTTGGTTGTGACTGAAGACGATTGTGGTACTCACGAAGGTATCCTGATGACTCCGGTTATCGAGGGTGGCGATGTTAAAGAACCACTGCGTGAGCGTGTATTGGGTCGTGTGACTGCGGAAGACATCCTGATCCCAGGTACCGCGGACATTCTGGTTCCACGTAATACGTTGCTACACGAAAAATGGTGTGACCTGTTAGAAGAAAACTCTGTTGACAGCGTTAAAGTCCGTTCAGTCGTTAGCTGTGAAACTGACTTCGGTGTGTGTGCTCACTGTTATGGTCGTGACCTGGCTCGTGGTCATATCATCAACAAAGGTGAAGCTATCGGGGTTATCGCGGCACAGTCAATCGGTGAACCAGGTACACAGTTGACGATGCGTACGTTCCACATCGGTGGTGCGGCATCTCGTGCGGCAGCAGAATCTAGCATCCAAGTTCGTAATCCAGGTACGCTAAAACTGGTTAACGCGAAATTTGTGACTAACTCAGAAGGCAAACTGGTTATTACTTCACGTAATACCGAATTACGCCTGATTGATGAGTTCGGTCGCACTAAAGAGAGCTACAAAGTTCCTTACGGTGCGCACCTGACTAAAGGTGACGGTGAAGCAGTTAACGGTGGCGAAACTGTTGCTAACTGGGATCCACATACCATGCCAGTTGTCAGTGAAGTATCCGGTATTATCCGCTTCTCTGACATGATTGATGGTCAAACAATGACTCGTCAGACTGATGAATTAACCGGTCTGTCTTCAATCGTTGTTCTGGATACTGCGGAACGTACTAGTGGTGGTAAAGACCTGCGTCCTGCATTGCGTGTTGTTGATGCAAATGGTAACGATGTGCTTATTCCTAACACAGACATGCCTGCTCAGTACTTCTTACCGGGTAAAGCAATTGTTCAGTTAGATGATGGCATCGCTATCAACGTGGGTGATACTTTAGCGCGTATTCCACAAGAATCTGTGGGGACTAAAGATATCACGGGTGGTCTACCACGCGTTGCTGACCTGTTTGAAGCACGTCGTCCGAAAGAGCCTGCAATCTTGGCTGAGATCAGCGGTATTGTTTCCTTCGGTAAAGAAACCAAAGGTAAACGTCGTCTGGTGATCACACCGATGGATGGTTCTGATCCGTATGAAGAGATGATCCCTAAATGGCGTCAGCTCAACGTGTTTGAAGGTGAGATCGTAGAGCGCGGTGACGTGATCTCCGATGGCCCAGAGTCTCCACACGATATCTTGCGTCTGCGTGGTGTTCATGCGGTTACGCGTTATATCACGAACGAGGTTCAGGAAGTTTACCGCTTACAAGGCGTTAAGATTAACGATAAACACATCGAAGTTATCGTTCGTCAGATGCTGCGTAAAGTGACTATCTCTGACGCGGGAAGCTCTGAATTCCTTGAAGGTGAGCAGGTTGAGTACTCACGTGTTAAAGTTTCTAACCGTAAACTTGAGCAGGATGGTAAGATCCCAGCTAAGTTCGAACGTGACCTGTTGGGTATCACGAAGGCATCTCTGGCAACAGAATCCTTCATCTCAGCAGCATCGTTCCAAGAAACCACACGCGTACTGACAGAAGCAGCCGTTGCAGGTAAACGTGACGAGCTTCGCGGTCTGAAAGAGAACGTTATTGTGGGTCGTCTGATCCCAGCAGGTACTGGTTTTGCGTATCATCAAGACCGTATCCGTCGCCGTCATCTGAATGATGTTGTGGAAGCGCCACAAGTCAGCGCAGATGAAGCTACGGCTAACCTGGCTGAACTGTTAAATGCAGGGTTCAGCAGCGATAACAATTAAGGCTTATAAGCCTGATTGAAACACAATAATAAAACCGGTGCTTCAATAGCGCCGGTTTTTTTGTAGGTATAAATCAGCAATATAAAATGTCCGTTTTGCCACTAACCCTTATTGACAGTGATAATGTGAAAATGCGGACACGCGAGATAATTGGCTAACTCTGGAAAATAATTATTTGGGGAAGAAATTAAAGGCTCTTTTTTAATTTCATGAAATCCTGCATTCGATCGTAGGTATTTCTAGATATGGCCAACGCTATATCTCTTCATAAATATCGGGTAATGTATCAAAAGAAGAATACTGCAAATTATGTTTGATTGTGTCACTCTCAATGGAAGGCATAAAACGATATTTTCGAGTCACTATGTCATGTCCTTAAGTAGAAAAGAATATACATAGTCATTAATATCACAAATATAAATAAAGATAAGATATATGTTTATTTATTAGCTTTTATTATAAAGTGATTAATGTGAACTTATCGCTATGGCATTAAATAAATATGAAGAGTAGGTTTAAAAGTTAATTTGCAAATTTAATAAAATAGGCCATGACAGAAAAATACTATCTCCCTAACTCAAAATTAAATAAATTTAACCATTAATTTTAGAGCATTGTTAGCGACTGCCCTTTCAATATAATCGATAAATATCCAAGTAATAGGCCAAAAATAATAATTAGAAATTTAATTTAAACACGACTAGACTGTTAACCATCGATAATAATAAATAATGGGGTCTTCAGTGCAGAAAAATATAATCAAAAAAAGTAGCTTTATTTCGGGCTTCCAATGGTTTTTCTTTATTTTTTGCAATACCGTTGTTATTCCACCTACACTGCAATCTGCCTTTCATTTATCGGCTGAAACCACATTTGTTATCACCCAATACGCTTTTTTGCTTATTGCATTAGCCTGTTTGCTACAAGCTTTTTTAGGGCACAAACGTGCACTGATGGAAGGTTCGACCGGTTTATGGTGGGCAACAATCTTAACCGTGACGCTATCAGAGTCGATGCAAGGAACCTCTTTAGCAATTATTGGTTGGAGTCTCGCCGTCGGTATTTTTTTATCAGGTATTGTTACCATATTAATAGGGCTAACAGGACTAGGTAACTGGCTCTCTGGCTTATTTAAACCGGGTGTCTTAGTCGTATTTATGTTTTTACTTGGCGCTCAGTTAGTCTCAATTTTCCTAAAAGGGATGTTAGGGCTACCCTTTGGGGTTTCAGATCCTAGTGTTACCGTTAATTATCCAGTTTTCTTTCTTGCCTTTGCAGTGCTGATTTTTGTTATCGCTATGATTGTCTTTCTACCCCCGAGTATTAGCAAATACGCTTTACTCTGTGGAACTGTTCTAGGCTGGGGGGCTTACAGCCTGCTATTTCATGGACAAATCTCCACAGTTTCAGAGGCTAAATGGCTACTCTTTCCATTAGGACGGGCAGATGATATTCAACTAAGCATTGTGATCACTGCGATACTGGCAGGTATTTTGAATACCTCAAACACTTTTGGTGCGATACGAGGCAGTGATGTTTTTTATCCGCAAAAAGAGTCGACAAAATCTATTTATCGGCGGAGTTTTGTGACGTCAGGTGTTTTAACTTTATTTTCAGCACCATTAGGTGTTGTGCCGTTTTCACCGTTTGTCTCATCCATTGGTTTGATTACACAGACCAAGGATACTTCGCGGGTCTCTTTTACGATTGGGAGTTTACTGCTGTTATTCGTTGGTGCAGTTGCCGTATTGACCCAGTTTTTTCGTTCATTACCGTTAGCGATTGGTAGCGCGGTGATGTTGGCAACTTATTTGCCATTATTATTCTCTTCTTTTTCATTTCTAGCCGAAATTAAACTGAACGCCCGCAATATTTATCGTTTAGCACTACCATTATTTATCGGTATTTTTTTAATGTCAGCCCCCGATGCTGTCATGGATTCATTACCAATGATGTTTAGTTCATTATTAGGGAATGGTTTGTTAATGGGGATCATTTTGTCGTTGATCCTCGAAAACAGTATTAAGTGGGATAAGATTCATTAACGAATACAGAAAAACCTCATTATGTAGCGTTTATAATGAGGTTAGATCACGCATTAGTACATTGGCGAGCGGAGTTGGTAACGATTTGTTTTGTCGCTAGGTGAGATATAAAACCGGCCATCAAAACTATTCTTATAGGACTTAGCGGGACCAAAAATCCCGATTGATATTGGCATTGAGCCGTAGTTAAATTGATATTGGGCACCCTCTAAATAGATCACGGTGATCTGGTAGTTTGTGAGTGGTTTGGTATATAAAACTAAGCTGTCTTTACTGTTTGAATCCCTTACCATGTGAGGGAGGCTGTAATCCACAGCTTTCATTGTGCCACGGTAGGAGTAGTAGTATCCCTGAATATTGTTTTTATTTGGGATAGAGAAACGCGCAAAATCGGCATCGGAAATTATGCCAAGTGAATCAAAATACTCACTATAGCCTTCAACTCGTATTTCATGATCTTTACCGAATAATACGACCTGAAAAGGGCGTGTGCCATGAGATACTTTTTGTGCTTTTAATCGGGCAAGCGTTTCTTCTACGGCGAACTCTTCTTCATCAATATTTCTGGCTCCCTGAATTTCCGACATCATTAATTGGATGATTTCACGCGAAGGCGTTGGATGCTTCCAACGAACGTTGGCACAGCCACTCATTAATAATGAAAAGAATAAGACAAAAAGTAGAAAAAACCATTTTTGGGTCATCATATATGATTCATTTGTCGTGAACAGAGAACGGAGTATAGCCCGATAAATGAAACGTAAAAGTAGCCAAAAAAGGGATAAACTTCCTCCTTGAAGTTTATCGGATAAATTAACGCCCTAAATAGCCATCCCAATCTTTCCAGACCGGTTGTAGCCCCGAACGAATTAAAGATTCTGCAACTTGTGCGGCACTACGATTATCATGCGGTGCAAATTGTTCCAATTCAGCATGGTCATCGGCATAACCGCCCGGCTGTGTTTTTGAACCCGCACTGACATTATTAATGGCAAGTGGCACAACGTGATCGCGAAAATAAGGCGATTCGCGGGTTGAAAGTGATAGCTCAACATCTGGCGCCAATAAACGAAATGCGCAAATAAGCTGCACAAGTTCAGCTTCACTCATTAAAGAAGCCGGCTCTATACCACCAGCACAAGGGCGTAAACGAGGAAATGAAATAGAATAACGGCTCTGCCAATAGTGTTTTTGGAGATAAATCAGATGCTCCGCCACCATATAGCAATCGGTGCGCCAACTGTTAGATAAACCAATTAATGCTCCAAGTCCTATTTTATCGATACCAGCCCGCCCTAAACGGTCAGGGGTCTCCAGCCGCCAATGAAAATCCTGTTTTTTACCTTTCAAATGATGTAGTTGATAAGCTGGCTCGTGGTAAGTCTCTTGATACACCATCACACCATCTAGTCCTAATGTCTTAAGTTCAGCATACTCTTCGGTGCTCAGTGGCTGAACTTCCATCATCAAGGCGCTAAAATAGCGGCGTATTGTGGGTAAATGCTCACGAAAATAATCCATGCCCACTTTATTTTGATGCTCCCCTGTGACTAACAACAGGCTATCAAAACCAATTTTACGGATTGTCTCGCACTCATTAATGATTTCGTTCTTATCGAGCGTTTTTCGTTTAATGCGATTACTCATTGAAAAACCACAATATGTACAATCATTAGCGCATAGATTTGATAAATACAGTGGCACATAGAACCCCACGGTATTACCAAAACGTTGCCGTGTTAGCTTTTGGGCTTTCTGCGCTAATTGCTCAATAAAAGGGCGAGCGGCAGGGGAGAGCAATGCCATAAAATCATCAAGTGTTAAAGTATCGCTAGCAAGAGCCTGCTCAACATCTCGCGTATTTTTGGCATAAATTTGTAAGGTTAGGTCATCCCAATTTAGCTGCTGCCAGCGTTGGCGAAAGCTGCTGTTCATTGTAATGCTCCCAAAAACTCGGTTAATGGGCTTGAAGCTTCAGCATGTTGTTTCGGGCTAGCAAGGCCAGCGCGTCGGGCAAGCTCTGCGGCTTCAAGGGAGACTTTAAAAGCTTGAGCCATGAGCACAGGATCTTTTGCTACAGCGATGGCGGTATTGACTAGTACGGCATCGGCCCCCATTTCAATCGCTTCGATCGCATGGCTAGGTGCGCCAATCCCAGCATCAACCACTACGGGGATCGTCGATTGCTCAATAATGATCCGTAACATCTCTTTGGTGACTAAACCTTTATTGGTGCCAATCGGTGCACCAAGTGGCATTACTGCTGCACAACCGACTTCTTCGAGACGACGACACAGCACAGGGTCAGCACTGCAATAAGGCAGTACCACAAACCCTTCTTTTACGAGTTGTTCGGCAGCAATTAAGGTTTCGACGGGGTCGGGTAAGAGATATTTCACATCGGGGTGAATTTCTAGTTTAACCCAATGAGTTCCCAACGCTTCACGGGCAAGGCGTGCGGCAAAAATAGCTTCTTGGGCATTTTTCGCACCAGAAGTATTAGGGAGCAGTCTTACCCCAATCTCTTGCAAAGGCTTTAAAATGCCATCGTCATTGCCACGTAAATCTATACGTTTCATCGCCATGGTAACAAGCTGACTGCCTGATGCAGTGATTGCGTTTTGCATCAATGTTGGATTGGCAAATTTTCCTGTGCCAGTAAAGAGGCGTGACTGAAAAGTCACATCGGCAATTTTTAACATGATTAGCCTCCAGCGATAGCTTGAAACAATAAGATATTGTCTTGGTCATTCACGAGGTGTGAATCCCATTGATGACGAGGAATGATCACTTGGTTGATGGCCAAAGCCGTGCCGACCGTACTGCGCTCTAGAGAAGCGAGTAATTGAGACACGGTTAATGGCGCATCAAACTCCATTGGCTGGTCGTTAATTATAAGGCGCATGTTTCTTCTCGGCAGATTGGACATTGAATGGACGGTGTCAGTTGCAAGGTATTCCATTGCTGCTGTTTACCATCAAATAAACGCAATTTACCGCTTAGCGAGGAAGGCAATCCGACTAATAATTTGATGGCCTCTAAGGCTTGCAATGTGCCTATGACCCCCACGACAGGGCCAAGTACACCAGCGGTACGGCAGTTACGCTGAGGCTCCGTCTGGTCAGGGTATAAACATGCGTAACAGCCGTGATTAAAGGGTGGCTCAAGCACCATAAGCTGCCCACCAAACCCCACGGCACTGCCACTAACCAATGTTTTATTTGCCATGACGCAGGCCGCATTAACGGCATGGCGAGTGGCCATGTTATCGCAACAATCGAGAACTAAATCGACTTGCTCAACCAAGGGAAGCAATGTGTGAATATCTAACTTTTGTTGTAAGACATGGGTATGGATCAGTGGATTAAGATCTTGTAGTCGTTTTGCGGCAAGTTTGGCTTTAGATTGAGGAATGTCCTCAGTGCCATATAAAACTTGCCGCTGTAGATTAGAAAGGTGTAGCTCGTCGTGATCCGCAAGCCATAACTCACCGACGCCAGCGGCCGCTAAATAAAGTGATGCCGGTGCACCTAAACCACCAAGGCCAACAATCAGTACCTTACTCGTTTTAAGTTTGCCTTGTCCTTCAGGGCCGATATCTTCAAGCAGTAGCTGGCGGCTATAACGCATAAACTCATGGTCATTTAACATGATGAACTCCTCGAATTAACCCGCCATCACGAGAGCGTGTGGGCGGGTTTGATTCAGGTAATCAGTGATTTTCTACGAGGCGTAAAAGGGTTTTTGTTGCCTCTAGCCAATCATCTGCTTTGGTAATTGCACTCACTAAGGCGACACTTCCAACACCGGTTGCGAGCACTGCTGGCACTCTATCGATAGAGATACCGCCAATCGCGACCGTGGGGTAATCGGGAGTCGCTTCTACCATAGTTTTGAGTGTCTCCAACCCTTGAGGTGCTGAGGGCATTTTCTTGGTTTCTGTTGGGAAAATATGCCCCATCGCAATATAAGAAGGGCGCACGGATTTAGCGATAGCAAGCTCATGTTGATCATGAGTTGAGATGCCTAAACGTAGCCCAGCTTGATGAATAGCCAATAGGTCGGTGGTTTCCAGATCTTCTTGTCCAAGATGAACACCATAGGCACCGAGCTCGATAGCTAAGCGCCAATAGTCATTGATAAATAGCCGCGCATGATGTTTTTCACCGAGAGCAATCGCTCGTTGGATATCATCACGCACTTCATCATCATGCTTATCTTTAATACGTAGCTGGATAGTCGTTACGCCTGCATTAAGCAAGCGTTCAATCCATTCTACAGAGTCGACCACAGGATAAAGCCCCAATCGTTGCTCAGTGGGAGCAAAGGGAGTGCTAGGCAATTTTTTCATCGGACACGACCTCGGCACTGTGATACAACTCGCTGCCATGAGCGCGGAAAGCTTCGGACATTTGCTCCATGCCAGCTTCCTTTTGCGCCGCATAATCACGGACTTCTTGTGAAATTTTCATTGAGCAGAATTTAGGACCACACATAGAGCAGAAATGGGCAACTTTCCCTGACGCTTGTGGCAGGGTTTCATCGTGATAAGCACGTGCGGTATCTGGGTCGAGAGCAAGGTTAAATTGATCTTCCCAGCGGAACTCAAAACGCGCTTTAGACATAGCATTATCACGAATTTGTGCTCCGGGATGCCCTTTCGCGAGGTCGGCAGCATGAGCCGCAATTTTATAGGTGATTAGCCCTTGTTTAACATCCTCTTTATTTGGTAAGCCCAAATGCTCTTTTGGGGTGACATAACAGAGCATTGCACAGCCAAACCAGCCGATCATGGCTGCCCCAATACCTGATGTAAAATGGTCATAACCGGGAGCGATATCGGTAGTTAGTGGGCCGAGGGTATAAAACGGCGCTTCATGACAATGTTCAAGCTCTTCCGTCATGTTGCGGTGGATCATCTGCATTGGCACATGTCCTGGGCCTTCAATCATCACTTGCACGTCATATTCCCAAGCAATTTTTGTAAGCTCACCAAGGGTATGCAGTTCAGCAAATTGGGCTTCATCGTTGGCATCTTGAATTGACCCTGGACGTAAACCATCACCTAATGACAGTGATACATCATAGGCTGCACAAATCTCACAAATTTCACGGAAATTTTCATACAAGAAGTTTTCTTGGTGATGAGAGAGGCACCATTTCGCCATGATCGAGCCACCACGGGAGACAATACCGGTTAAACGTTTCGCCGTCATAGGGACATAGCGCAGGAGCACACCCGCATGGATAGTAAAGTAATCGACCCCTTGTTCGGCCTGTTCAAGCAGTGTATCGCGGAACATTTCCCACGTGAGATTTTCGGCAACCCCATTAACCTTTTCGAGTGCTTGATAAATAGGCACAGTACCAATTGGCACTGGACTGTTACGTAGGATCCACTCACGAGTTTCGTGAATATAACGACCAGTAGACAGATCCATAACGGTATCGGCTCCCCAGCGGGTAGACCAAATCAGTTTTTCAACCTCTTCTTCAATGGAAGAAGTCACCGATGAGTTACCGATATTGGCGTTCACTTTCACTAGGAAGTTGCGGCCAATAATCATTGGCTCAGATTCAGGGTGATTGATATTGGCTGGGATGATGGCACGGCCCGCGGCAACTTCTTGGCGGACAAATTCCGGCGTGATGTTTTCAGGCAGATTTGCACCAAATGATTGTCCGGGGTGCTGTTGTCTTAAAACGTCACCACGAATACGTTCACGTCCCATATTTTCGCGAATGGCGATAAATTCCATTTCAGGGGTAATAATACCTTGGCGTGCATAATGAAGCTGTGTTACACAGCGACCCTTCATCGCTTTCAATGGGTGGGGGCGATGATTAAATCGTAAGTGATCGAGACCCGCGTCGGCAAGTCGCTGCTGCGTAAAATCTGAACTGAGGGTATCAACTGGAACAGTATCATTACGCTCGCGGATCCAACCTTCACGGATCTTTTTTAATCCTTTATGAACATTTAATTCTGCGGCTGGGTCGCCATAGGGGCCTGAAGTATCATAAACAGGAACAGGCTCATTATCTTCAAATTGAGGATTATCTTTATCGCCGCCAATGAGGGTTGGTGAGAGCTGGATTTCTCGCATTGGCACTTGGATATCGTCTCTTGAACCTGTTAGGTAGATACGTTTTGAATTAGGGAAGGATACGCCAGAAACCGTATTGATAAAGTTTTCGGCCGCATCACGTTGTGCTTTGCGCGTTCTTGCAGGCGCCGCTTTAGGAGAAAGATCGCTTGTAGGGATAATATTATTTTGGGACATAGCAATTTCCTGACATTGTCACGAGCGATTACGCGTATATGGGCGTAGCACTCAGGTTTATCGTAAGAAAGTTGCTTGTCTGGAGTTCGGATGGAGTAATGGTATGGCGTTGCGTGTTCATTTTGTTAGCTGACGTTTGCTGTGTTGCGTATGAGTTGTCAGCCTAAATATGCAAAAGCAAATAACCAAAATTGTTACGCTGAATGATTACTCTTGTTCCCTTCGCAGGTATTAACCCGATCAGGTTCCGCGGATCCCGAATTAACGGTCTCAGCCCGTAGCTTTCGCCACTAGGCACTCCGACAAGATGGACCTAGTATAAGAGGTGCAAAAAAAATATTCAAACTTCCCAGTGATATTGTGTCCAATGTTGTTCGGTGGCGACTTGGCAAAGACGCGCGTCACCATTTACGATAAACACCTCATCGGCAAATTGGCACATGGGCAGATCATTGGCGGAATCGGTATAGAAATAAATATAGGCATCGGTAATTGGCTGGTGGCTGATCCACTGAAGCAGGCGTTTGACTTTGCCTGCTTTAAAAGTCGCAATGCCTTCTATTTCGGTGCTGTAACCACCATTTTTCTGCTTGATGTCGATTCCCATCACGACATCAGCAGCGAATCGTTCGGCTATCTTTTTCACAATAAAAGAAACGGTTGCAGAGATCACAATGATCGGGATCCCTTGCTTTCGATACTGCTCGATTGTGCGGATCCCTTCGGGATATATACGTGGCACGATCATGCTCTCAACAAAATCATCTAACCAGAGATCAACTTGCTCGATGCTGAACCCAGATAGCGATTGCAGGCTAAAACGCAGGTAAGTCGCCATATCTAGGGAGCCTGAGTTATATTGTGCCATCATTTGTTTGTCGGCTTCGACAAAACGCGGGTCGGTGATAATTTGCTTATCCCACAGGTATTGTGTCCACAGTACGCTGCTATCCCCCTGAATTAGGGTGTCATCTAAATCAAAAACCGCCAATTTGTTTTGCATTGTGCCTCTTTTATCTCGTTTGCTAACGTAGTGCGCGAATTTCGTTCTTATTAAACATTAACTCAAGGCGTGTACCAGGTTCAAATAGTCTTTCAGATGAGCGATTTAACAAATCAACTGTCATATTGCCTGCCGCGGTATTGACGGAATAACGAATAATATTACCTAACAGTTGATGATCTAAAATAATCGCATCGACGGGCTGTGAAATATGCTCACCGTAATGTCGCCCTGCTTCTTTAACATAGATGGATTCTGGGCGAATAGCGAGCGTACCTTGCAAATTAAGCCCGAGTAGCGCATTGGCTTTGTCAGCCTCCACAAGGTTGTAATTGCCCATAAAACGCGCCACAAACTCATTGGCTGGTTGCGTGTAGATATTCTCAGCTGTATCGTTCTGGATAATCGCCCCTTTATTCATTAAAAAGATGCGATCAGACATGATCATGGCTTCATCTTGATCATGAGTAACAAAAATGGTCGTCAATTTTAACTCACGTTGGATATGACGGATCTGTTGGCGCAGATGTTTACGAATACGCGCATCTAATGCCGAAAGTGGCTCATCCAATAGCAATATTTGGGGCTTCATCACCAATGCACGTGCAAGGGCGACACGTTGCCGCTGTCCACCCGAAAGCTGGTGAGGAAATTGCTGCTCTTTACCTTGCAACTCAACCATTTCAATAACGTCTGCAACCGCTTTATTGCGCTCAGTGCTGTTGACGTTACGCATTTTTAGGCCGAAGGCGATATTGTCTTCAACTGTCATATTCGGGAATAACGCATAACTTTGAAAGACCATGCCAACGCCTCGCTGCTGGGCTGTTTGGTGCGTGATGTTTTGGCGATTGATATACAGGTCACCATTATCAGGTTGTTCGAGTCCAGCAATACAGCGCAATAAGGTTGATTTTCCACAGCCGCTAGGCCCTAACAGGGTAATAAATTCGCCTTTTTCTATTGTGAATTGAATATTAGAGAACACCTGATTTTGACCAAATGATTTACTCAAATTTTCAGCAATAACATAACTCATTATTCATCTCCCGAACGGCTCATCCGCGTGGCGAGCCATGTGAGTAACAAGGTAAATAAGAAATAAGACATCACCAACGCAGAGGTAAAGTGACCGCTGGTTTGACGCATATTAAATAAGTAGATTTGCAATGTTTCATAACGTGTTCCCACCAAAATGTTGGCAAACACAAACTCACCCATCAAAAATGAAAATGAGATCAGTAATGAGACCAGTAACCCTTTGCGAATATTCGGTAATACTATTAATAAGAAAGCCTTAAAGGTACTTGCTCCGAGTAAATGTGCGGCATCCATTAAGTCATGTAAATTAATGCCTTGGAAGCTATTAGCGAGTGCACGGTACATGAAAGGTAGGGTGATAGTGAAATAAGTACCAATTAATATCCATGGCGTACCAACCAACATAAATGGCTCATCAGCAAATATTTGTAATAGACCCACCGATGACACCACAGGGGGAATAGCAAAAGGCAGGATGATCAGTAAATCCATCAGCCCCTTTAATTTCGGGAAGCGGTAAAACACGGCAAATGCCATGGGTAAAATGACCAGTGTGCTAACCAACAAAGTACTAAAACAGATGAGCAGCGACCGCCCAAAAGCATACAGAAATCGAGGGTCTTGCCATAACTGTAAATACCATTTTATCGATAAGGCATCCGGTAAAACGGTCGCTCCCCATTGTGTAGAAATTGAATAAATAAAAGTGGCAACAATAGGTAGAGCTAATAACAAAACAACACTAATAAGAATGAATTTATGTAGCCAAAGGCCGGAAGAGCCATTTGGCTTGGCGGTAAGATTATGACTTGGCATGATAACTCCGTTTTAATAGCCAATGATGGATGGCAGTGATAAATCCAAGAATAGCAATTAGTAAAACGGATAATGCTGCTGCTAAATTAGGCTCTAAATAAAGGTCGCCGGAGACTAAGCTAGCAATACGGATGGTCACTAGATTGTAATTGCCACTCATCAGGGCGTAAGTGCTCGCGTAAGCCCCAACGGCATTAGCAACTAAAATAATAAAAGTACCAAGTAATGCGGGAGCGAGTACGGGGATAGCAACGTTGCGCCAATAAGATAATTTACTGGCTCCCATGGTTTTAGCCGCATCTTCCCACTCTGGTTTCAACGCATCAAAGGCAGGATAAAGCAACAAAATACCCAGAGGAATTTGAAAGTAGATATACAGCAGCATTAACCCACTTGCGCTATAAATATCGAAATCCTCAATAATTCCCCAAGATTTCAATTGCAGGGTAATTGCGCCATTGACCCCAAGTATGATGATAAAAGCAAAGGCAAGGGGAACACCGCTAAAGTTACTCGCCATTGTGGTGAAGGAAATCATCATACTGCGTACTCTGCCTTGCATTTTATAGATGGAAAATGCCGTTAATGTAGAAATGAATAGCCCGATGACACTACAGACAATCGATAACCAGAGGGTGTTCTCAAAGGCTTGCAGATAAAAATCGTTGGTGAAAATATCAAGGTAGTTGTCGACTGACCAAGCTTCTTCATAAATAAAGCTATTGATAAATACCCAAATCATAGGGGCGATTTGAAACAAGCAAAACAATGTAATAAATGGCAGTGTTAATAAGGCTGATCCCCAATGAAAACGTGATAAGTGTTTCTTTAACATTGCGGCTTTCCCTTGTTGGTGGTTTGCTTGTTCACAAGGTACGCTAACGTCGGCCATTAATTATCTCCTACCAATAATGTGTGACAGACTGTTTTATCGCCATATTCAATTCCGAGTAAGGCGCAAACCGTGCCACAAATCGCAGTTTGCTTCACCATACACTGTTCTTGATGTGAAAATTGCTCGCCAATAACAAACAGAGGAACAGTGCGCTCTTCAGGTAATATACCGCCATGGCTATGATCACTGTTCATACCATGATCACTCGTGACAATAATTTGATAGCCTTGCTCAATCCATTGAGGTAAGTAATTTGACAAAATAGTGTCGGCTTGCCGCGCCGCGTTACGATATTGTGAGGAATCAAACCCAAACTTATGGCCTGAATCATCAATATTCATCGGATGGATCAGTAAAAAATCAGGCGAGTATTGAGTGCGTAGGTATTCCGCATCCATAAATAGGTGGCTGTCTGGATAATGGTCTGCTTGGTAAAAACAGCCATGCTGGATAGCGAGTTGCTTATCATTGGTAAAACGGTCTCGAGTCGCAACAAAAGGTGCTCGGTTATATAGCTCGCTGACCCAATAATAAGCCGCGGCTGCCGTTGTTTTACCTGCTCTCTTGGCTAAAGAAAAAATACTATCAAAGTGGGAGAGTCGCACGACGTCATTGTTAACGATACCGCTATCGACAGGGGAAACTCCCGTCAAAATACATTCGTATAAAGGGCGTGACATAGAGGGTAGCTCACACTCCACTTTATAGAGCGTTGCTCGATCAGCTTCGATCAGTCCATTGAGGTAGCCCATACAATCATGGGCTACTGGGTAACTCAAGCCATCGAGAACAACAAGGATCACTTTATCAGACATGAGATATTTTCTTCCTAAGTGACATTACTGCTGGTGGATTAACACTTGCTGTTGCCACATTTTGGGGAGTTTGCGAGACGACTTTTCCCAGCCATCCGCATCGTTAATTGGGCGAACATTTTTGTATTGCTCATCCGGTAACAATTTGGCTTTAATCTCTTCGGGGAGGGTGAGGTATTCAGCACGAATTGGGCGGGCGTAGCCTTCAGCTAGGTTAATTTGCCCCTGATCGCTAAAAATAAATTCACGTGCTAACTTCGCGGCATTTGGATTTTTGGCATATTTATTAATGATAGTGGTATAGCCTGAGATAACTGAACCATCAGAAGGAATGACAACGGTAAAGCGATCACGATTGATCTGATCACGATAATTCAGCGCATTGAAATCCCAAAGAATACCGACGGCAACTTCGCCTTTTTCAATATTTGCAACGGTTGGATCATTCACGGAAAGACGTTTTTGCTTGGCAAGTTCAGCAAAAAACGCAATAGCGGGCTGTAAGTTATTTTCATCACCACCGCGCGCATAGGCCGCTGCTAATACTGCATTGTTAGCTTGAGCTGCGATACCAACATCACCAACAGTGACTTTATATTTACCTTTTAGTAAATCATCCCAGCTTTTTGGCGCATCTTTAACTAGCTCATTATTGATCATGAAAGCAATGGTGCCCGTATAAGCCAGTGCCCAATGGCCTTCTTTATCTTTTGCCCAATCAGGGATTTGTGACCATGTGGTTGGTTTATAAGGTTGGGTAACGCCTTTCTGTACGGCAATAGGGCCAAAGGAGGCACCGACATCGCCAATATCTGCGGTAGCATTATTTTTTTCAGCGGCAAACTTAGCAATCTCTTGCGCTGAACTCATATCCGTATCTTGGTGCTTTAATCCATAGGTTTTTTCGAGATCTTGCCAAGTTCCTTTCCAGTTAGCCCAAGTATCTGGCATTCCAACACTGTATACTTGACCTTCTTTTTTAGCGGCTTCAATCAAGGCGGTTAAATCGTTATCGGCTGCTAAAGCAGCACTTGACGCGGTTAATGAAAGTAAAACTGCGGGTACAATCGTTTTCATTTTATCTCTCACTGTATAGAGGAGTTATATTGGTTAGTTAGTATGCTAATTTTCCAAGGTGACAGTGAGTTGACGGTTTTGTGACACTTTTTCGATGTTTTAGGGAAAAAACTGTCTAAAAAGTGTCAAAAACACTAACTAAAAATGATTAAGTACAACGACTAGATTACATTTTGTGAAAAAAGCGTATCTTTATAGAAAAAGATGAAATCCTTTTATACCAATAAAAGATGTAAAAAATGACAAAAGTGACATTAACTGGAACAGAGAAAGGTTGGTGGTTTGTTTGCTTTGCTGGGCGCTTATGGTTACCACAAGGAGATGCTCCTAGGGGGAGTGCAAAAGATTGGTCACTGTCTGGGAAGATAGCAACACCGATTGGTGAATGGCAAGGTGAGGTTGTTTGGCTAATTGCTGAAAAAATGCCAACAGATATGGCTTCACCGCGCTTATTAGCATCACAAGATGAGGGATTATTTCGTTTAGCTGGGCGTGGAGTACAGTTAGCGGAGTTTTATCGTTCCCATCGTTACTGCGGTTATTGCGGCACCGCAATGCGTCATAGTACGACTGAGTGGGCTTGTCTTTGTGACCATTGCCATGAACGCTATTACCCACAAATTGCGCCTTGCATTATTGTTGGCATCCGTCGTGGTGACCATATATTGCTAGCACAGCACCGCCGCCATACTCAAAACCCTCTCTTTACCGTACTTGCGGGTTTTGTTGAAGTGGGTGAGACACTGGAAGAAGCGGTAGCACGAGAAGTCATGGAAGAAAGCGGGATCACAATACGTAATATTCGTTATGTGTCTTCTCAGCCTTGGCCTTTCCCTCACTCATTAATGATGGGGTTTCTGGCTGACTATGACAGTGGCGAAATTAAGGTTGACCCGAATGAACTCGTGAGTGCCGCGTGGTATCACTACAATGAATTACCTAAAATTCCTCCAAGTGACACAATCGCAAGGCGATTAATTGAAGATACTGTGGCTTTATGTCGCCAAGAGGACGCCTAAACGTGCGAATTGCTTAGGCGCTGATATTGTTGTGTGTAACATGCTACAATAGCGGCCCTTAGCCATTTGCGGCGGCCACTGACTATAATGGAGTAAATAATGACTGAGTTGAAAAATGACCGCTATCTACGTGCTTTGCTACGTCAGCCTGTAGATACCACCCCTGTATGGATGATGCGTCAAGCAGGGCGTTACCTACCGGAGTACAAAGCAACGCGTGCACAGGCTGGTGATTTTATTTCTCTGTGTAAAAACACCGAGTTAGCGTGTGAAGTGACACTTCAACCGTTACGTCGTTTTCCATTAGACGCCGCAATCCTATTTTCTGATATCTTAACCATCCCTGATGCTATGGGGCTAGGCCTCTATTTTGAGACGGGTGAAGGGCCTCGTTTCAAAAAGCCAATCACTTGCCTAAATGATATAAAAAACATACCAGTACCTGATCCGGAAATGGAACTGGGCTATGTTATGGATGCGGTAAGAGCAATCCGTAAAGCGCTAAAGGGGGATGTACCTCTTATCGGTTTTTCGGGGAGTCCGTGGACATTAGCCACTTACATGGTCGAAGGTGGCAGCAGTAAAGCGTTCACAAAAATTAAAAAAATGATGTATGAAGACCCGAATGCGCTCCACTTATTACTGGATAAACTCGCTGATAGCGTGATTTTATATTTAAATGCGCAAATTCGGGCAGGGGCTCAATCCATCATGATTTTTGATACATGGGGTGGCGTGCTAACTAAACGTGATTATTTACAATTCTCTCTTCATTACATGCATAAGATCATTGATGGCCTAATACGTGAAAATGAAGGCCGCCGTGTGCCTGTGACCCTATTTACAAAAGGCGGTGGGCAATGGCTAGAGGAGATGGCTGCAACAGGTTGTGATGCTCTAGGTCTTGATTGGACCACTGAAATTGCGGATGCCCGTCGTCGAGTCGGTGACAAAGTGGCACTACAGGGAAATATGGATCCATCAATGCTTTATGCTCCGATACCGCGCATTGAAGAAGAAGTACAAAATATTTTGGCAGGCTTCGGGCAAGGTAATGGACATGTCTTTAATTTAGGTCATGGTATCCATCAAGATGTTCCCCCTGAGCATGCAGGTGCTTTTGTTGATGCCGTCCACCGTTTTTCCCGCCAATACCATCAATAACTGATCGGTTTTTTGATAGCGTACTCACAGATCCTTGTAAGTACGCTGTTATCTTCTATCATTAATCGTTAATCATAATAAGTATTGAGCACATCATGGCCATAGACACTCGATTGTTGCGACAAGAGCAAGCAGATAAAGCACAGCTTATTGTATTGAATGAAAATAATATACAGCCGATTTTTATCGGTGGTGCTGATGTGGGCTTTGAGCAGCAAGGTACTGTCACTCGTGCGGTGATCGCCGTTCTGTCATGGCCTGATTTGCAATTGGTTGAGTATCAGATTGCGCGAGTACCCACACAATTACCTTATATTCCGGGTTTGCTCTCTTTTCGTGAAGTGCCTGGATTGATGGCAGCTTGGCAACAACTGCATCATAAACCTGAATTAGTGTTAGTTGATGGTCAAGGGATCGCCCATCCTCGTCGTTTCGGTGTTGCGTGTCACTTTGGCTTACAGGCTGATGTGCCAACCATTGGAGTCGCAAAAAGTCGATTGTACGGTGACTATGAAGCAGTGAATGAAGCCCCGGGAAGTTTTCAACCATTACGGCATGGCGAAAATCAGCTTGGTTGGGTGCTGAGAAGTAAAAAAAGATGCAATCCTTTGTTTATTTCACCGGGTCATAAGATGAGTGTCAGTGCTTCTCGTGAGTGGGTTGAACGCTGTTTAAAGGGGTATCGGCTACCTGAGCCAACGCGACTTGCTGATGGAATAGCCTCTAATAGGTCGTTTTTTGAGCGAATGAAAGAGAAATCCGGCTAATTATCAGCAAAATATGTGGTATTGGCAGATTTTCAGGTAAACTGCGATGTATTGAGATTGATGAGTCTGAAATTATGTTAAGAAATCCCATCCATTTGAGGTTGGAAAAACTAGAAAGCTGGCAACATGTTACTTTTATGGCATGCCTGTGCGAACGAATGTACCCCAACTACCAAATGTTTTGTCAGCAAAGTGAATTTACTGACGCAAAGGTTTATCGGTCTATACTTGATTTGGTATGGGAAACGCTGGTCGTTAAAGACAGTAAAATTAATTTCGACAATCAGCTCGAAAAATTAGAAGAAATTATACCGTCAGCAGATGATTTTGATTTCTACGGTGTTTATCCAGCCATCGATGCTTGTATCGCTTTAGGTGAAGTGGTTCATGCAAAATTAAGTGGCGAAACACTGAGCCATGCTATTGCGGTTAGCGAAACATCGATTCGTACTGTTGCGATGCTGGAAATGACCCAAGCTGGTAGGGAAATGTCAGAGGAAGAGCTGAAAGAATTATCCTCAATTGAGGAAGAGTGGGATATCCAGTGGGAAATTTTCCGTTTACTGGCTGCCTGTGAAGAGCGAGACTTAGAGTTAATTAAAGGATTAAAATCTGACCTCCGTGAAGCGGGGGTTAGCAATATTGGTATTACTGTAGGCTAGTTTTTAGCGTTTCATTGATGAAAACGTGACTTAGCGCAGTAATGCTGATGACTAAGACTTCACATTTGCCCCTAGACTGGTCTACATTTAGGGGCAAGAAGAGAAGTGGCTATCGGGGGCGTGTATCAGGGGCTGTCAATTTGGCATATCCGACGCACTCGATGCTTTGCAAACGATAAACACACTGTGTAAGGATAATTTATGAACAAGACTGAATTAGTTGATGCTATCGCAGAATCAGCAGACCTGACAAAAGTACAGGCTAAAGCAGCATTAGAATCAACTCTGAATGCTATTTCAGAAACGCTGAAAAAAGGCGAGCAAGTACAACTGGTCGGTTTCGGTACTTTCAAAGTCAGCCACCGTGCAGAGCGTACCGGTCGTAACCCGCAAACTCGCGAAGAGATCACTATCCCAGCAACTAATGTTCCTGCTTTCTCTGCCGGTAAAGCACTGAAAGAAGCGGTAAAATAATTAAGTTGCAAACTAGAATTATCAGGGGGGGTAGTCAACGACCCCTTTTGTTCATTCGGAAAGGGTTGCTGGTATTGGGAGCCATCTCAATGCTCAGCGCCTGTTCTTCTCGTAACAACTTTCCCGAGTTTAGTGCGAGTGGATTTATTGCGGATGATGGTGTAATCCGTATGTGGCGTCTTAATGACGCAAAAAATGACCCTCAAGTGCTTATGGTTGTTTACAGCCCTTACAAAGGCACTGATACTTCCGTTAATTTCTTCGAGTACCGAGCAGGCCAGCTTTGGCAAATTCGTAGCCAAATCTTAAATGCGGGTGAGCAAGAAATGATGGAACAACTCCGTTTTAACAAAAACGATGATGTGATCTTTATGCAACGAGTCGAAAAAGATCGCAAAACCGCACTTTCTTCCGATGACATTATCCGTTGGCGTTTTGAAGCAAAACGTATTTTAGATATTAATACTGCTTTGGTAGTCGGTGGTGTGAAACTATACC
This sequence comes from Providencia sp. PROV189, assembly GCF_028480065.1. Lineage (NCBI taxonomy): Bacteria > Pseudomonadati > Pseudomonadota > Gammaproteobacteria > Enterobacterales > Morganellaceae > Providencia > Providencia sp. PROV189. Next base: position 31,235 of record NZ_JAMPOG010000049.1, read on the forward strand.
AAGGCCGTTGGTCACAAAACCAAGTCGTCACTTGTGGCGGTGATGTCAAAAAAGTCGAATTTGAACCTTATGCACAAAATTGGTTAGAAAGCCGAGCAAAAGTTTGGCATAAACAGCTGAATATTGCTTGGTTAGAATCCCCTGAAGGGAATCAACTTTTGATGGTTGCGGATACCGATTTTTGCCGCTGGCAGCCTAGTAAAGATTCATTGTAATCTCACCGCTCGTCGTCTTTCGCATCCTAACGTTGTTGGCTTCAGCAACTCACCTCAGTCACATATTTGTGTATACTCCCGAGGATAAATTACTTTGTCGCCTAGTTAGGCTACGAAATACTCAGCGCTTTCGCCTGTTAGAAATAAAAAAGCTGATAAAGCGGCTGTTTATCAGCTTAGTGAGTTTAACTTCTGTGCTCGCTATTTCAGGCGTGCGACGGCACGATAACCAATATCTTTACGGTAAAAACTGCCATCCCAATGAATATTTTCAGCGGCTTGATAGGCTTTTTGTTGAGCTTGGGCGATATCATTACCGAGTGCTGTGACACAAAGAACACGGCCTCCGGCAGTGATGACCTTATCATCTTTCATTTTAGTGCCAGCATGAAATACTTTGCTATCCGCCATTTCTTCGGTCGGCAAACCGTGGATCGCATCACCTTGGCGGTAATCACCTGGATAACCTCCGGCAGCAATTACCACACCGAGAGCAGGGCGTTCATCCCATAAGGAATCTTTACCTGCTAGCTCACCTTTTGCCCCTGCAAGACACAACTCGACTAAATCAGATTGTAAACGCATCATGATAGGTTGAGTTTCAGGATCGCCAAAACGGCAGTTAAATTCGATAACTTTAGGGTTACCAGCCTTATCAATCATTAAACCCGCATAGAGGAAACCTTGATAACGATGCCCCTCGGCATCCATACCTTTTACTGTTGGATAGATGATTTGTTCCATGACACGCTGGTGAATTTCATTTGTCACAACGGGGGCCGGTGAATATGCGCCCATGCCGCCCGTGTTAAGACCTGTATCACCATCGCCAACACGTTTATGGTCTTGGCTAGTTGCCATTGGAACGACATTTTCGCCGTCCACCATCACAATAAAACTTGCTTCTTCACCGTCTAAGAACTCTTCAATCACGATACGGTGACCTGCATCACCAAATGCGTTACCAGCAAGCATATCGTGCACAGCATCTTTAGCTTCAGCCAGCGTCATCGCGACAATGACACCTTTACCTGCGGCAAGACCATCAGCCTTAATAACAATCGGTGCGCCGACGTTATCCAGATACGCCAAAGCAGGTTCGATTTCAGTAAAATTTTGGTAAGCGGCTGTCGGTATTTTGTGACGAGCTAAAAAGTCTTTCGTAAAAGCTTTCGAACCTTCGAGCTGTGCGGCGCCTTGAGTCGGACCGAAAATGGTTAGCCCTGCTTTTTGGAACGCATCAACGACCCCAATGACCAGTGGTGCTTCTGGGCCAACAATCGTTAGGCCGATTTGTTGCTCTTTCGCAAATTTTAATAATTCATCGATATCCGTTGCTGAGATAGCCACGTTTTCAAGATTAGGCTCTAATGCAGTTCCAGCATTACCCGGAGCCACATAAACTTTGTCAGCAAGTGGTGATTGTGCGGCTTTCCATGCTAGGGCGTGTTCACGACCACCGCCACCAATAATTAAAATATTCATACTTAACTCCACATGATTAATGGCGGAAATGGCGCATATTAGTGAAAATCATGGCGATGCCGTGCTCGTTAGCCGCTTCAATCACTTCGCTATCGCGGATTGAACCACCTGGCTGGATCACACAGGTCACGCCAACGGCTGCCGCTGCATCAATACCGTCACGGAACGGGAAGAATGCGTCGGAGGCCATTGCACAACCTGCAACTTCTAAGCCTTCATCTGCGGCTTTAATACCTGCAATTTTCGCAGAATACACTCGGCTCATTTGCCCTGCACCAATGCCAATAGTCATATCATTTTTGGCATAAACAATCGCGTTCGACTTAACGAATTTAGCGACTTTCCAACAGAATAGAGCATCTTTAAATTCACGCTCAGTGGGTTGGCGTTTAGTCACAACACGTAGCTCGTCAGGTTCAACCATACCGAGGTCACGGTCTTGGACCAATAAACCACCGTTAACACGTTTAAAATCTAATCCTGCAACAGGTTTATCCCACTCACCACATGTAAGAACACGCACATTTTGCTTGGTCGCTAATACTGAAAGAGCATCATCGGCAACCGTTGGTGCAATAATAACTTCTACAAATTGGCGCTCAATAATCGCTTCTGCTGTTGCCTTATCAAGCTGACGGTTAAAGGCAATGATGCCACCAAATGCAGACGTTGGATCCGTTTTAAACGCGCGATCGTAAGCTGCATGAATATTATTACCAATAGCAACACCGCAAGGGTTGGCATGTTTGACGATAACGCAGGCTGGCTCTTCGAAAGATTTAACACATTCTAAAGCGGCGTCTGTATCAGCAATATTGTTATAAGAGAGAGCCTTACCTTGCAGCTGTGTCGCCGTGGCGATTGATGCCTCTTTTGGGTTCTCTTCTATATAAAAAGCGGCATCTTGGTGACTATTTTCACCGTAACGCATGTCTTGTTTTTTGATAAAGTTTAAATTCAACGTACGAGGGAAACGTCCCGATGGTTGCGTTGTATCGCCATAATAAGGGGTGACTAATTCGCCAAAGTAGTTGGCTATCATACTGTCATAAGCGGCAGTATGTTCGAACGCTTTAATAGCAAGGTCAAAACGAGTAGACCAATTTAAAGAGTTATCGTGGTTATCCAATTCTTCAATGATTTTTTCATAATCATTACTGTTTACAACAATCGCGACATCTTTATGGTTTTTAGCGGCTGAGCGCACCATTGTGGGGCCGCCGATATCGATATTTTCAACAGCATCTTCTAGGGTGCAGTTAGGCTTAGCGACGGTTTGTGCAAAGGGGTACAGATTGACAACAACCATATCAATCGGTTCGATATTATGTTGCTGCATAATGGCATCATCAATGCCACGACGACCTAAAATGCCACCATGAACTTTTGGGTGAAGTGTTTTAACACGACCATCCATCATTTCAGGGAACCCTGTATAGTCTGAAACTTCGGTGACTTTTAACCCTGACTCGGCAAGTAGTTTTGCGGTTCCACCTGTAGAGAGCAGTTCAACACCTCGTTGTGAAAGCGCTTTAGCGAATTCAACAACGCCTGTTTTATCAGAAACACTGAGCAGGGCACGACGAATAGGACGAAGCTGTTGCATGAGATAGATCCCTTGGATAAGAAAGCAATAAAACCGTAAGAGTTAGTTTAAAGCGTAAAAACGACGCTTCTTATATATACCTATTTCTGCTGTAACTGTTTAATCACATCAAAATATCAATAGATAGAGATAAGCCACTAACAATTTCAGAACATAAAAATAAAATCAACGATGAATTTTCATGCTAATTGTAACGCAATCGTTTGCGTAATGCGCGTTATATTTTAATTATTTTTATGGTTGTGGATAACTTTGTGGGTAAATCTGTATAAAGGTGCGTTTTGCTGTGGAATGCAGCAATCGAATAAAAAAGTGATAAAAAGGGG
>NZ_JAMPOG010000050.1:0-34330 GCF_028480065.1 Providencia sp. PROV189
AGGTACGCCACATTGATATGAGTGACCCTAAAAATGTAGCTCAAGCGATCAGCAAAAAGACGAAAATGATTTTTTTTGAATCCCCAGCTAATCCTGATATGCGCTTGGTGGATATACAAGCGGTAACGAATATTGCTAAGGAGCATAATATTATTGTCGTTGTTGATAACACCTATTGTACTCCTTATCTACAAAAGCCAATCACATTAGGCGTTGATATTGTGATCCATTCATTAACCAAGTATATGAGTGGTCATGGTGATGTTATTGCAGGCGCAGCCATAACAACAAAGGAAATAGCGAAGCAGATCCGGCTAGTTGGGTTAAAAGATATGACGGGAGCGTGTTTATCACCTCATGATGCGAGTTTGATTATGCGAGGAATGAAAACGCTCTCTGTTCGTATGGAGCGTATTGTGAAGAGCGCTCAACAGATAGTACAATATCTCTCTTCTCATCCTAAAATTGCATTTGTCATTTATCCAGGCTTGCCGAGCTTTAAACAATATGAGCTAGCCAAAAAACAAATGAAATTACCTGGCGGCATGATTGCCTGTGAAATTAAAGGCGGTATGGAATCAGGTAAACGCTTTTTAAATCGTTTAACGCTATTTTCACGAGCAGTGAGCTTGGGGGATTGTGAATCCTTAGCACAACACCCTGCAAGTATGACACATTCAACTTATACACCAGAAGAACGACAATATTATGGGATAAGTGATGGATTACTGAGATTATCGATTGGACTAGAGGATGTAAATGATTTGATTGCCGACCTTGAGCAGGCTCTTGAATTAGAAAGTTAATGATAAAACGCCCCATCAATGATGGGGCGTTATGTTGTGTTTTGCAGATAGGATTATTTTAATTATTTTTTTGGTAATTGCGCATTATAAAGTAGGCAACAGTAAGTATCACAACCCAAACACAACCGACGATTAAAGCCACTCGTGTGTTTTCAAAGAACCCAAGTAATGCGATAACAAATACCATAAAGGCAATCGTCACCATAGGGCCGACCGGCCAAAATGGTACAGGGAACTTGAGCTGTTTAACCTCTTCTTGGCTCATTTTACGGCGCATAGCAACCTGCGAAAGCAAGATCATTAACCATACCCAAACAGTGGCAAACGTTGCAATTGAAGCAATAATCACGAAAATTCGCTCAGGTAAAAGGTAATTTAAGTATACGCCAAGCAGCATAACGGCTGACATCACCAAGACGGTTACCCATGGCACACCATTGCGTGTCAACTTAGTGAAAGCGCTAGGTGCTTGTTTATCTTGAGCCATGCCGTACATCATTCGACCAGCGCCAAAAATATCACTGTTAATGGCCGAAATGGCGGCGGTGATAACAACGATGTTTAGAATGTTTGCGGCAGAAGAAATATTCAGACTAGAAAAAATTTGCACGAATGGGCTACCGTTTTGCCCAATTTGGTTCCATGGATAGATACACATTAAGATAAAGAGTGTTAAACCATAGAATAGCAAGATCCTAATAGGCACGGCATTAATTGCTTTAGGGATGGTTTTCTCTGGGTTTTGAGCTTCGCTTGCGGTGATACCAATCACTTCAATCCCACCAAATGCAAACATAACAATGGCGAGAGAGGCAATAACGCCAGTAATGCCATGCGGCATAAAACCACCATGTTCCCATAGGTTTTGCAAGCCGACAGCGTGGTCTGTCTCTTTACCAAAACCGTAGAACATTAAGAAGGCACCACCGATAATCATGGCAATAATCGCGGTCACTTTGACTATCGATAACCAGAATTCAAGCTCACCAAATATTTTAACGTGACATAAATTCAACGCACCGATAAATAAAACGATGCTGAGTACCCATACCCATTGATCAACATGAGGGAACCAAAAGCCCATATACATCCCGAAGGCGGTGATATCTGCAAGGCAGACAACCAGCATTTCGAAAACATAGTTCCATCCGGTTAGAAAGCCTGCTAATGGCCCCATATAGTGGCTGGCATAGTGAGAAAATGACCCTGGAACTGGGTTATGAACCGCCATTTCACCTAAAGCACGCATAACCATAAAAACGGCAGCGCCCCCTATCATATAAGCGATGAGCACTGCGGGGCCGGCTGCTTGTATGGCTGAAGCGGAGCCATAAAAGAGGCCTGTACCAATCGCTGACCCTAAGGCCATAAAGCGAATGTGCCTGACACTCAGTCCCTTTCTGAGTTGATTTTTTTTACTACTTTGCATTTTTGTCCTGTCTTTAATTACCGAATATCGTTTCGGTTTTTTTAATCAGATGTGCTTTATCAAATCCAAGCTGTTTACATTACCATAAAGTGGGTTAACCGCGGATAGATATCTGCGATATAATACGTATTAAGATGACAATGCCAGAGAGTGCGATGAATTACCCAATCAATGAAATTTTTCAAACATTACAAGGTGAAGGTGTGTTCACCGGTGTTCCTGCTGTTTTTATTCGCTTGCAAGGCTGCCCAGTGGGTTGCAGTTGGTGCGACACCAAACATACTTGGGAGAAAGAAGAGAGCAAAGCAACAACACTTGGTGATATTGCACTAAAAACCGTTGATACAGATACATGGGCGCTGGCGGATAGTCATGAATTAATCAACCTCATGAAAAAACAAGGGTATACAGCTAAACATATTGTTATCACAGGGGGAGAGCCGTGTATTTACGATCTGCTTCCTTTAACGTGTGAGTTAGAAAATCAAGGCTATCAGTGCCAAATTGAAACGAGTGGCACTTATCCTATTCAATGCTCAGATAAAACATGGGTAACGGTATCACCAAAAGTGGGGATGAAAGGGGGATTACAGGTGCTTACGGAATCAATTAACCGAGCAAATGAAATCAAGCACCCTGTTGCGCGTGAAAAAGACATTGAAGAGTTGGATAAATTGTTGGCAAAACGAACCGAAAAACATGCGCCAGTTGTTGCATTACAGCCTATTAGCCAAAAAAGCTTAGCAACCAAGTTATGTATCGATACGTGTATTGCGCGAAATTGGCGTCTTTCTATTCAAACCCATAAATATCTTAATATCGCCTGATGTGCCGCGTTGAACACGGCATACCAGAAAGTGTCTATTCGCCGCGGTAAATACAGCCAGCATTACAGGTTTCTTTCACTGTCACGGCACTGAGTAATGGTAAGAGGGGTTTGGTTTTATGCCAAATCCAGCTCGCCAGCACCTCGCTGGTTGGATTTTCGAGGCCTTCAATATCATTTAAGTAATAATGGTCGAGTTGATCTAAGATTGGCTTAAATGCTTTTTTGACATCACCAAAATCGATAAGCCATCCACTTTTTTCCTCGACTTCGCCTGTCAGCTCTAATCTTACCATGAAAGAATGGCCATGGAGGCGACCGCATTTATGACCTTCAGGTACATAGGGAAGTTTGTGTGCCGCTTCAAAATGAAAATCTTTATAGATGCTTGTTCTCATAACTAACTCCTTATAAATCGAAATGCAGCGTATTCTACTGTAATTTGTACTCCGAGCATCTTATTTTGTCGAATTATCACTAACCATTTTTATGAGTATGATTCACTAACTATTTTCATTAGGCTTTTTAGCTATTAGTTATGGCGATCGTTTCTTATCCCGTTACGAAAGGGTGTTATAACCTGACAAACTATCGGGGTAGTAATTTATGATGAGCAACTCTGGGGTTATAAGATAATGACAAAAAAACAGTCTCCAATTTCGGCATTGCCAATATCTATGGAGCAACTTACACGCTTACAGACAGCCGTGGATGATTTTTCATCTCACCAATTAGCTTGGTTGTCTGGATATTTGTGGGGAATGGTAAACCAAAATACAGTGACTAGTACACCTGTGAATGCACCCGTGCCACAGGACGAAACGATTACAATCATTTCTGCTTCACAAACTGGCAACGCGCGCCGTTTATCTGAACAACTTAGAGAAAAGTTGCTCAGCGAAAAGCTCAATGTGAATTTAGTGAATGCAGGAGATTATAAATTTAAGCAGATAGCGCAAGAAAAAATATTGGTGATAGTTGCATCAACACAAGGAGAAGGCGAGCCTGCTGAGGAGGCGGTTGCATTATATAAATACTTGCACTCCAAAAAGGCTCCAAGCCTGAATGAAACGGCATACGCTGTTTTCGCATTAGGCGACTCTTCCTATGAGAAATTCTGTCAAGCAGGTAAAGATTTTGATACGCAGCTGGCTCAATTAGGCGCCAAGCCATTACTTGCACGTATCGATGCCGATGTAGAGTATCAAGCAATTGCAGATGCATGGATTGAGGAACTGAGCCAATTACTTAAAGCGCGAGTGCCAACGCAAAGTACTCATCAACTTGTTGCGGCTCAGGTAGGGAGCGTAGATGAAATTCATTCATCACCTTACACTAAGACGTCGCCACTTACCGCATCCTTATCGGTCAATCAGAAGATCACAGGGCGCGGATCACTAAAAGATGTTCGCCATATTGAGATTGATTTGGGGGATTCAGGGTTACGCTATCAGCCTGGTGATGCGCTTGGGGTGTGGTTTGATAATGATCCTGCTCTTGTTGAGGAGCTTATCGGTTTATTATGGTTAACCGGTGATGAAAAGGTTCAAGTGGCTGAACAATCATACACACTACGCGATGCACTGACTCACCATTTAGAGTTGACACAAAACACCCCTCTTATTGTTGAAAAATATGCCAACTTGTCAAAAGACGAGACTTTATTGGGGTTAATAAGTGATAAGCAGGCACTTTTGCACTATGCACAAAATACTCCCATTGTTGATATGGTGAGACAAGCAGCCGCTCAGCCTACCGCTCAAGAGTTTGTTGAGCTTCTTCGACCATTGACCCCACGGTTGTATTCAATCGCATCTTCACAGGCGGAAACAGAAGATGAGGTGCATATTACTGTCGGCGTTGTACGTTATGACATTGATGGTCGTGCTCGTACAGGTGGTGCTTCTGGCTTTTTGGCTGATCGCCTAAAAGAAGGTGATGAACTGCGTATTTTTATTGAACACAATGATAATTTCCGTCTTCCAGCCGACAGTACAAAACCTGTCATCATGATAGGCCCCGGTACTGGCATCGCACCGTTCCGTGCATTTATGCAGCAACGCGATAATGAGGAAGCGACCGGTAAGAACTGGTTGTTTTTTGGTAATCCACATTTTGTTGAAGATTTTCTCTACCAAGTGGAATGGCAACGCTATGTCAAAGAAGGTTTGTTGACCAATATTTCATTGGCCTGGTCCCGAGATCAAGCACAAAAAGTGTATGTGCAAGATAAGTTGCGTGAACAAGGTGAGGAAGTTTGGCACTGGATTGAAGAAGGGGCACATATCTATGTCTGCGGTGATGCGAATCACATGGCTCGGGATGTGGAGCAGGCGTTGCTGGAGATTATCAGTCAATACGGAAACATGGATAGCGAATCGGCAGATGAATTTTTAAGTGAGCTGCGCGTGGAGCGCCGTTATCAGAGGGATGTCTACTAATGAGTGATAAAAAATACGGGCCTTTGGTCGTAGAAGGCAAACTGGCTGATAGTGAACGGATGAAAAACGAGAGTAATTATCTACGTGGAACTATCAAAGAAGATCTCAAAAATGGATTAAGTGGCGGATTTGAAGGGGATAATTTCCTACTAATTCGTTTCCATGGGATGTATCAACAAGATGATCGTGATATCCGAGCGGAGCGCGCTGAACAAAAATTAGAACCCCGCCATGCGATGATGCTTCGTTGCCGGTTGCCCGGAGGCATCATTACGCCTAAACAGTGGTTAGATATCGATAGATTCGCATCAGAACATACGCTGTATGGCAGCGTGCGTATCACTAACCGACAAACCTTCCAGTTCCACGGTATTTTAAAGGGAGATGTGAAGCCTGCACACCAAATGTTACATCATGTGGGGCTTGACGCATTAGCGACGGCAAACGATGTGAACCGTAATGTGCTTTGTACCTCTAACCCCGTTCAATCTGAGCTACATCAACAAGCTTATGAATGGGCGAAAAAAATATCGGAACATTTACTGCCACGTACAAATGCTTATGCAGAAATTTGGCTTGATAAAGAAAAGGTGGCAACAACGGATGAAGAGCCAATATTAGGGAAAACCTATTTGCCTCGTAAATTCAAAACATCGGTAGTGATACCGCCATTAAATGATGTCGATTTACACGCCAATGACATGAACTTTGTAGCGATTGCTCAAGATGGGGAGTTAATTGGCTTTAACGTGTTAGTGGGCGGTGGTCTTGCGATGACTCACGGTGACACGGCGACTTACCCTCGATTAGCCAGTGAGTTTGGGTTTATTTATTTGAAAGATACGCTGGCGATTGCAGAAGCTATCGTGACAACTCAACGTGATTGGGGGAATCGGACAGAACGTAAAAATGCTAAAACAAAATACACGCTGGAACGTGTTGGTGTTGAAACATTTAAACAAGAAGTTGAAAGACGCTCTGGGGTGACCTTCGAGCCAGTTCGGCATTATGCGTTTACTCAACGTGGTGATCAAATTGGTTGGTTAAAAGGGATAGACGATCGTTGGCATCTCACGTTATTTATTGAAAATGGTCGTTTAATCGATTTGCCTAATAAACCACTAAAAACAGGTGTTGCAGAAATAGCTAAAATTCATCAGGGAGACTTTCGCTTAACGGCGAATCAAAACCTGATAGTTGCGGGAGTGCCTGAATCGGAAAAAGAGCGTATTGAAGCGATTGCACGTGAACATGGCTTGATCAGTGATGAGGTGACATTGCAGCGTGAGAACTCAATGGCTTGTGTTTCTTTCCCTACCTGCCCATTAGCAATGGCGGAAGCAGAGCGCTTCTTACCTGAATTTGTCAGTGAAGTAGAAAAAATCATGTCGTCACACGGTATCGGTAACGAGCATATTGTATTACGTGTGACAGGTTGCCCAAATGGCTGTGGTCGAGCTATGCTGGCGGAAGTTGGATTGGTAGGTAAAGCGATTGACCGATATAACTTACATTTAGGTGGTAATAGTATCGGTACTCGAATTCCGCGCATGTATCGAGAAAATATTAGTTCGGCGGAAATTTTAGCTATCTTAGACAATTTGATTGGTCGTTGGGCAAAAGAGCGGGAAGATCAGGAAGGTTTTGGCGACTACTTAATTCGCGCTAATGTAGTGAAACCAGTACTGAATTCAGCTATCGATTTTTATGAAGTGAAGGAGGCGGTATGAGTCAACTCAAACTTGCCGAAGTACTTAAATTAGATAAAGTGCAACAAGCTGAATATTTATCAGCATTGAATGTGCAATTGGAAAAATTGAGTGCTATTGAGCGAATCGAGTGGGCATTAGATAATTTGCCCGCTAAATTTGTATTGTCATCCAGTTTTGGCATACAAGCGGCGCTCATGCTACATATGGTGACACAAGTGATGCCCGATATTCCTGTTATTTTAACGGATACTGGGTATCTTTTTCCTGAGACTTACATCTTCATTGAAGAGTTAAAAGATGAACTCCATTTGAATTTGCAAGTTTATCGCTCCCCATTATCTCCAGCGTGGCAGGAAGCTATTTATGGCAAATTATGGGAACAAGGAACTGAGGGGATAGATCTATACAATCAAATTAATAAGGTTGAACCGATGAATCGAGCTTTGCGGGAGTTAAAAGCGCAAAGTTGGTTCTCGGGGCTGCGTAGAGAGCAATCGAAGAGTCGTGCCACGCTGCCCGTACTGAGTATCGGTAAAGGGGTATTTAAAATATTACCAGTGGTTGATTGGAATAATCGCCAAGTACATGAATATCTGACCAAATATGATTTGCCTTATCACCCTCTTTGGGAGCAAGGGTATTTATCTGTTGGTGATACACATACCACTCGTAAATGGGAGCCTGGTATGAGTGAAGAAGAGACCCGCTTTTTCGGTCTTAAACGCGAATGTGGGCTTCATGAAGGGTAAGTTACTGCAAATAGCTTGAGTGGCTGACCTGATAAATCAGCCACTCAATGTTTAATTCAATTTTTAGAATAAGTATTTAAATCTGACTCTGGAGCCATAACGATCTTTATCGCTATTTTTCACTTCGATATCTTTTCCATCAATTACAGAGTAGTAAGCGCCGATATAAATTTTAAAATTATCCATATCAAGTATGTTTGGTAACTCATATGAAGTATATAAAGTGTGAATATCATATTTTCCTGGACCAAAAATAACTTCATTATCGATGTCACTATCATAATTTAATGCGTAGGACTTGATATCATTATGAGCGTAAATATAACCCAGCTGCAAGCGGCGCCATAAAATATTGGCACCAGTAGTAAAATCTGTTTCATTGCTAGCATCTAAATAAGCCGTACTCCAGTTTACGTCGATACCATTTGTTGGATCATCTTTTAAGCTATTCCAACCTAGAGTTAAACCATATCCATTACGCTTAGATTGGTTTTTAAACTCACCTGTATTTTTATCTTCATAACCATAAGCATTTTTAATAACATTACTTTCAATGGCGGCGGCTACTTTAAAGTTGTCTTTATTCCAAGCGATCACAGGTCGAACATAGATAACATTTTTCTTATTGATTTGTTTTCGCCCATGGTATTCGCCATCGGTAAAGATACTGGTGCCATCTTCGATTAATAGATTTGTTTCAAAATACCAATTATCGTATTTAGTATTAAACATCATGCTGCCGCCACTATTGCTTCTTCCTCGGCCCTCTTTCATCATATAGATATAGCCAAAGCCATCACTATAGGTATCATTCGCGGTATTACCTGAATACTCAATAAAGGTATCTTGATTTAATGGGAACATATCGTAGGCTTCATAGCGGCCTAATTTTATTTGCCAACTCTCTTTTTTACCAAAGTAGAATTTGGCATCATCTAAACCAATTTGTCCATTAATATTAGCGAGTGGTTGAACGGAAAAGCCTGCATAGTTGTTATTCTTTAAAGAACGCTCACCATCAAGTCCAATTAGAATACGGCCATTAATTCCCCATTTATCATAATCACCAAAATCTTTATCTTTTCCTGCCTGAGTATTTACTGAGGTCAGTTGCCCTTTTTTACTAGCAATATCAGTATTAAATTCGACATCACCGTAAAGTTTAAGCTTGCCATATTGGCTATTGGTTTCGATTAAATGTGGGGCTTCAGTATGATTTGTCGTAGCTGTTGTATTATTGATTGGCTGATTAATAACTTGACGATTTTGTAATGCTTTTTCTAAATTAGCTGCTTTTTGTTCAGCAAGTTCTGCTCTTTTCTCAGCAGCAAGTGTTCTTTGCTCTAAAAGCGCTAAACGTTGCTCTATTGATAGAGAACTTGTATTAGCTTCGGTTATAACAGGCATAGCTAATCCTAAGCTAACAGCAGTAGCTAATAGTTTAGTTTTCATTCTTTATTCCTTGTTTATATCTGGATGGAAAACAGAGTTTCCATCCGATAATTTATTATTTGATTAGTGTATGTATGTCTATTTCAGTTAATGAGTGCACTTCACGATCAGCTTCAGGCAGTGGGCCTTCAGCGATAATACCAATAGCATAAATCCTCGCTTTTTTAAGGGCTTGTATTCCTGCCATTGAATCTTCAAAACCAACACAATACTGAGCAGGCACATCAATGAGCTGCGCTGCTTTTAAAAAGATTTCAGGATCGGGTTTACCTTGTTTTAATGACTTAGGATCAACAATAGATTGAAAATAGTGCTCTATAGCCAATTTTTTCAATATAGTTGGCGCATTTTGGGATGCAGAGGCAATAACACAAGGTATATTGTATTGGTTAGCCTGCTTAATTAAATTTAATACGCCGGGTAAAATATCTTTTGGGCTAATGTTATCAAGTAACTTCAGATAATATTCATTTTTCCTTTCAGAGAGCATATTTTTCTCTTCAATAGAAAATGAATTTTGCTTATTACCATGGCGTAAAATTTTATCTAATGACTCTACACGGCTGATTCCTTTTAAGGATTGGTTGAATTGTTCATCAATTTCAATCCCGATTTCGCTAGCCAGCTTTTTCCAAGCTAAATAATGGTAACCGGCGGTATCAACAATAACACCATCAAGATCAAATATGAGTCCTTTAACCATTAGCGTTACCCTCATTAGAATTTAAGGAAAAAGGTGTATTAGGAACAAGGCTATAGAGGTGGTTATTGATTGATATTGTGCATGCTTTATCACTCATCACCGTAATATTGTTATGAGTTACCCTGATGTGGAACAAAACACATTGGTGTCTTAATTTAAAACTCAGCCCTTGCCACTGTTTAGGTAAAGAAGGCACGATATTAAGAATATCTTGTCGAATATCGACACCAGCGTAAGCCATGATCGTAGTATTTAAAGTCGCTGCCATCACTCCGGTATGTATGCCTTCAGCCGTCGTTCCACCTTGGATATCGTTGTAATCTGAGTACAAGGCATCCTGATAGAGTTGCCACGATAGGTCATGGAGCTGTATTTGTTCGGCTAAATAAGCATGAACAATGCGCGATAAGGTTGAGCCATGAGAGGTGCGTTCAAGGTAATAATGTAGATTTTTCTCCGCAAAGCTTTCAGATAATGAGTAGCCCAGAGATTCAATTAAAGATTTCACAGTTGTTTTATCTAAGTTATTAAACAACATGAGTGTGTCGGCTTGTTTAGCGACTTTGAAATCATCTGCTGATTTATTTTCTTTACGTAGGATCCGATCCATTCGGTAAATATTGCCATACTTCTGGCGATAGCTTTCCCAGTCGAGATCATCTAACGCAAAGTAGCCTGCAAATTGTTCAATAACGTCATCTTGATTTAGCGTGACAGCGAGCTGCGTTTTAATTTGGCAGAGCTTGTCGAGCGTATTTGCAGAAAAACCAAATTCAGATAATTTGTCAGTAAAACGTTTATCGCGATACAGCGTTGTCATCTCATTGAAAAGCCACGCCACCATTAAATTGGTATAGGCATTATCTTTTAGGCCGCCTTCTTGAGCATCGGCATATTTTTCATGAAATTCATCGGGGCCCATGACGCCACTGATATGAAAACGTTGGTCTTGCTCATCCCACTGACATAGGCTAAGCCAAAATAACGTGATGTCATTGAGCAGCTCTAAGCCATACTCTTCCATAAATGGGTTATCAAGGGTATTACGCCAATATAGCCACACGTTGTAAGCGATGGCTAATGAAACATGGCGTTGGCGACAACTGTGGTCAGGATCCCACTGACCAGATAATGGATTTAAATGCAGAACTTGAGTTTGCTCTGTACCATCGTGACCTGACTGCCATGGGAACATAGCGCCTTGGAAACCGGCGGCCTTCGCTGCGAGTCGGGCAGCTTCTAATCGGCGATAACGATAGAGTAAAAGTTGGCGAGCGGTATCAGGGAAATGCATGATATAAAATGGGAAAATGAAAATTTCATCCCAAAAAATATGCCCTCGATAAGCTTCTCCGTGTAGCCCTCGTGCGGTGACGGAAACATCAAGTTTATTTTTTTCGTTACTAAACGGTGACGCTGATGAAAGTAAATGGTAGGTATGTAGACGTAATAATTTTTGCGTCATTAAATCCCCTGATACTGCAATATCAGCTTCATCCCATAAAGTTTGCCATGCTTGTTTTGTTTCTGCTAACTGGGTTTGCCAAGCGGGAAGTTCCCATTTCGTAACATCTTGCCAATTATCGGGGTAAGCCGTAGATGTGGTTAGCGCGACACTTTTTTCAACAGTATAGGGGGTATTTTTCTGAGCATTGAATGTGATACTTTGCTCAACAACTGAGTCAGAAAAATGGCAAATAATGTCTTGTGGTGAAAAGAAATCACCACAAAGAGAGGATGCTAAGCCAATCCCTATTTTTGATTGATGAGTTTGAGCTAACAGATAAGCATTTTGTTGCTTTGCACCACCTTCTAACACACTGTAATGGTTTTGATTTAGGCTACGATATCGTTCTACTCCTGCATTACAAGTGTTCCCTTCTAAGCGAGTGAGAAGGGTCATTTCGCCAGAAAAATTTAACGGAATAAATTGGTAATGTAGGCAGTAATGAGACATATTTGCCATATTGGCAAACTTGAAACAGCGAATATTCAGTTGTTTCCCGTCTGTTGTTTCAATAAGCCAGTCAGAAGATAGGACACCGGTTTTAAAATCTAAATGGCGGGTTAGAGCAAGTGTGGTTACATTATTTGGATGAATGTAGTCGCCATCTCCGATTTTAAGCGAAATAAACTGACCATTCGGTGCATTAACAAAGTCTTCGTTGACCACTTGGTGATCGTTGACTTGAGAGGTTGCTTGATTATATAGGCCTGCAATATAAGTTGCAGGGTAATAATCATGACTCGCTGTCATCTCCGGTAATGTACCGCGCAGGCCAATATACCCATTTGCCACCGTTAATAGTGACTCTTGGCAATACTCATCTTTCCCTGATGTTAAACCGGAATACTCAATTGACCAAGTAAGTTCTTTTTCCCGATGAATGAATTTCCTCTCTAAGCTGTCCTGTTGATTTACTTCCCTGATATTTTCAATAATAAATGGCTTATTAAGAGATTCTGTAAATAAATTTGCGACATCAATAGTTTTATTATCTTGTGTTTTTATCACATAAGATTTTTTTCCATCGTCATCGACTGGCCATTGTATAACGCCACCGTCAATCAATTGAAAGTCGCTATTTATTTTCTTAGCGATATTTAACCAGTCATGATAAGTACTATTTACGGTGTCAAAGGTGTAATCATATTTATTATTATTGTACTCAACAGACACGCTGATATCTGTAAAAACAATGTATAAGTAATTCATAATAAACCTTAAATTTGATGATATATTAATTAGCTTGTAGCGTGCCTTTTCTTTCTTTATAGCGATAGGCGATAACGGTTAATGCAATGGGAACGACAACGGCGACGACCATAGCGAACAGGTAAACTAACCAATAAGTTGGTTGTATCGATAAAATGCCAGGTAAACCACCCACGCCAATACCATTAGATAGAACATGGTTTAAACCACAAATCAGTCCTGCGAGTGAAGCACCAACCATCGCACATAGCATAGGGAAGCCATATTTTAGGTTAACACCATACATAGCCGGCTCTGTTACACCTAAATAGGCTGAAATAGCGGCTGGGATAGTAATTTCATGTTCATTTGCTTTACGGCTAACAATAATGATACCGACAACCGCTGAAGCTTGGGCAATATTTGATAATGCGATAATAGGCCAAATAGGGGTGCCGCCGTAACTTTGAGTCATCTGTAAGTCGATCGCTAAGGTTGTGTGATGTAACCCTGTGATCACCATTGGCGAGTAGAAAAAACCGAAGATAGCTGAGCCAATAGGCGCAAAGTCACCTAGCATTAATAGCTTGATGACTTCGGCAATACCATTGCCAATGCTTCTGCCAATAGGGCCTAAAATAACGTGTGCGACGAAGACTGAGATAATCAATGTGACGATTGGAACAATAACCAATTTTAAATAATCGGGAATGTAACGGCGTAAACGGGTCTCAAACCAGCCGAGGAATAAACCTGCTAAGATAGAAGGGATGACTTGCGCCTGATAACCGACTTTCTCAATTGTAAACAGCCCAAAGTTCCAAACATCAGGAATTTGTGAGCCTAAATTATAGGCATTCATTAGCTGAGGAGAAACTAAAGTGATCCCTAATACTAAACCTAGGGCTGGGGTACCCCCCATCTTTTTAGTTGCAGACCAGCAGATGCTAACAGGTAAAAAGTGGAATATTGCTTCGCAAGGTAACCATAGGAAATCATAAATAGGCTTTAACCAAGGATAAAAATAGGTTAAAGGTTTATTATCCGATACAGGCATCTCACCAATAACGTTACGCAAACCTAAAAGTAAACCACCACAAATTAAAATAGGTAATAGTGGTACGAATATTTCTGCCAAATTTGCGATAAGCCTTTGCCAAAAACTCATATTTTTTTTGGCGTCAGACTTTACTTCATCTTTACTTTTTGTTTCTAACTCAAGATGCTTTGAAAGAATTTGATAATAGTGGTCAACATCGACACCAATAATAACTTGGAACTGTCCGGCATTATTAAAACATCCCTTAACAAAAGGGATTTGTTTTATTTTATCTATTTCTGCGATATTAGGGTCATTAAGAACAAAGCGCAGCCTTGTTAAGCAGTGAGAAACACTAATAATATTATTTTTACCGCCAATCAGTGCAATAAGCTCTTCAATGGCCTTTAAATCTTTGGCACTAGGCATATTTATTTTCTCATCGTAGTTATGTTTTTTTTAATATATATCCTTATTTGCATTATTTGAACGGGAACGTTCCCATAACTAGACGATGATCACAAGTAATAATAATTATTTTCTTAAGTTATTAATTTAATTTATCACTGGAGATAATGATTTTTTGTGGCGGAACATCTTCTTTTGCCATTTTAATCAATATATTAGCAGCCTCTTTCCCACTCTCTCTAAAGCCTAAACGGTAGAATTTGGTTTGAGGAAATAAAAAGGCCAATAAATCATTTCGCCCAATACAGGCCACATCGATATGATTCATGTTTTGTTCGGATAAGTATTTTTGTACACCAAATGCTAATGAGTCTGTTGCGCACAGTATGGCTTGTGGTGATGTGGTTAAGATCTCTTTAGCAAGCATATAGCCACTTTGGTAATTAAGTTCACCTAATTGTGCGTGAGGGATTAAACCTTGCTGCTGACAATAGTGTAGATAAGATTGGTAACGAAGTAGGCCCGTTGTTTCATCGTGAACATTGATCCCGATATAACTTATTTGTTGGTAATTTTTTTGTTTATGAAAATAGTGCATAAGGTTTTTAACCGCACTTTCATCATCGTGACAAATAGAGACAAAACCTTCTAATGGTCGCGCAATAACAACCATTTTTTGTTTCCAATTGGAGAGCTTATTGATATCAATGCCTGAAAAAGCAAAAAAGACAATCCCATCAACCTTTTGGCGAGCAAGCATTTTTAAATGTTCCTCAACTTTTTCCGGTTTAAATTGACTCTCTAAAATAATAGGGTCGATATTATTTTGATAGAAAATAGGTAGCATGGAACTGACTGCTTGGTTTTCAGCGTAAGAATCTAAACGCGTCATGATGATGCCGAAAGAGCGGTTTGAATAGCCTCGCATTGCACGGGCAGATTTTGAGGGAGTAAATTGGTATTTTTCAATTATTTGATTAACTTTTTGCCGAGTCTCTTCATTAACCATTGGGTCTTGATTAATCACCCTTGAAACTGTTGATTTACCTACGCCACATAGCTTTGCAATATCATTAATGGTGAGTTTCTTTTTATCCGTTTTTATCATAATGTTTTGTCTTAATTAGCTAAATACTTATAAAGGCTTAGTCATTTATATTTATTTTCTATTTATGTGCTTAGTCTAACTCATTTTTTTCAAGGCATCTGTAGAAAAGAAGCGATCAATACTTATCTTAGTCGTGAAATCGCGTTTTGCTTTGATGCCATTATGAGTATTTCTTCTTCATAACTCATTAGGCTGACTTATTCCTTTGCGTTACATCTAATGAATTTTTGGCATTTCATAACCCAACTTGCACGCCATATAGTCAATTTAAATGGTTGTCATAAAAAAGTGATATAACACCGGAAGAGCAAGATGGAATATTTACCGTTATTTGTGGATCTTCGATCCCGCAAAGCTGTGCTAGTTGGCGGCGGCGATGTTGCAGCACGCAAAGCAGAGCTATTGCTTAAAGCTAATGCCGCGCTTGTCGTCATTTCTCCGACATTAAACCCACTCTTACAGCGCCTTTATGAGCAAAATGCATTTGAGTGGATTAAAGGTGAGTATCACTCTGCACATATTGAGAAGGCATATTTGGTGATCGCTGCAACTGATAATCCCTCATTGAATGAGAAAGTTTTTCATGATGCGGAGTCTCAACACACCTTTGTAAATGTGGTTGATGAAAAGCCGCTATGCTCTTTCATTGTGCCTTCAATCATCGATAGAGACCCTGTCGTTGTTGCTATTTCATCGGGGGGAACGGCTCCCGTACTTGCTCGTTTATTACGCGAAAAACTGGAAGGGATGCTACCACATTCACTAGGCCAGATGGCTGAGATAGCAGGGCGCTGGCGCGAAAAGGTGAAAGAGTCTATTACCAGCATGCGTGAGCGCAAACGCTTTTGGGAAAAAAGCTTTAATGGTCACTTTGCCTCATTGGTTGAAAAAGGCCAACTTTCACAAGCAGAGCAGCAGTTAGAGAAACAACTGTATGAGCAAGATACTAGCGGGGAGCTGACCCTTGTTGGCGCAGGCCCCGGAGACGCAGGGCTATTAACATTAAAAGGTCTGCAAGTTTTGCAAAATGCAGATGTTGTTTTATACGACAACCTTGTTAGTGAGGAAGTGCTTGATTTAGCACGGCGTGATGCAGACAAAATTTGTGTTGGAAAGCGAGCTCATCGTCATTCAGTTCCCCAAGAAGAGACCAATTCGTTAATTGTCAAACTAGCGAAACAGGGGAAAAAAGTCGTACGTTTAAAAGGTGGTGACCCCTTTATTTTTGGTCGAGGTGGCGAGGAGCTTGAAGTGGCTGCCGCCGCAGGTATTCCTTTTCAAGTGGTTCCCGGTATTACAGCAGCGATTGGTGCGACAGCGTATGCGGGGATCCCTTTGACGCACCGTGAACATTCTCAAAGTGTCACGTTTATCACAGGGCACTGTAAGAATGATGGGAATGAATTAGATTGGCCAGCTTTGGCTAGAGGTCATCAAACCTTAGCCATTTATATGGGAACGGTAAAGGCGGATAGCATTAGTAAACAATTGATTTATTTTGGGCGCTCCCCAGAAACCCCTGTGGCAGTCATCGGTTGTGGTACACGCAGTAACCAGCAAGTGCTTAGTGGTCAGTTGCATGAATTAGAAGCACTTGCGCAAAAAGCGCCTTCGCCTGCTTTATTAGTGATTGGTGAAGTCGTCGCATTACATCAACAGTTAGCTTGGTTTGGTCATCAAGTCGTGGAAAACAGATGGCGTTCAGCCGTGCTGGAATTGGCTTAATAGAAGGAGGCCATCATGAATGAAAAACGATTGACCCATTTGCAGCAGTTGGAAGCTGAAAGTATTCATATTTTACGTGAAGTGGCTGCTGAATTTGCAAATCCAGTGATGCTTTATTCAATAGGCAAAGATTCATCCGTTATGTTGCATTTAGCGCGTAAGGCTTTTTATCCAGGTAAATTGCCATTTCCATTATTACATGTGGATACAGGGTGGAAATTTCGTGAAATGTATGAATTTCGTGATAAAACGGCGAAAAACTATGGTTTCGAACTCCTAGTTTACCGGAATCCAGAAGGGGAGGCGCTTGGTATCAATCCCTTTATACATGGTAGCGCAAAGCATACAGACATTATGAAAACGGAAGGTTTAAAACAAGCGCTGGATAAATATGGTTTCGATGCAGCATTTGGGGGGGCAAGGCGTGATGAAGAAAAATCACGCGCAAAAGAGAGAATATACTCTTTCAGAGACCGTTCACACCGTTGGGATCCTAAAAACCAACGCCCTGAATTATGGCATAACTATAATGGGCAAATTAATAAAGGCGAGAGCATTCGCGTCTTCCCACTATCCAACTGGACAGAACTGGATATTTGGCAGTATATCTACTTAGAAAATATCGATATTGTGCCTCTCTATTTTGCAAAAGAGCGCCCTGTATTAGAGCGGGATGGCACACTATTGATGGTAGATGATGACCGTATAGATTTAAAAGCGGGTGAAGTGATTGCGAAGCGAAAAGTGCGTTTTCGGACGCTAGGGTGCTGGCCATTAACGGGGGCTGTTGAATCACAGGCAGAGACCTTACCTGAAATTATCGAAGAGATGCTGATATCCACGACGAGTGAACGTCAAGGTCGGTTAATCGATGGTGACCAAGCTGCATCAATGGAGCAAAAGAAGCGTCAAGGGTATTTTTAAGGGGAAACGTTATGGCAGATTTAGCATACAACGAAATTATTGCGGAACAAATTAAGCAACAAGGTGGAGTTGAAGGCTACTTATTAGCACAGCAACACAAAGGGCTATTACGCTTTCTAACCTGTGGCAATGTTGATGATGGTAAAAGTACCCTGATTGGTCGCTTATTACATGACACTCGACAAATTTATGAAGATCAACTTTCTGTGTTGCAAAATGACAGTAAGCGTATAGGCACACAAGGAGAAAAATTAGATTTAGCATTGCTGGTGGATGGCCTTGCTGCGGAGCGTGAACAAGGTATTACGATTGATGTCGCTTACCGCTATTTTTCGACCCAAAAGCGCAAATTTATTATTGCGGATACGCCGGGCCATGAACAATATACGCGTAACATGGCGACAGGCGCCTCAACTTGCTCACTGTCTATTTTGTTGATCGATGCTCGAAAAGGAGTTCAAGAGCAAACTCGACGTCACAGCTTTATTAGTACACTGCTGGGTATCCGTCACTTAATTGTAGCAGTTAATAAGATGGATTTAGTGGATTACAGTGAAGCTGTATTCGAAAAAATTAAGCAAGACTACCAAAAATTTGCTACCGAATTACCTGTTGATCTGAATGTTTGGTTTGTACCGATTTCTGCTCTTGATGGCGATAATATTGTTAACAAAAGCCAAAA
Source organism: Providencia sp. PROV189 (assembly GCF_028480065.1). Classification (NCBI taxonomy): domain Bacteria; kingdom Pseudomonadati; phylum Pseudomonadota; class Gammaproteobacteria; order Enterobacterales; family Morganellaceae; genus Providencia; species Providencia sp. PROV189. Next base: position 18,700 of record NZ_JAMPOG010000050.1, read on the forward strand.
TATTCCATGGTATCAAGGTGAAACACTACTACACATTTTAGAAAATGTTCAAGTCCAGCAAAAAGCCTCAGAGCAGGCATTACGCTTCCCGATCCAATATGTGAATCGGCCAAACTTGGACTTTAGAGGCTATAGTGGAACCTTATCTTCAGGGATTGTGAGTATCGGTCAATCTGTTAAAGCATTACCATCGGGTCAAGTCTCTAAAGTTAAAGATATCATTACATTCGATGGTGCTTTGCAGTTTGCTGTTCCGGGGGAAGCAATCACATTAGTGTTAGAAGATGAGATTGATATTAGCCGTGGAGATTTAATTGTTGCAGAAAACGATACGTTGCAGAGCACTCATCATGCCTTGATTGATGTGGTTTGGATGTCGGAGCAGCCACTTGTTCAAGGGCAACAGTTGGATATCAAAATCGCGGGCAAAAGAAGTCGCGCCAAAGTTGAAAATATTCACTATCAAGTCGATGTTAATAACTTAACACAAAAGGTCGCTACTGAACTGCCGCTTAATGGTATTGGGCTGGTGGAGTTCTCTTTTGATGAGCCACTATTATTAGATAACTATCAACACAATGCTGATACAGGTGGCATGATCCTAATTGATAGGCTCACGAATGTTACTGCGGGAGCCGGCTTAGTACGTGAGGTTACCGGACAGTTTATTGAGCAAAAAGATAACTTTAGCGAGTTTGAAATTGAACTCAATAAATTGATTCGACGCCATTTCCCTCATTGGGGAGCGCGTGATTTACTCGGTGGAAAATAAACATGATGGCGCTAACGGATAATCATATTGTTTGGCACGATCATCCCGTCACTCGGCAAGCTAGAGAAGTGGCAAATGGGCATAAAGGCGCGGTATTGTGGTTTACAGGGTTATCAGGATCAGGTAAATCGACATTAGCGGGAGCGACTGAGCAAGCTTTAGCCGCGATGGGAATAAAAACCTATCTGCTTGATGGTGATAATGTACGTCATGGTTTATGTGGTGATTTAGGGTTTAGCGAGGCGGATAGACAAGAAAATATCCGCCGGATTGGTGAAGTAGCTAAATTGATGGTCGATGCTGGCCTAATCGTCGCAACGGCTTTTATATCGCCTTATCAGGCAGATAGAGCGCGTGTTCGTGACCTATTTGAAGAAAATCAATTTTTTGAGCTTTACGTAGCAACCCCCGTAGAAGTGTGTGAACAGCGCGATCCTAAAGGGCTTTATAAACAGGCCAGAGCAGGAAAAATTAAACAGTTTACGGGGATCGATTCTCCTTACCAAGAGCCGCTAAAACCCGAGTTACGGCTTGATGGTTTACAGCCTATCAACGACTCGGTGACAAGGATTATTCATCTGTTAACTCATCAACAAGTGATTAAGATTTAAACTATTCTTCATGAGATGATGTTACTGGATAGACGCGATTTTCAGTAACATCTCTTCACGTTCATCTGTCATTTCCCCTTAGCTTTCCTGAACATAAGACCCACTTGGGTTAGTCTTGGTCTTCTATAGTGGCGTTACATAAGTGCAAAATATTTTGCATGAAGGCTCGTGTTTTCGTTGGTGAATTTTACTCAGTTAGGTAATAGTTTGATGATAGGCATAGAGATAAGATTTGATTCTGGATGAGAAATTAAACAAAGGACATATTGTTAACATTAATTTGAGTAAAATTTAGCCATTTAACCGGTAATTTTTACTTACTTTTATGACATTACTTTCTTCATAGTAGCGTCATGAGCTCAGTTATGGGATGATTAGCTAATCATTTCAGGGGGCAAAATGGGCAAATTAACGCTTCTATTAATCGCCGTATTGGCTTGGACACAATATTCTCTATGGTTAGGGAAAAATGGCATTCACGATTACGTCCGAGTCAAAGACGATGTTGCGGCGCAAGAAATTATCAATTCTCGCTTAAAAGTGCGTAATGAGCAGCTATTTGCTGAAATTAATGACTTGAACGATGGTCAAGATGCTATTGAAGAGCGTGCCCGTACAGAGCTTGGAATGATCAAACCTGGTGAATCATTTTATAGAATGGTAAAAGAGAGTAATAACCAAAAAGAATCTAAAAATTAATAAGTTATAAACTCTTTTATAATCTGTTATATCTATCGGTCATTAATTTCAATGTAAGATCCAACATAATGAATAACTCAATAATTGGGGTAGATTCGCAAGTGGTTGCGATAATTCCCGCGGCAGGTATTGGTAGTCGTATGAAGGCCGATTGCCCAAAACAGTACTTGCAGGTTGCAGGGAAAACTATCATTGAGCATACAATTAATGCATTGCTATTGAATCCTCATGTTGCCAGTGTTGTTATCGCGTTGAGTCCTGATGACGACTATTTTGCTAAGCTTGATATTGCGCAAGATTCACGCGTGACGACAGTTGAAGGTGGCAAAGAGCGAGCAGATTCGGTATTAGCAGGGTTAGACTTTTTAGCCCAAGACGGCAATATGCATAATAAGTGGGTATTAGTGCACGATGCGGCACGCCCCTGTTTGCATCAAGACGATTTAAATAAAATTATTCAATTATCAACAAAAAATTGTTGTGGAGGGATCTTGGCAGCTCCGGTCAGGGATACCATGAAACGGAGCCGAAAAGCTTCTGATCTCATCGATCATACAGTGGAGCGGGAAGCCTTATGGCATGCATTGACCCCACAATTTTTCCCTTTGTTGTTATTGCGAGATTGCTTAAGTAAAGCTTTGAAAGAGAATGCGGTTATCACAGATGAAGCCTCTGCACTTGAATATTGCGGCTATCAACCTGTATTAGTTTCAGGACGTTCTGATAACCTGAAAGTGACTCGACCAGAAGATCTGGCACTGGCGGAATTTTATCTTTCTAGAATGAAATAAAAGGAATAAATAATGAGAATTGGGCACGGTTTTGATGTGCATAAGTTCGGCGGTGATGGTCCTATCATTATTGGTGGTGTCCGTATCCCTTATGAACACGGTTTATTGGCACACTCTGACGGTGATGTGGTATTACACGCAGTAACAGATGCTATTTTAGGTGCAGCAGCACTTGGTGATATTGGTAAGCTCTTCCCTGATACCGACCCTGCATACAAAGGTGCAGATAGCCGCATATTGCTAAAAAAAGCTTACTGCCATGTTCGAGAAAAAGGCTACAGCATTGGAAATATTGATGTCACTATTATGGCTCAAGCACCAAAAATGTTGCCACATATCCCGCAAATGCGCGTCAATATTGCTGAAGATCTTGAATGTCACATGGATGATATTAATGTCAAAGCAACAACAACCGAGCAATTGGGGTTTGTTGGGCGTAAAGAGGGCATTGCATGTGCGGCGGTAGTGCTGTTAGTGAAAGATAATGGTAATGAAACTCATGAATGTACAGTACCTGCATGGTAAACCTCTCTCAACAGGTAAGCTAAAAAGTCAGCCAGAAGATTTTATTGTCAAAGAAGATCTTGGCTTCGAACTGGACGGCGAAGGCGAACACGTTATGGTTCGCGTTGAAAAAACAGGTTGCAACACATTATTTGTGGCTGAACAGTTAGCTAAATTTGCAAAAATTTCAGCTCGTTCAGTGAGCTATGCGGGTTTAAAAGACCGTAATGCAGTGACTGAACAGTGGTTTTGTTTACAAATGCCAGGTAAAGAAACGCCTGATTTTTCATTATGGCAGCTTGATGGTTGTAGAGTCATCGCGACAACGAGACAAAAACGCAAGTTACGTATTGGAACATTGAAAGGCAACCAGTTTGAATTGACGATCCGGGATATTTCAGTACCTGAGGATGTTGAGGCTCGTTTACAGAAAGTTGCAGAACAAGGCATTCCGAATTATTTTGGGGAACAAAGGTTTGGCCGTGATGGGCAAAACTTAACCCAAGCATTACGTTGGGCGAACCAAGAAATTACGGTTCGTGAACGTAATAAGCGTAGTTTCTATTTATCTGCCGCACGTAGTGCTATGTTTAACCATGTTGCAAGTGAACGGATTGAAAACCAAACCATAAACCAAGTATTACTTGGTGATGCGCTACAACTAACAGGGCGTGGAAGTTGGTTTGTTGCAACGGCAGAAGAGTTGCCTACCTTGCAAGCGCGTGTTGCTTCTGGCGAATTGAGTATCACTGCGCCTTTGCCCGGTGATGGCGAATTAGGTACGCAAGAGGATGCACTAGTTTTTGAAACCAACAGCTTAGAAAGCTATCACTCTTTGATGACACTGATGAAAAACGAACGCGTCTCATCGACACGAAGAGCGATGATTGTGAAACCGCAAAATTTTCAATGGCAATGGATTGACCAGACTACATTAAAACTCAATTTTTTCCTTAATTCAGGAAGCTTTGCAACAAGCGTGGTGCGAGAAATCATTAATCAGGATAGTGCCGATGTTAAAGATATTATTGAGTAACGACGATGGTGTGACTGCACCGGGGATCCAGACATTGGCGGCCGCTTTACGTCAATATTATCAGGTGCAAGTGATTGCGCCTGATCGCAACCGTAGTGGGGCATCGAACGCATTAACGTTAGATAGGCCTTTAAGGATCCAAACTCTTGCTAATGGTGACTTTTCTGTACAAGAAGGTACGCCAACAGATTGTGTTTACATTGGTGTGAATAAAGTCGTTAGGCCGCGACCGGATATTGTTGTGTCAGGAATTAACTGTGGGCCTAATTTAGGTGATGATGTGATCTATTCAGGGACAGTTGCTGCGGCGATGGAAGGGAGGCACTTAGGGTTACCTTCAATTGCGGTATCATTGGATGGAGATACCCATTTTGAAACTGCTGCAAAAATAACCTGTGATATTCTCGCGTTATTACATAAAAACCCTTTACGGGCAGGTAACATACTAAACATTAACGTTCCTGATATCCCTTATGAGGATGTTAAAGGGCTCAAAGTCACTCGCTGTGGTAGCCGTCATGCTGCTTCAGAAGTCTACAACCTTGAAGATCCTAAAGGTAATATGTTGTATTGGCTAGGGCCTGTAGGGGAGATCCGTGATGCTGGGCCGGGTACTGATTTTGAAGCCGTATCACAAGGTTATGTTTCAATTACCCCATTACAAGTTGACTTAACAGCGTATAAAGCACATTCATTAGTTGAAGAGTGGTTAGAAAAATCGGGAGTGAAAGTAAAATGAGAACAGGCCTCATGAAAGAACTTTTGGCACAACTACGCCAACAGGGAATTCACGATGAGCGTCTGTTAGATGCTTTGTCACAGGTTCCTCGTGAACGCTTTGTTGACGAAGCCCTATCGCATAAGGCTTATGATAATATTCCATTACCTATCGGTTATGGGCAAACTATCTCTCAACCTTATATTGTTGCAAAAATGACTGCATTACTGGCGATTAAGCCAGAAGATCATGTATTAGAAATCGGTACAGGGTCAGGTTATCAAACCGCTGTTTTAGCGCACCTTGCAAAACATGTTTTTTCTGTTGAAAGGGTAAAAAGTTTGCAATGGACGGCAAAACGTCGTTTTAAGCAGCTTGATTTACATAATATCTCCACTCGTCATGGTGATGGCTGGGAAGGCTGGCAATCTAAAGGGCCTTTTGATGCAATTATCGTGACGGCGGCACCCAGTGAAATTCCGCCTCGGTTACTACAGCAATTAAAAGAAGGCGGGCGCTTGGTTCTGCCTGTGGGGGATAAAGATCAAGCGCTGAAGCTAATTACGCGCCGAGGGAATGATTATCATGCTAATGTGGTCGAAAAAGTACGTTTTGTTCCGCTAGTAGCGGGTGACTTAGCGTAATTTTTGCTTATAGTCATATTTGGTAAAATAGGGCACTTTAACAGCTTAAAGTTAAGAATGTTGTATTTTCCATTAAGTCATAATCTCAAATTGTTATATTTTTGATATATTTGGCTTGTTCAATATTTTATATTTCTGCTTTAATAAGCAAAATACTTTTAGTGACGAGAGCTAACAGGCTCTAATGTTTTACTGACACAAATTTATTTGCTATGTCAGATTTTTCTTCACGGGAGAAGAAGCATGAAAATTGTTAGCCCAATAAGCAGAATTCGATGGGCGGTGATCTTTTCATTTAGCGGGGCATTATTGGCTGGATGTTCAACTCCGTACCATACAGCAGCGCCTATTTCTAGCGTAAATGACGGTCAGACGAGTCAATCAAGTCAACAAACTGTTCAAAGAACGGCACCTACTGGTGGTACAAGTACAGCGATGCCTTCTTCTCGACCTAATTTGTCTTCGAATTCTTCATCATCTATTCGTACCTCTGCCCCAGTCAATATGGATGGGCAAGGGCGTATTATCTATAACCGCGACTATGGTAGCATCCCTAAAGGTAGCTACAGTGGCAGTACTTACACCGTACAACGCGGTGATACACTATTCTATATTGCTTATATAACTGGTAATGATTTCCGTGAGTTAGCAGCTAAAAACAATATTGCAGAGCCTTATAGCCTAAATGTTGGGCAAGTGATCAATATTGGTAACGGAAATGTGAACTCAAACGGGCAATTGGCCTCAAATTCATCAAATAGTAATCAGCAACCGGTTGATCTTCGAACAACTAATGCGTATCCTGCAAATGGAAGCGGTCAAAATTCAGGTAAGATGTTGCCTAATAATAAGAAGCCTGCAACGCAAACTTCTACGGCAACAACAACGACGGCAGCTTCTACCGCCTCTACGACGACAGCAAGCAGTACAAATAGCTCATCGATAAAATGGCGTTGGCCAGCGGAAGGGAAAACAATAGAAGGTTTCTCTGATGCTCAAGGTGGAAATAAAGGCATTGATATTGCCGGTTCACGAGGTCAACCTGTACTTGCTTCTGCTCCAGGTAAAGTGGTTTATGCAGGAAATGCACTACGCGGATATGGAAATCTTATAATAATAAAACATAACGATGACTACTTGAGTGCTTATGCACATAACGATACGTTACTTGTGCGTGACCAGCAGGATGTTGCCGCGGGTCAGAAAATAGCCACGATGGGTAGTACCGGAACGAGTTCGGTTAGATTACATTTTGAAATTCGTTACAAGGGAAAATCAGTAAACCCGCTGCGCTACTTACCGCAGCGATAAACTGGGCAGAGTGCAATGACATTCTGCCCTCATTATCAAGGGTAGGAGTCACTGATGAGCCAAAGTTCGCTGAAAGCTAACGAGTTATACAATGACCTCGACGATAGCATGATGGATGATGCTTTTGATGAGAGTCAGTTCAAAGAAGAGGATCTGGTTACTGAACTAGATGATGAAATGGATTTACTCCAGAACACGAATCAGCGTGTTCTGGATGCCACTCAAATTTATCTCAGTGAAATTGGATTCTCTCCGCTCCTAACTGCCGAAGAAGAAGTCTTCTACGCGAGGAGAGCGCTACGTGGAGATGTTGCTTCACGTCAGCGCATGATTGAAAGTAATCTTCGGTTAGTTGTTAAGATCTCTCGACGTTATAATAATCGGGGATTAGCATTATTAGATCTTATTGAGGAAGGTAATCTAGGGTTAATTCGCGCTGTTGAAAAGTTTGATCCTGAAAAGGGGTTCCGCTTCTCAACGTATGCGACATGGTGGATCCGTCAAACGATTGAACGTGCCATCATGAATCAAACTAGAACCATCCGCCTCCCAATTCATATCGTCAAAGAGCTCAATATTTATCTTAGAACTGCCCGCGAATTAGCGCAAAAACTCGACCACGAGCCTAGCGCTGAGGAAATCGCTGAACAGCTTGATAAACCAGTAGAAGATGTCAGCCGTATGTTGCGTTTAAATGAACGTATTACATCGGTCGATACGCCTATTGCTGGCGATTCAGAGAAATCTTTACTTGAAGTTCTCTCTGATGAGAATGAATCAGGCCCAGAGCATACAATTCAAGATAACAACTTAAAAGAGAATATTGTGAAGTGGTTATTTGAATTGAATCCAAAGCAGCGAGAAGTCCTTGCTCGGCGTTTTGGGCTATTAGGCTATGAAGCTGAGACGCTAGAAGAAGTTGGCCGAGAAATTGGGTTAACAAGAGAAAGGGTGCGCCAGATACAAGTGGAAGGGCTAAGGCGGTTAAAAGATATTTTACAAGGAGAGGAGCTTTCCTTAGAAGCCTTATTTAATATGTAAATATCTTTGTGAATACCATAACGAAAGCCCTCAATATTTGATTGAGGGCTTTTTTCGTTAATGATAATAAATGGTCGAGTTTCTCATCATAGACTTTAGCTTACCGTCACACAGGAACGCCACTATGAAATTTAAAATCGTGGTCTACTGAGGTGATAAGTTCGGCTTCAACGAGACCGAACATCTCAACACGCTCGCTAATATCTGTTTTACTGATTGATTGCGCTAACTGTAGGTAATCTTGATAGTGCCTCGCTTCTGAGCGCAGTAATGAGACATAAAAGCTCGCCAAATCATCGTCTAGAAAAGGAGCCAATTTCGCGAAACGTTCACATGATCGAGCTTCAATATAAGCACCAATAATCAGTTTATCGACCAATGTTTGTGGTTCATGACCACTCATATGACTGAATAGCCCTTTAGCGTATCGACTTGCCGTTATACCATCATAAGCAATATTTCGCTGATGCATAATTTCCAGCACTTGATAAAAATGGTGCAGCTCTTCTTTAATCAAGAGTACCATTTTATCAATTAAATCTTGGCTATAGGGTGACTGCTGTTTCGCCAAGATCTGTTTTGATATTTGGTTTTTATTCTTTAGCGTATGAATATCACCAATACGATCGTAGGCAAAGTCTTCATAAGGCTTAAACCAAGCAAGCAATGTTGCCGCACTCTCTTTATCAACCGCATATTTACGGATCAAAAACATCGCACTTTGCGCCGCCTTTAGCTCACATAATAGATGATCTTTTAAGAGTATAGGGAGGCTTTCTGGTTCACTGGCTTTTTTAACCCAACTATCAGGCGTTTCACAGCGTAAAAACTGCCTGATAGGCGCTAGAAGTTCAGTGTGGTCTTGCATACTACTTATCCATTTCCTTTAAACGATATAACCAATCTAACGCTTGCCTTGGCGTTAACTTATCAGGGTCGATACTTTCAAGAGCGCTAAGAACAGGGGATGGCTCTTCTGGCACTAAGAAGCTGAGTTGTGCGCTATCAACATGGCTCGCGTTGGTATTATTTGAAATAATTTCTAACTCTTTGAGCTTTTGTTTGGCACGCTTAATAACATCTTTAGGGACGCCTGCTAGAGAGGCTACCGCAAGGCCATAACTTTTACTTGCTGCTCCTTCTTGAACATTGTGCATAAAGGCGATGGTGTCGCCGTGCTCCATTGCATCAAGGTGAATATTGACCGCGCCTTCTAATTTTTCAGGTAAGGTTGTTAATTCAAAGTAATGTGTGGCAAATAAAGTCATGGACTTGATTCGGTTAACTAAGTTTTCAGCACAAGCCCAAGCAAGTGACAAACCATCATAGGTTGAAGTGCCTCGACCAATTTCATCCATTAGGACTAAACTTTGCTCTGTTGCATTGTGTAAAATATTAGCCGTTTCAGTCATTTCAACCATGAAGGTTGAACGCCCGGAGGCTAAGTCATCGGATGCGCCAACACGGGTAAAAATACGATCAACAGGTCCAATGACCGCTTTTGTTGCAGGTACGAAACTACCAATATAGGCAAGTAGTGTTATCAATGCAGTTTGGCGCATATAGGTACTTTTACCCCCCATATTAGGGCCTGTAATGATAAGTAGGCGACGTTGTGGGGAAAGTGAAAGCGGATTAGAAATAAATGGTTCACTCAGGACTTGCTCGACCACAGGGTGGCGTCCTTCAGTAATGTGGATCCCTGGTTTATCTGTGAGTTGTGGGCAAGCATAGCCAAGTGTTTCAGCACGCTCAGCTAAGTTATTGAGCACATCGAGCTCTGCAAGAGCCTCCGCACTGATTTGCAAGTCTGCCAAATGTGGCAATAGCATATCGAAAAGCTCATCATAGAGTGCTTTTTCGATAGCTAACGCTTTACTTTTTGAGGTTAAGACTTTGTCTTCGTACTCTTTTAGTTCAGGAATAATGTAACGTTCCGCATTTTTCAGCGTTTGACGACGTACATAATGAATAGGAACTAAATGACTCTGACCGCGACTGACCTGAATAAAATAGCCGTGTACCGCATTGTAGCCCACTTTAAGGGTATCAATGCCCAGCTTCTCTTTTTCGCGAATTTCTAGTCTATCAAGATAGTCTGTAGCTCCATCGGCAAGTGCTCGCCATTCATCGAGTTCGCTATTATAACCCGGAGCGATAACGCCACCGTCACGCACCAATACAGGCGGTGCATCAATAATCGCACGTTGCAGTAAATCCTGTAGCTCATCAAACTGGTTAATACGTTTTTGCAAGTTTTGCAGATATTCGCTGTTAGATTGGTTGAGGATTTGATGAATCTCTTGGTACTGTTCAAAAGCGTGGCGCATACGTGCTAAATCGCGAGGGCGAGCAGAGCGTAAAGCTAAACGGGCAAGTACACGCTCTAAATCACCAATTTGACGTAGTAATGGCTGTAATAGCTCGAAACCACACTCTTGTAAGGCGGCGATAGCTTGTTGGCGATTCGTTAGTGTTTGTATATGGCGCAATGGGGTATGAAGCCAACGCTTGAGCATGCGGCTTCCCATCGGGGTAACGCATAAATCCAAAATAGACGCTAAAGTATTATCTGTGCCGCCAGATAAGTTTTGCGTGATCTCAAGATTACGACGTGTTGCAGCATCCAGAATAACGTTATCTGTTTGTTTTTCCATGATGATGCTACGGATATGAGGTAATGCCGTACGTTGAGTATCTTTGACGTATTGGAGAAGGCAGCCAGCAGCGCGTAGCGCTCTCGAGGCATTTTCGACCCCAAACCCAATTAAGTCTTTTGTGCCAAATTGTAGGCCAAGCTGCTGTTTTGCTGTTTCTAGCTCGAATTCCCATAGAGGCCGACGACGTAGGCCTTTACAGTTTTCGATTAACGCCATACTCGCAAAGTCTTCGGGATAGAGTAATTCAGCAGGGCGAGTACGTTGTAGCTCTGCTTGTAGAGACTCTTCGTCATCGAATTCACTAATGATAAAGCGCCCCGACGTGATATCTAAGGTTGCAAAGCCATAGCCTTGAGGCTCTTGCCAGACTGAGGCCAATAGATTGTCTTGCCGCTCATTCAGTAATGCTTCATCGGTGATTGTACCCGGTGTAACAATACGTACGACTTTACGTTCAACAGGACCTTTACTCGTTGCGGGATCACCAATTTGTTCGCATATCGCGACAGATTCACCCAGTTGCACCAATTTTGCTAAATAGTTTTCGGCCGCATGGTGTGGTACACCTGCCATTGGAATAGGCTGACCCGCCGTTTGCCCTCGTTTGGTGAGCGAAATATCTAATAATTGAGACGCTTTTTTGGCATCATCAAAGAAAAGCTCGTAAAAATCCCCCATACGATAGAACAGCAATATGTCAGGATGTTGTGCTTTTAGTTTTAAATACTGCTGCATCATTGGTGTGTGGGATTCAAAATTTTGGTTATCAGTCATAAGCTTGTTTGTCTAATCTGTTGAATTTATTTAATCCTGTGTCCGTTGGCTGTCTCATTAGACTCCATTTTATTGTAGAGAATGTCACAGAATCCCATGATTGAGTGTAGGTTAAAATGTAGGCTGTTTATGGGGCTAAAACCCAATGAGCATTGTAAATGCACCAATCTGCACTTTAGTCTAAACACATTGAATACTTTTATAATAAGCGTTAATTAGGGTAACACTTATGAGCCAAAAATCATCAGTAAAACCATTCTTAACACAGTATCGCAGCGATAAACTTAAGTGTAAAAATAGTTCTGAATCCAGCGAAAGCTCTGGTTTACGTGTTTTTTGTGGCATAACAGCCAGTAAGACCGTTTTCTACCGATATAGTAGCCCAGTTATAGGTAAACTTGTACAGCTAAAAGTCGGTAATTTTCCTCAAATAGCATTGATTGAGACTAGCGTTAAGTTGCAAGAGTTTAAACAGTTACGTCAATTAGGCCGATGCCCTGTCACTGAGCTAAAAGAAGAAAAACAATATAAAAAACAAAAACAACTCCAGCCGCAAAAAACACAGTTAACAGTAAAAGAACTTGTTGAGCTTTATTTAGTTGATCATATCGAAGATCGTAAAGGCAAAGACGGTAAAATTATTTCTGGCTCAAGAAAGAAGAAAGGGCAAATAGAAGTTCGTCGCATGCTTGAAGCCGATGTTGTTCGTGTTTTAGGTGAGCTTATGGCTCATGAAGTAACCCGAAAAAATGTGATTGAGCTTGTGCGTGAAATTGATGGACGAGGCGCTAAGGTTCAAGCAGGTAATGTATTGCGTGAACTGTCGGCAGCCTATGAGTTTGCAATCGGTCTAGAGTATTTCGAAGATAATTTCGCTAACCCTGCTTTATTGGCGAAATCGAGCTTGCAGCAAGCTAAGTTTAAACTAACCAGTAATAAAGGTACTCGTTATCTAGATGATAATGAACTCAAGAAATTTTTAGCATGGTTGCCTAGTTCTGCTTACACCAATGTTGTGAAAAATGTTTTCCGTCTGACGCTTTGGACGGGCTGCCGAACCGGTGAAGTGTGCGCAATGGCTTGGGATGATGTGAATCTTGAAAAAGGTACTATTCATTTGAAAGAAACTAAGACAGGAATTAAACGCCACGTGCAATTGCCGCATTAAGCAATTACCTACTTGAAATCAATGCGGATGAATTCTGATAAATATCTTTTTCCATCTCAAGTAACAAAATTACCTATTCAACAAAAATACTTGACTGAATGCGCATGGCGTTTACGCAAAGAAGGCAAGATGTTGGATATTCCTGCTTGGTCTCCTCATGATTTACGTCGAACAGTGCGTACGGGCTTGGCTAAATTAGGTTGCCCTAATGAAGTGGGTGAGGCGATACTTGGGCATTCGCGCAGCGGTATTGCAGGAGCGTATGATTTATACCGTTATGAGAGTGAATGTAAGGTGTGGTTGCAGAAATGGGCGGATCATATGCAGGTTCTTAGTTTAATAGGTAGAGAGTCTAACCTGTCTTAATTAATTGTGAATAAATCTTAAATTCGCTTTGGTTTGATGTGAAATTTGGTATTATTCTTATCAAATATATAAATTACTTGTCTAGGAATAGTATTATTATGACTATATCATCGTCAATTCGTGAAATTATTAGGCTATCTAAATTTGTAATTAATGCAAGAAGTAAAAAGGGAATGCCTCTAGTTAGTAATATTACGAGTATGCCGTTTCCTGATGGTATTAGCCAAGAAAGTCAAAAATTTGGGGGTTTTCTAAATTCATTACCACCCCGCGATGTACTAATTATTCGTAACTTGATGTATGTTGGTAGAGATCTTAATGCATATTCAAAGCCATTTATGGTGTTATATGCAGAATTTAATCGAATTCTTACACAGGATATCAGCATTGCAAAAAGTGAAATTTATAATAAAATCCGTAGATTGGACCGCTATTTTTCTGCTATTTTTATATATGCAGAGGCTGAAAAAATAAATATAGATGAGATTTAATTACACATTAAACCTTAATTGATGATATATTCACTTGATTTATAATTATTTAATTTTAGAAAATTGGTTTTGTACTCAGCGGTGTACTCATTTAATTGAATCTATCAAATAAAATGGATTTTTTGATAGAATTGGGGTTTTATGCTTATTAAATTTATTTAGTAATTACTACGATGCAAGAGGGGAGTATATGGTAATGTATTTCTTCTTTGTATGACCCTATTCGCAACGCATTATATGCTACATTTAGGGTTTTGCTACAAAAAAATTAAATGTAAAGCTACAGTGTTCTTTATAGCAATAGGTTTGGTGTTTAACTGTATTGATATCTTACTTTTGCAGCAACCGCAGTCCTTGCCACACAAAATGGGTTTCGTGTCGTTTTAGTGTGCCGTGCGCCCATGATTCGACTACTTAATGAATGCGCCGATCTAGTGCATCGTAGTGGTACAGCCATTGTTTGAGGAAATTAAATTTGAGGGTTTTACTACAAAGTAAAACCTCTCATTCTATTGCTTCAAAAAGACTCAATAATTACTGTTGCAGAACTATCATGGAAAATAGTATCTATGTATTCTTTCAATGTACTATAGTTAAGGTGATCAGCATTTAAATACACTAAAATATTTGAAAACCTAACATCCTTTATTTTGTCAGTTTTTATTTCAATTTTTAGGGTGTTTTTTTCTAATGTGATTTTATCAATAGCATTAGAATACTCTCTTTCTGAAAGACTAGTTTGAATGCCAATTGAATCATCAACCTCCCCATCATCAAATCTTGATAAGATCAGATAATTTTGTGGGCTTGTAGGGTCATCTCCTACGCCAATAACAACAACGTCATTCTCGGTATAGCAATTAACAATGGAGGCTTTAAAAGTATATATATTATCCATAATTTTATCTTAGCATTTTTTTGAAGTTGTTGGTGTTTGTTTTTTAGGTGTGACATTCAAAGTCTGTTTTTCTGCTCCTTCCCAATTTAACTCAGCAAGGTATTGTTGCTTCCATCGCGACACAGCAGATTTGCCCGCCCCAGATATTTGTTCAACTTGAATATTGCTATATCCCCCTTCAACCATGAGTTTTGCATATTCCAGTTTTTGCTTTGCACTAAAGGTCACTTTTACTTTTCGGGTTATATTTATACCTATACGATTTTGCTTAATTATAAGCTATAAATCTCTACAGTTTTATTAGACCATCCCAAAAATATTTTCCATTAGAAACCAGACACTTCATTAACATTGTGAAAATTCAATATTCAACCCTTCTTCATTACATAAATCGACAAATAGTTGAGAGACAATCATTTGCTCACAAAAGACACTATCTCTCGCTATAAAGAAATCTTTATCACATTTATAGGCAGGAATATCGATTAGTTTAGTGCCATCAATAAGTTCCCTAAACGTTATTCTTTCCTCGTCAATAATTGGAAGGTAATTGTTTACCTTACATAAAGACATCGTTTCACTAGCATTTTCCACAGTACATTTATAGAAGGACATTTCAGATGCAATTCTACGCTCAAATATAGATACCGCTCTCTGTGAAAAAACTGGGACTCCGATATTGGCAGGAAAATAATCTGAAACCATCAGTTTATCACTCCGCATAGTACTTTGTACTTTACCTTTTGGTAGTGAATATGAGAGAAACTTATCATCCCCTTCATTCCAAATGAAAAAGCTTGATAATCTTGACTTTGGGTCTGAGAAGTCAATAACTCCATTTCCCAATGAGAAGCTACTACTAATAGTATAGATATTCATGCCCCTATCCTCGTAATCAAGCACATGTAAGTTTTCCTGTTTTGAATCCTTTACGAGCCTCATGCTGTAGGTTCAATACTTCACTTTGTATTCGTCGATAATCCCATTTTTCTTTATTTGCAACTCTCTCCAAAGCATCTAGTTTTGACTTCATCATTTCATTATATATTGCATGTGTCCACTCCCCATTAATTAAGACACTTCAAATTAGAGATTTCTAACTGTTTACGGTATGTCTCCGGTGGGAGGTTATTTAAACTTTCGTGGA
>NZ_JAMPOG010000051.1:0-25615 GCF_028480065.1 Providencia sp. PROV189
CCCTTTTTTTGAAAAAAAGTACTGTTTGAAGATAAAATCATCACTATGTTTTTTTTTCTAGCATTGTGACTATAAAACAAACAACAAATACCCTCTTTTTTGAAGGATACTCTTCTTCATAATATGAATAGATATCGACTATTCTATTTAATACCACTAATTATCAACTATGGTCATCTTTATGAACAAACACTTAAGACCTTATCTCGATATTTATCCCACCACTGGCTCTAACGTTTTTATCGATCCTTCAGCTGTTGTGATCGGCGATGTTCGTTTAGCTGATGATGTCAGTATTTGGCCTTTATCCGTATTACGTGGTGATGTGAACTACATTGAAATTGGTGCTCGCACTAATATACAAGATGGTTCCGTCTTACACGTAACACACAAATCAAAACATAACCCAGAAGGCAACCCTCTAATTATTGGCGAAGATGTCACCGTCGGACATAAAGTGATGCTTCATGGTTGCACAATCGGGGATCGCGTATTAGTCGGTATGGGTTCTATTATTCTTGATGGAGCAATAATCGCTAGCGACGTAGTTATAGGCGCAAATAGCCTCGTCACCCAAGGCAAAAAACTGGAAAGTGGCTACCTTTATGTTGGTAGCCCAGCTAAAGCTGCCCGTAAACTAACGGAAGCTGAATTAGAACATCTACGTTATTCAGCGAATAACTACGTTCAATGGAAGAATGATTATTTATCTTCTGGTAAAGAATAAACACTATCATCTTCCTGAGGGCCTTGAGCTATCAAGGCCTCAAACTCTTCTTCTATATCCCAACGGTTATTTTGGAAAAGCACTAATGGCTCAGCCCCTTCTCCATACCGCCGATAAAGCAACGAGTCTGATATTACACATTCAGCTAACATTCCACTAATTAATACCGGAAAATGGACTTTTCTTGTAGCAGCATTCCACTCTTCTCTATCTGGAAATTGAATAGCTTGATTCACTTTTTCAGTTCCTTTTGTAATTCAAGAAGAACCGGCTCTATATCTGGAAGTACTCCATGCCATAATTTAAAAGCGAAAGCGGCTTGCCCAACTAACATACCTAAACCATCGGCAAGGCGATTTACCTGATGAGAACTCGCGAACGATAGAAATGGTGTTAAACCATGTTGATAAAACATGTCATAACATGCCACCCGCGCAGAAAATACAGCGGGATCAATTGCGGGGATCTCGCCACTCACTCCAGATGAAGTCGCATTAATGATGAGATCGAAACAGGCTGTTTTGATCTGTTCGATCGGCTGTGCTTTTATTTTTCCAAAGCTAACAAATTGATTTACTAATGTTTCTGCTTTAGAAAAAGTCCTATTCGTTAGCGTAATTTCGCACCCAAATTCTAAGAGAGGTAATAAAGCCCCCCTCGTTGCACCACCAGCACCAATAATTAATACTTTGCTATTGCTATGAATAAAATTAAGCCGTTGAAGATCTAGCAAAAGGCCAGCACCATCCGTGTTATCACCTAATAACCGGTGACTATCCAGTTTCATCACGGTATTTACTGCACCGCACGATTGAGCTCTATCTGTTAGCTCAGATACCATTTGATATGCGTTTTCCTTAAAAGGTAGCGTAACATTCGCCCCCATCCCTCCCTGAGCAAAAAATGCAGACAATGACTGCTCAAAGCCATCTAGTGGTGCCAAAATACGTTCATATTCCAGCGCAATACCCGTCTGTTCAGCAAACATCTGGTGTATAATTGGCGATTTACTATGCGCTATCGGATGACCAAAAACGGCATATTTACCCATATAATAGTTATCCTTTACGATAAAGTTGCCCTGTTTTAGCATCCCGAATTTCTGATGGGTTTTGACGGCCCCCCACCATTCCATCAAGCACAGGGATACTTCCCTTAAACTGCTCTAGAACTTCATTGGTTGTCCTACATGGCTCCTGACCGCTTAAATTCGCACTTGTAGATACTAATGGCTTACCGTATTCGCGACAGAGCTCTTTTACTAACCCATGATCTGTTACTCTTACCGCCAAAGTATCGAAACGCCCAGTTAACCATTTCGGAGTGGATGATTTGGCTGGGATAACCCAAGTCACAGGCCCTGGCCAGCTTGCAAACATCGTTTGCTTTTGTTCATCAGTCAACTGACTATCGTCCACATAGTCTTTCAGCTGTTCATAATTGTCTGCGATAAGAATTAGCCCTTTCTCCCAAGGACGTTGTTTTAACTCAAGTAACTTATTAACCGCTTGTTCACTATCAGGATCACAACCTAATCCAAATACGGCTTCAGTGGGATAAGCGATAACTTCCCCTTTGTTCAGGGAAATAATAATATTTTCAATTGCAGGTGTAGCTTTATTTTGCATCTTTTTAACTCATTATTCTTTTTGTGGTTTACCACATCGTTTACTGGCACAAAATAATCTTACTCCTTGAGCACCCCTTTTTTCCATAAGTAATGGATAATGACAAAACTCACATTCACCCGAAACAGGCTTATGATTGAGAATAAATTGGCAAGACGGATAGCTATCACACGCATAAAATGTTTTTCCAAACCGAGACTTACGTTGTAATAGGTGACCTGTCTGGCACTGGGGGCAAGCAACTTTCGTTTCATCTGGCTTATCAATTAATTCAATATGCTCACACTCTGGGTAGTGACTACATCCAATAAACATACCAAATCGCCCTTGCTTCAAAACCAAATCATGACCGCATTGTGGACATGCTTGCCCTTCTAATACTTTTACTACATGGCTTTCTGCCGAAGGACGCATAGGTTTGAGATAATGACATTGAGGGTACGAAGAACAAGCAAAAAAAGGCCCATGTGCACCATTACGAATGACCAGTAAAGAACCGCATTCAGGACAATGTTCATTTTTCTCTGTTTCAAAAGGCAATTGCTTTGACATGATTTTCTCTTAGCCAACTAACTTAATTTTATATACCCACCAGTAACAGAAGCGATAGCACCGTCTATCTCAAGTTCCGTCAAAACAGCAATGACTTCTGTTATCGGCTGTTGTACACGCTCAGCAATCACATCTGCAGGTGTAGGGTGATACTCAACCATACTCAATATTTTATTCTCTGTCAGATTAAATTCAGCATTCAGCGTTTCTTCTTCTAATGGCTCGACTGGCAACCAATTTAACCCAACCTCTATATGGTGTTTGATATCTTCGGGTTCAACAAGTAGATATGCTCCTTGTTGTAATAACCAATGGTTACCACTGTAAGCTGAATTACCAAGTGGTGCGGGTATCGTAAAAAGGTCTCTATTTTGCTCAATGGCATAACGAGCCGTTATCAATGAGCCACTTTTCAACCCTGCCTCTACCACGACTGTCGCTTTACTTAAGCCACTAATAATTCGATTTCGTCGAGGAAATTGCCTAGGTAGCGGAGGCGCATTTGGTAAAAACTCAGAGATTAGTACCCCCTCTTGTTTAATCTGCTCCGCCAGCGCAGTATGCTGCCTAGGATAAATATTTGCTAATCCACTCCCTAAAACGGCAACTGTTTTCCCATTTGCTGCGAGTGCCGCGCGATGACTTACAGCATCGATACCAAATGCTAACCCGCTAGTAATTGTAAAACCATAGTCAGTAAATTTATTGGCAAACCGATCCGCCCATTTACGGCCATACTCACTCGCTTGCCGACTACCGACTATTGCGATTTGTGCTGTCGCCATCAGCTCACTTTGCCCTATTACAAACAAGACGAGTGGCGGATTAGATATATGCTTTAATAAGGAAGGGTACAAGGAATCACAAAAAGTAATCAGTTGATTTTCTTCCTTTTCTAGCCATTTAAGCGTTTGAGCTAATTTTACAGATGGCACGTGTAGAAACTGTAAACACTGCAGTTCACTTAACCCACACTCCTGTAAAACAGAAGAGCATACTTGTTCTAATATCCTTAGCTTATTAATAATTTTTAATGCCTTATGTGGTGATAGCCGGCTCACCTGAGACATTCTTAACCAAATTTCTTGCACATCCATGGCGTCTTCCTGACTTTATTGTAAAGGTTCATCTGTGAACAAATCGTAACCAATACTGTCAATATGACTGATAAATGTCTAGAATAGGCATTAATTCCTATTCACTTTTTTGGACGCTGCTCGAAAAAATTTATGTCAGTATTAAATGTATTACATTACCCAGACGAACGCTTACGCACAATTGCTAAGCCAGTAGAAAAAGTTGATGCCGAAATTCAACAGATCGTCGATGATATGTTCGAAACGATGTATGAAGAAGAAGGTATCGGTCTTGCTGCGACTCAAGTCGATATTCATCAGCGGATCATTGTTATTGATGTCTCGGAAACGCGGGATCAACGACTTGTTCTTATTAACCCTGAATTATTAGACAAATCAGGTGAAACGGGTATTGAAGAAGGTTGTCTTTCTATTCCTGAACAACATGGTTTTGTCCCCAGAGCAGAGCATGTTAAGGTTCGTGCCCTTGACTATAATGGCGATAGTTTTGAACTTGAAGCCGATGGCTTACTCGCTATCTGTATTCAACATGAAATGGATCACCTTGTTGGTAAATTGTTTGTTGATTACTTATCACCATTAAAGCGCCAGCGTATCCGACAAAAGGTTGAAAAACTAGATAGAATGAGAGCTAAAGCAGCAAAAACAGCTAACTAGACAGATTTATACAGGGAAATATAACCGTGTCGGAATCATTAAAAATTATCTTTGCAGGTACACCTGATTTTGCGGCTGGGCACTTAGCCGCTTTGCTTAAAACTAAACATCAGGTTGTCGGTGTTCTTACACCACCAGATAAGCCCGCGGGGAGGGGTAAAAAGCTGACGCCAAGCCCTGTCAAAGTATTAGCACAAGAACACCAAATTCCAGTTTTTCAGCCTACTACGCTGAAAAATGTAGATAATCATCAATGGATCAAAGATCACAACGCAGATTTGATGATTGTTGTTGCTTATGGGTTTATTTTACCAAAAGCCGTTTTAGATATTCCGCGTTTAGGTTGTCTGAATGTACACGGTTCTTTACTACCACGCTGGCGCGGTGCTGCACCTATTCAACGCTCAATTTGGGCTGGTGATGCTGAAACTGGCGTAACCATTATGCAAATGGATGAAGGGTTAGATACTGGAGATATGCTGTATAAAGCAAGTTGCCCAATTATGCCTGAAGATACTAGTGCAACACTTTATGAAAAACTGGCAGTGATTGGCCCAGAGGCATTGATCCATACGTTAGAACTGATATCCAATCAGCAATGTGTGCCTGAAAAACAGGATGACTCTCTGGCAAACTACGCTGAAAAGTTATCTAAAGAGGAAGCTCGTATTGATTGGCAACAATCCGCTGAACAAATAGAGCGCTGTATTAGGGCATTTAATCCTTGGCCAATGAGCTATTTTACAGTTCAAGAGCAGCTTATTAAGGTATGGCAGGCACAAGTCATTGCCGAAAACCATAATGAGCAACCAGGCACTATCCTCAGCGCTGATAAAAATGGCATATGCGTTGCAACAGGTAACGGAAAACTCAATATCACTCAGTTACAACCACCGGGTAAAAAGGCCATGGGAGCGCAAGATCTCCTCAACTCACGCCGAGAATGGTTCACTCCTGGACAGCAACTTAATTAGAAAGCCAATAAATTTGCCTGATAATATATTCAGGCAAATTTATTTCGTGACGAATAGACTCACCTTCACTTATGAAAAATACATATAACTTGCGTAGCATCGCAGCGGTAGCCATCAGTCAAGTCATTGATGGTGGCCAGTCTCTCAGTACGGTACTACCTGAATTACAAAAAAATATAAATGAAAAAGATAAGTCTCTATTACAAGAGATTTGCTTTGGTGTCCTACGCTATTTACCTAAACTAGAATGGTTTGTTGCTCAGCTTATGGAGAAACCACTAACAGGTAAACAGAGAACATTGCACTACTTGATTATGGTGGGGATTTATCAACTCCTCTATACACGTATTCCTCCTCATGCCGCTTTAGCGGAAACGGTCAATGGAGCAGTTGCACTAAAACGCCCTCAATTAAAAGGGCTTATCAATGGTGTGCTACGATCATTCCAACGGCAACAAACTCAACTCGAAGAGCGTAATACTAATAATAGTAGCCAATACCTTCATCCGAGCTGGCTTTTAAAGCGCCTTCAAAATGCTTACCCTGATAAGTGGCAAACGATTATTGATGCAAATAACCAGCGTCCTCCCATGTGGTTAAGGGTTAATTCCCAACATCACACTGCTGAACAGTATCAAAAATACCTAGAAGAAAATGAGATTGCATCTGAATTGCATCCACATCACCCCTGCGCGATAAAACTGTCAGAGCCAACTTCAGTTACAAGGCTTCCTGGCTTTGAAGAAGGTTGGGCAACTGTGCAAGATGTTTCTGCTCAAGGGTGTGCGGAACTGCTTGAACCACAAAATCATGAAACGATCCTTGATCTATGTGCAGCACCCGGTGGTAAAACAACTCATATACTGGAGCTTGCACCAAAAGCACATGTCGTTGCTGTTGATATTGATGAGCACCGCCTTAAACGTGTAAAAGAAAACTTGCAACGTTTGCAACAGCAAGCAGCGGTCATTCAAGGTGATGGTACAAAACCAGAAGAGTGGGCTAATGGGCAACTGTTTGATCGTATTCTTCTTGATGCCCCATGCTCAGCAACAGGCGTTATCCGCCGTCATCCTGATATAAAGTGGTTAAGGCGCGATTCTGACATTAATGAACTCACCGAACTTCAAGCTAAAATATTAGAATCAATTTGGCCTTACCTAAAAGTTGGCGGTACCCTTGTCTATGCGACCTGTTCAATTATGCCTGAAGAGAATAGCTTACAAATAAAAAACTTCTTGGCTAAGCACCCTGAAGCCTCTCTTAATGATGGCACAACAGCAGGCTTACAGATACTACCTAGTATAACTGGTGGTGATGGCTTCTTTTACGCGCGCTTGGTCAAACAAGAGAACTAATCCAATAAAACTTGTCTGAGATAGGAATATTCAATGAAAATCATTATTTTAGGTGCTGGACAAGTTGGCGGAACCCTCGCTGAGAATCTAGTGGATGAAAACAATGATATTACTGTCGTTGACACTAACGCTGATCGCTTGCGCCAATTGCAAGATCAATTTGATCTCCGAGTTGTAAACGGCCATGGGTCACATCCACGCGTACTACGTGATGCGGGGGCAGAAGATGCAGACATGTTGGTTGCCGTCACCAATTCTGATGAAACGAATATGATCGCGTGCCAAATCGCCTATAGCCTTTTTAATACACCAAATAAAATTGCACGTATTAGGGCGACTGAATATATCCGTGAAGCAGACAAGTTATTTTTGCCTGAACAAATCCCTATTGATTACCTGATTTCCCCAGAACAATTGGTGATTGATTATATCTATAAATTAATCCAATACCCTGGTGCACTCCAAGTCGTCAATTTTGCTGAAGGGAAAGTCAGTATTGTTGCGGTTAAAGCCTACTATGGTGGTTCATTAGTGGGTAATGCCCTTTCCAGTTTACGCGAGCACATGCCACATATTGATGCCAGAGTTGTTGCCATTTTTCGTCAAGATCGTCCGATTCGGCCTCAAGGTTCAACAATCATCGAAGCTGGTGATGAAGTCTTTTTCGTGGCTTCAACTCAACACATTCGAGCAGTGATGAGTGAATTGCAGCGCTTAGAAAAACCATACAAACGCCTCATGATCGTGGGTGGGGGTAATGTCGGTGCTGGTTTAGCGAAAAGGCTAGAAAAAGATTACAGTGTAAAACTTATCGAGCGAAATCAACAAAGAGCAACTGAACTCGCTGAATTGCTGCATGACACAATTGTATTTTATGGCGATGCTTCCGACCAAGAGTTACTTACAGAAGAGCATATTGAACAGATGGACGTCTTTATTGCTCTAACAAATGATGATGAAGCAAACATAATGTCAGCCATGTTA
This sequence comes from Providencia sp. PROV189, assembly GCF_028480065.1. Taxonomy (NCBI): domain Bacteria; kingdom Pseudomonadati; phylum Pseudomonadota; class Gammaproteobacteria; order Enterobacterales; family Morganellaceae; genus Providencia; species Providencia sp. PROV189. The sequence continues at coordinate 7,978 of NZ_JAMPOG010000051.1, forward strand.
GCGAAAAAAATGGGGGCCAAAAAAGCTATGGTGCTCATTCAAAGAACTGCTTATGTTGAATTAGTTCAAGGTGGTGTTATTGACATTGCAGTGTCACCGCAACAGGCGACGATTTCAGCATTATTAAGTCATGTTAGGAAAGCCGATATTGTCAGTGTTTCTTCATTAAGACGAGGTGTTGCTGAAGCAATTGAAGCAATTGCTCATGGCGATGAAAATACCTCTAAAGTTGTTGGTAAAAAGATTTCAGATATAAAACTCCCGCCAGGAACCATTATTGGTGCTTTAGTTAGAGAAGATGAAGTCATTATTGCCAGTGATTATCATATAATCGAACAAGGAGACCATGTCATTATGTTCATTACCGATAAGAAATATGTTCCTGATGTTGAAAAATTATTCCAACCAAGCCCCTTCTTTTTATAATTATCAAAATAAAACGACAATCTTATTTGCAGCTTAATTAAAGTAGATACTATAATTTGTTAACTAAATATTTATTTTGTCACAAATAGTTTTCAATTAGGGGGTAGAATGAGTTTTTTAAAAGAGTTTCGCGAATTTGCGATGAAGGGCAATGTTGTCGATATGGCTGTCGGTATCATTATTGGTGCTGCATTCGGTAAAATTGTTTCTTCATTAGTCGCCGATGTCATTATGCCGCCATTGGGTCTATTAATTGGTGGAGTTGACTTTAAACAATTTAGCGTCGTACTAAGAGCCGCCGAAGGGGATATTCCTGCTGTAGTGCTTAATTATGGTATGTTTATACAGACTGTATTTGACTTTGTTATCGTCGCATTTGCTATTTTTATGGCAATTAAAGTAATGAACAAAGTTCGTCGTGAAAAAGAAGCAGAGCCTGAAGCACCACCGGCGCCAAGTAAAGAAGAAGTGTTATTATCAGAAATTCGTGATTTATTAAAAGAACAAAATAAAAAGTGATACTAGAAAACCAGTGGTAATAAGTTAAAAAACTGATTACCACTGGCCTCCCAGTTATTACCTTTACCATGTTTTGCTTTACGGTTATAACTTCCTTTCCCTTTCTTGTTTTTCTCTACTCTTTGTCTAAATAGCGGATCATGTAACAATGCTTCGATCGCATTATCTTTAATTTGACCACGTTTATGTTGATATCGACTCATGATATACCTTCTTTTAAAAATGAATTTAAAGTAAATTTTCGATTAATAAACTTTCGATGCGCCTTTCTCAAGTATTTCCATTATCGAGCAATATGTCGACGCATGCTCTTCACCACAACAAGCTGAGCTGAGCATTTTCAGTGAATCACGCATAATAATAAGTTCTTGTATCTTTTTTTCAACTTCAAACAAGCGTAAATCAACAATTTGCTTCGATTCTTGGCATGTATGATGCTCAGGATCAACACGTATTGATAATAACTCAGTGATAGCTTCTAAGGTGAAGCCGAGTTGCTTAGCATAACGGATAAACCGAAGCCGTTGCAAATCTTGCTCAGTATACAACCTATAGCCACCTTCTGTCCTCAGTTTATGCCCCATCAAACCTTGTTTTTCATAAAAACGAATCGTGTCTGGTGTGACATCGGCGAGACGCGCAATTTGCCCAATTTTATACATAGTCATGGGAACTCCACTCTAAATAGGGTCAAAATAGAATAAATCAAGTCAATGAAGCTTAGAGAAAGGATAGAATAGCAGGTACAAAAAAACCGGGCAAATATACCCGGTTTTTTTGATAGCAGACAGATTACTCTGCTGCTGCTTCTTGAGACTCAACAGCACGGTCAACAAGCTCGATGTAAGCCATCGGAGCATTGTCACCAGTACGGAAGCCACACTTAAGAATACGAGTGTAACCGCCCGCACGAGCTGCAAAGCGAGGTCCCAATTCATTAAACAATTTTGCCACGATCTCGTTATCACGAGTACGGGCGAATGCCAGACGACGATTAGCTACGCTGTCGGTCTTGGCAAGAGTAATCAGCGGCTCAACGACGCGACGCAGTTCTTTCGCTTTAGGCAGAGTCGTCTTGATGATTTCATGACGAACTAAAGAACCTGCCATGTTACGGAACATAGCTTGGCGGTGGCTGCTGTTGCGGTTCAATTGACGACCACTCTTACGATGGCGCATGACCTTATCCTTCTCAGTAAAACCTTAACCTGTGATCTTAATCATCAGCAATACTTGCTGGTGGCCAATTTTCTAAGCGCATGCCCAGAGAAAGACCACGAGATGCCAAGACGTCCTTAATTTCAGTAAGAGATTTCTTACCAAGGTTAGGCGTTTTAAGCAACTCAACTTCTGTACGCTGAACCAGATCACCGATGTAGTGGATAGCTTCTGCTTTAAGGCAGTTAGCAGAGCGGACAGTCAATTCCAGATCGTCAACTGGGCGCAATAAGATAGGATCGAACTCTGGTTTCTCTTCTTTAACTTCAGGCTGACGAACATCACGTAAGTCAACAAAAGCTTCAAGTTGTTCAGCCAGAATAGTCGCTGCACGGCGAATCGCCTCTTCAGGATCGATTGTACCGTTTGTTTCCATTTCGATAACTAACTTATCCAAGTCAGTACGTTGTTCAACACGAGCTGCTTCAACATTGTAGGCAATACGCTCTACAGGGCTATAGCAAGCATCGACTAACAGACGACCGATTGGGCGCTCATCTTCTTCCGAATGTACTCGGGCAGAAGCCGGCACATAACCACGACCACGCTGAACTTTAATTCGCATGTTAATAGATGCGCTTTCGTCAGTCAGGTGGCAGATAACGTGCTGCGGCTTGACGATTTCGACATCGCCATCATGGACGATGTCGGCTGCAGTCACAGGGCCAATGCCAGATTTATTCAAGGTTAAAATAACTTCATCTTTACCCTGAACTTTTACCGCCAGCCCTTTCAGGTTGAGGAGAATCTCCAGGATATCTTCCTGTACACCTTCTTTGGTGCTGTACTCATGCAGTACACCATCAATCTCAACCTCTGTCACCGCACAACCCGGCATAGACGAAAGCAGAATACGGCGCAGTGCGTTACCAAGAGTATGACCGAAGCCACGCTCTAAAGGCTCAAGGGTCACCTTGGCGTGCGTCGAACTCACTTGCTCGATATCTACCAGGCGCGGTTTTAGAAACTCTGTCACAGAACCCTGCATTGTGTCCTCTCTTTGGTGCTAAGCTTTACTTAGAGTAAAGCTCGACGATCAGGTGTTCGTTAATGTCCGCAGACAGGTCAGTACGTTCAGGAATACGTTTGAACACACCTTCCATTTTAGCAGCATCAACTTCCAGCCAAGTTGGCTTCTCACGCTGTTCAGCCAGCTCTAAAGCAGCCTTAATACGAGACTGTTTTTTCGCTTTCTCACGAACGCTGATAACGTCATTCGGGGAAACCTGATAAGAAGCGATATTAACTACTCGACCATTTACCATGATAGCTTTGTGGCTAACCATTTGACGTGCTTCTGCGCGAGTTGCGCCAAAGCCCATACGGTAAACGACGTTATCAAGACGGCCTTCCAGCAGAGTCAACAGGTTTTCACCTGTGTTGCCTTTCAGACGTGTTGCTTCTTTATAATAGTTACGGAATTGACGTTCCAGAACACCGTAAATACGACGAACTTTTTGTTTTTCACGTAACTGAACACCGTAGTCAGACAGACGCGGTTTACGCGCTCCGTGCTGGCCAGGTGCCTGTTCTAATTTACACTTGGTGTCAATCGCGCGAACACCAGACTTCAGGAAGAGGTCTGTTCCTTCGCGACGGCTCAGCTTGAGCTTAGGACCCAAATATCTAGCCATTTTCTTTCTCCAACAGTCCTAAAAACGAAACGTATTAAACGCGACGTTTTTTCGGTGGGCGACAACCGTTATGAGGGATAGGAGTCACATCAGTAATATTTGTGATGCGGAAACCTGCGGCGTTCAGAGCACGAATTGTTGATTCGCGACCCGGACCCGGTCCCTTAACCATAACTTCCAGGTTCTTGATACCGTATTCTTTCACGGCTTCTGCGCAACGCTCTGCTGCAACCTGAGCTGCAAACGGAGTGGATTTGCGAGAACCACGGAAACCGGAACCACCGGCAGTTGCCCAACCTAATGCGTTACCCTGACGATCAGTAATAGTAACGATTGTGTTGTTGAAAGAAGCATGGATATGAGCCACACCGTCTGAGACTTGCTTTCTTACACGCTTACGTGCACGAATTGGTGCTTTTGCCATTATTCAATACCCCGACTTATTTCTTGATCGGCTTACGCGGACCCTTACGGGTACGAGCGTTAGTCTTAGTACGCTGACCGCGCACAGGTAGACCACGACGATGACGTAAACCACGGTAACATCCAAGGTCCATCAGACGCTTGATGCTCAGGGTAATTTCACGACGTAAGTCACCTTCTACCACATACTTGGCAACTTCGTCACGCAGCTTGTCGATTTGTTCTTCAGACAGCTCACTGATCTTAACATTTTCAGCAATTCCAGTCGCTTCACAGATAGCCTGTGAACGAGTTTTGCCGATTCCGAAAATCGATGTTAAAGCGATCACGGTATGTTTATGATCAGGAATGTTAATGCCTGCTATACGGGCCACTATGCACTCCTAAGTTAAAATATACATTATTGTGCTGAAAAGCCCGTTTTCAGGATACTCAAACAATAATGTATCTCGATAAAAAAGATTGGCTGGCTAATTTAGCCAGCTCAACCCAACTTTGCAAGAAAAAAATGCTTTTTCTTAACCTTGACGTTGTTTATGTCTTGGCTCAACACTGCAAATTACACGAACGCTACCATTGCGACGGATAATTTTACAGTTACGGCATAATTTCTTGACGGAAGCACGAACTTTCATTTTTACTCTCCGTAACTTCTAAAGCAAACCATAATCACACTAAGCGATTACTTACCTTTTAGATTTGCTTTCTTCAATGCAGACTCATATTGACTTGACATCATTAGAGTTTGCACTTGAGCCATAAAGTCCATGATAACGACAACTACGATTAATAGAGAAGTACCACCAAAGTAAAAAGGTACTTTCATTGCGTCACGCATGAACTCCGGGATTAGGCAGATGAAGGTAATATAAAGTGCACCGACTAAAGTCAGGCGAGTCATTACCTTATCAATGTACTTGGCCGTTTGCTCTCCCGGACGAATTCCTGGTACAAATGCACCGGACTTCTTCAGGTTATCTGCTGTTTCTCTTGGGTTGAAAACCAACGCCGTATAGAAGAAACAGAAGAAGATGATCGCAGAAGCATAAAGCAACACATAGAACGGTTGACCAGGCTGCAAGAACATAGAAAGAGTTGTCAGCCAGTCCCAGCCAGTTCCATCACCGAACCAAGATGCTATTGTACCCGGGAACAGTATGATACTGGAAGCAAAAATTGCAGGAATTACACCCGCCATATTCACTTTTAATGGTAAATGTGTGCTTTGTGCCGCATAAACACGGCGTCCTTGTTGGCGTTTCGCGTAGTTAACAACGATTCTACGTTGACCACGCTCCATGAATACAACAAAGAAAGTTACCGCGAATACGAGCACTGCAACCAACAGCAACAGGAGGAAGTGCAGATCGCCTTGCCGAGCTTGCTCGATAGTATGGCCAATGGCCGGCGGTAGACCCGCAACGATACCAGCGAAGATAATGATTGAGATACCGTTACCAATACCTCTTTCCGTTATCTGCTCACCTAGCCACATAAGGAACATGGTTCCTGTAACTAAGCTAACAACAGCCGTGAAGTAGAACGGGAGACCCGGATCAATAACTAGCCCTTGCATCCCTGGCATATTCGGAAGACCCATTGCAATACCCACAGATTGGAATATTGCTAACACCAAAGTACCCCAACGAGTATATTGGCTTATCTTCCGACGACCTGCTTCACCTTCTTTCTTAATCTCTGCTAGTCGTGGGTTAACCACTGACAATAATTGGATAATAATAGATGCCGAAATATACGGCATAATACCCAAAGCAAAGATAGAAGCTCGGCTAAGAGCACCACCAGAGAACATGTTAAACATATCAATGATGGTGCCTTGTTGCTGTTCGAGCAATTTGGCAAGCACAGTGGCATCAATACCAGGGATTGGAATAAAAGAACCAATACGGAAAACAATCAGTGCACCTATCACAAACAAAAGTCTGCGTTTCAGCTCACCAACACCACCTTTGGCACTTTGAAAATCTAATCCTGGTTGTTTAGCCATCTGTCACTTATTCCTCAATTTTACCGCCGGCAGCTTCAATCGCAGCGCGAGCACCTTTAGTAACACGAAGGCCACGTACAGTTACTGCACGATTCACTTCGCCAGAAAGAATAACTTTCGCATATTCAATCTGGATGCCAACAACATTCGCGGCTTTTAGTGCGTTCAGATCAATAACATCGCCTTCAACAGCAGCAAAATCAGACAGACGAACTTCTGCAGTGATCATTGCTTTACGTGAAGTAAAACCAAATTTTGGTAGACGACGGTATAAAGGCATCTGGCCGCCTTCGAAACCACGACGTACGCCACCGCCAGAACGAGATTTCTGACCTTTGTGACCACGTCCGCCGGTTTTACCCAGACCAGAACCGATACCACGACCTAAGCGCTTAGGCGCGTGCTTGGCACCTTCAGCCGGAGACAGAGTATTTAAACGCATCTCTTACTCCTCAACTTTAACCATGTAGGAAACCAAGTTGACCATACCGCGAACAGCAGGAGTGTCCTCACGTTCTACTGTATGACCAATGCGACGCAGACCTAAACCGATCAAAGTTGCCTTATGCTTAGGCAGGCGACCGATTGAACTGCGAACTTGTGTAATTTTAATAGTCTTAGCCATGGCTGATTACCCCAGAATTTCTTCGACGGATTTTCCACGCTTAGCTGCGACCATTTCTGGAGACTTCATGCTGTCTAAAGCATCCAGTGTTGCACGAACCACGTTGATTGGGTTTGTGGAACCATAGGTTTTAGCCAGTACGTTGCGAACTCCAGCTACTTCTAAAACAGCACGCATTGCACCACCGGCGATGATACCAGTACCTTCGTGAGCAGGTTGCATAAACACGCGAGAACCGGTGTGTGTACCTTTCACAGGGTGGAACAAAGTGCCGTTGTTTAGAGCAACGGTTTTCATGCTGCGACGGGCTTTTTCCATCGCTTTCTGGATTGCTGCCGGAACTTCGCGCGCTTTGCCGTAGCCAAAACCAACGCGACCGTTACCATCACCAACTACTGTCAGTGCTGTAAAGCTGAAAATACGGCCACCTTTAACGGTTTTTGCTACGCGGTTTACCGCGATCAGCTTTTCCTGCAGTTCGCCAGCTTGTTTCTCGATGTGAGCCATCTTACACCTCTACCTTAGAACTGAAGGCCAGCTTCACGGGCAGCTTCTGCCAGTGCCTGGACTCTACCATGATATTGGAAACCAGAACGGTCAAAAGCAACAGTAGTGATGCCTTTTTCCAATGCGCGTTCAGCAATAATTTTACCAACAACTGCTGCTGCGTCTTTGTTTCCAGTGAATTTCACTTGCTCATTGATAGCTTTTTCTGTAGTAGAAGCGGCCACCAAAGTTTCAGAACCGTTTGGAGCGATAACCTGCGCATAAATATGGCGTGGAGTACGGTGTACCACCAGGCGTGTCGCACCCAACTCTTGGATCTTGCGGCGTGCGCGGGTCGCACGACGGATACGAGCTGCTTTCTTATCCATAGTGTTACCTTACTTCTTCTTAGCCTCTTTAGTACGCACGATTTCATCGGCGTAACGAACACCCTTGCCTTTGTAAGGCTCAGGACGACGGTAAGCACGCAGTTCTGCCGCGACTTGACCAATCACTTGCTTATCCGCACCTTTCAGTACGATTTCAGTTTGTGTTGGGCATTCTGCAGTAATGCCTGCTGGCAGTGCGTGTTCAACCGGATGCGAAAAACCTAGAGACAAGCTAACAGCGTTGCCTTTAACTGCCGCACGGTAACCAACACCGACTAGTTGAAGTTTTTTAGTGAAGCCTTCAGTAACACCAACAACCATTGAGTTAAGCAGAGAACGAGAAGTACCCGCCTGTGCCCAAGCATCAGCGAAACCTTCGCGCGGTGCGAAAGTTAAGCGGCCATCTTCATGTTTAACTTCAACTGCATTATGGATAGTACGAGTAAGCTCGCCGTTTTTACCCTTAATCGAAATAACCTGACCGTTGAGTTTTACCTCTACGCCGGCAGGAATGACGACGGGTGCTTTTGCCACACGAGACATTCTTTCCTCCCGAATTAAGCTACGTAGCAGAGAATCTCGCCACCAAGACCAGCTTGGCGAGCTGCACGATCAGTCATGACACCTTTAGAGGTAGAAATAACAGCGATACCTAAGCCAGCCATAACTTGTGGCAGCTCATCTTTTTTCTTATAGATGCGCAGACTTGGGCGGCTTACACGCTGAATGCTTTCTACTACAGCCTTACCTTGGAAATAACGCAGAGTCAGTTCCAATTCTGGCTTAGTGTCGCCTTCAATTTTAAAATCTTCAATATAACCTTCTTCCTTCAGCACTTTGGCAATCGCCACTTTCAGCTTGGAGGAAGGCATGGTGACCGCAACTTTGTTCGCGGCCTGACCGTTACGGATACGGGTCAGCATATCCGCGATGGGATCTTGCATGCTCATCTGTCTTTACTCCCGTGATTCAATATGGTGACAATTACCAACTAGCCTTTTTAAGGCCCGGGATTTCACCGCGCATAGCGGCTTCACGGACTTTAATACGGCTCAGACCAAATTTCCGCAGGAAACCGTGCGGACGCCCAGTTTGACGGCAGCGGTTACGCTGACGAGAAGGACTTGAATCACGTGGCAGTGTTTGCAGCTTGAGAACAGCGTCCCAGCGATCTTCATCAGATGCGTTTACATCAGAGATGATAGCTTTCAGTTCAACGCGTTTTGCGAAAAACTTCTCAGCTAATTTAGCACGCTTAACATCACGCGCTTTCATAGATTTCTTAGCCATGAGTACCCTGCCTTACTTGCGGAACGGGAAGTTGAACGCTGCTAACAGTGCGCGACCTTCGTCATCTGATTTCGCAGTTGTGGTGATAGTAATATCTAAACCACGCACACGATCCACTTTATCGTAATCGATTTCAGGGAAGATGATTTGTTCACGTACGCCCATGCTGTAGTTACCGCGACCATCAAATGACTTAGCGGACAAGCCACGGAAGTCACGAATACGTGGTACAGCAATAGAAATCAGTCGCTCAAGGAACTCCCACATGCGTTCGCCACGCAGGGTTACTTTACAGCCGATTGGATAGCCCTGACGGATTTTGAAGCCTGCAACAGATTTGCGTGCTTTGGTGATCAATGGTTTTTGACCAGAGATTGCTGCCAAGTCAGCTGCTGCATTGTCCAGCAGTTTTTTATCAGCAATCGCTTCACCAACACCCATATTCAGGGTGATCTTCTCGACCCGAGGGACTTGCATGACAGAATTGTAACCAAACTGAGCCATCAGTTTTTTAGTTACTTCGTCTTTATAGTAATCATGCAGTTTCGCCATCGTATACTCCAAAAATTACTTGATAGTTTCACTGTTAGATTTGAAGAAACGGACTTTTTTGCCGTCTTCGAATCTAAAGCCTACACGGTCAGCCTTACCAGTTGCCGCGTTAAAGATTGCAACGTTAGAAACGTGAATTGCCGCTTCTTTTTCAACGATGCCACCTGGTTGATTCAGAGCCGGAACTGGCTTCTGATGTTTTTTAACCAGATTGATACCTTCAACGATAACTTTACCAGAAGAAATAACCTGTTTTACTTTACCGCGCTTACCTTTATCTTTACCAGTCAGCACGATAACTTCGTCATCACGACGGATTTTCGCTGCCATAGTTCCGCTCCTTAGAGTACTTCAGGTGCCAGTGAGATAATTTTCATAAACTTCTCTGTACGAAGTTCACGAGTTACCGGCCCAAAAATACGCGTACCGACTACTTGCTCGCTGTTATTGTTTAGAATAACGCATGCATTACTATCGAAGCGAATGACAGAACCGTCCGGGCGACGTACACCCTTCTTGGTGCGCACCACTACCGCCTTCAGGACATCACCTTTTTTCACTTTACCGCGTGGAATTGCTTCTTTAACAGTAATTTTAATGATGTCGCCGACGCCTGCATAGCGACGGTGCGAGCCACCTAGAACCTTGATACACATTACGCGACGTGCACCGGAGTTGTCGGCCACGTTCAGCATAGTCTGTTCTTGGATCATTTTAGTGCTCCGCTAAATGTCAACTACTACTGAGCCACTTCATTATTGAAGAGACCGTTCAATATAACCCACAATACGAGGGCGCGGCATTATAACACCACATCTTCGTTATGGACAGAAAAAAATAAACGGCTCAGTAAAAAAGAGCCGTTTATTTATTAGAAAAGGCTATTCTATATTATAAAACAGCTTTTTCAACAACGCGAACTAAGGCCCAAGACTTAGTCTTAGACAGTGGACGAGTTTGGCGGATTTCTACCACGTCACCGATTCCACATTCATTGTTCTCGTCATGTACGTGCAATTTAGTCGTACGACGGATGAATTTACCATACAGAGGGTGCTTCACCATACGCTCGATAGCAACAACAATAGATTTCTCCATTTTATCGCTAACTACACGACCTTGCAGAGTACGGATTTTATCGCTCATTACGCACCTGCCTTCTCAGTCAGTAAAGTCTTCACACGTGCGATATCGCGACGCACTTGTTTCAACAGATGAGACTGTTGCAGCTGACCACTTGCAGCCTGCATACGTAAGTTGAATTGTTCACGTAACAGGTTCAAAAGTTCAGCGTTCAGCTCTTCAACGCTTTTTTCGCGCAGCTCTTGTGCTTTCATTACATCACCGTCTTAGTTACAAAGGTGGTTTTGATAGGCAGTTTCGCTGCTGCCAGAGAGAATGCTTCACGAGCCAGCTCTTCAGGCACACCGTCCATTTCATACAGGACTTTACCAGGCTGGATCAAGGCAACCCAATATTCTACGTTACCTTTACCTTTACCCATACGAACTTCGAGTGGCTTCTCAGTAATTGGCTTGTCTGGGAACACACGGATCCAGATTTTACCTTGACGCTTAACTGCACGGGTCATAGCACGACGTGCCGCTTCGATCTGACGAGCAGTCAGACGACCACGGCCCACAGCTTTAAGACCGAAAGTGCCGAAGCTAACATCCGTACCTTGTGCCAGACCACGGTTGCGGCCTTTGTGCACTTTACGGAATTTTGTACGCTTTGGTTGTAACATCAGCGACTCTCCTTACTTGCGGCCTTTACGCTGCTGCTTTTTAGGTTGAGCAGCTGGTTTTTCAGCTTGTTCAACAGCAGCCATACCACCCAGAATCTCACCTTTGAAGATCCATACCTTAACGCCGAGAACACCGTAAGTGGTGTGCGCTTCTGAAGTGTTGTAATCGATATCAGCACGTAGAGTGTGCAGTGGCACACGGCCTTCACGATACCACTCGGTACGAGCGATTTCAGCACCGCCTAAACGGCCGCTGACTTCAACTTTAATACCTTTAGCGCCCAGACGCATTGCGTTTTGTACAGCGCGTTTCATAGCACGACGGAACATAACACGACGTTCCAGCTGTGAAGCGATGCTGTCAGCAACCAATTTAGCGTCCAGTTCTGGTTTACGAACTTCGGCGATATTGATTTGCGCAGGAACACCAGCGATATCCGCTACTGTTTTACGCAGTTTTTCTACGTCTTCACCTTTCTTACCGATAACGATACCTGGGCGAGCAGTGTGAATAGTCACACGAATGCTTTTTGCAGGACGCTCGATAACGATGCGTGAAATTGACGCTTTTGCCAATTCTTTGTTCAAGTACTGGCGTACTTTATAATCGCTGTCTAGGTTGTCAGCGAATTCATTAGTATTCGCGTACCAAGTAGAGTTCCAAGGTTTGACAATACCCAGGCGAATACCATTAGGATGTACTTTCTGACCCATTGCTAGTCTCCAGAGTCTCAGCGATCGGACACAACCACAGTAATGTGGCTGGTGCGCTTAAGAATACGATCTGCACGGCCTTTCGCACGCGGCATGATGCGTTTCATGGTTGGACCTTCGTCAACGAAAATTTTCGCAACTTTCAGGTCATCAATGTCAGCGCCATCGTTTTGCTCTGCGTTAGCAATTGCAGATTCAAGTACTTTCTTCACTAAACCAGCAGCTTTCTTGTTGGTGTAGGTCAGAATTTCCAGAGCTTGCGACACTTTCTTACCGCGAATCAGGTCGGCAACTAAGCGAACCTTCTGGGCAGAAGAACGAGCGTGGCGATGCATAGCTAAAGTTTCCATCTCTTCCTCCTATCCTTAACGTTTCTTAGCTTTCTTATCAGCCGCATGGCCGCGATAAGTGCGAGTCGGTGCGAATTCACCCAGTTTATGACCAACCATTTCGTCGGTAACAAAAACTGGAACATGCTGACGACCATTATGGACAGCGATGGTCAATCCGATCATATTAGGAAAGATCGTTGAACGACGGGACCAAGTCTTAAGAGGCTTCTTGTCTCCGCTTTCCACCGCTTTCTCTACCTTCTTCAGCAAGTGCAGGTCAATAAAAGGACCTTTCTTGAGAGAACGTGGCATGGTTTATCCTCTAATTATTTTTTAGAACGATGACGTACGATGAATTGATCAGTACGCTTGTTGCTACGAGTTTTCTTACCTTTGGTTTGAACGCCCCAAGGTGTTACAGGGTGTTTACCAAAGTTACGGCCCTCACCACCACCATGTGGGTGATCGACTGGGTTCATCGCCGTACCACGAACGGTAGGACGAATACCACGCCAGCGGCTAGCACCAGCTTTACCCAGAACACGTAACATGTGCTCAGCGTTACCAACTTCACCTAAAGTTGCACGGCAATCAGCCAGAACTTTACGCATTTCACCAGAACGCAGACGCAGAGTGACATAAGCACCATCACGTGCAACGATCTGAGCATAAGTACCTGCTGAACGCGCTAACTGACCACCTTTACCTGGTTTCAGTTCGATGTTGTGAACTGTAGAACCAACAGGGATGTTGCGCATTGGCAGTGCGTTACCAGTTTTGATTGCTGAATCAACGCCAGATTGGATCTGGTCACCAGCTTTCAAACCTTTAGGCGCAAGAATATAACGACGTTCACCGTCTTTATATAGAACCAGTGCAATGTTCGCAGAACGGTTTGGATCATATTCCAAACGCTCAACAACAGCAGGAACACCGTCTTTGTTGCGTTTAAAGTCAACCAGACGATAGTGTTGCTTATGGCCACCACCAATGTGACGAGTGGTGATACGGCCATTGTTGTTACGACCACCGGATTTGCTGTTTTTTTCTAACAGCGGAGCATAAGGTTTGCCCTTATGCAGCTCAGGGTTAACCACTTTAACTACGTGGCGACGGCCCGGAGACGTAGGTTTACATTTAACAATTGCCATTGTTCTTTACTCCTCCGACTTACTCTGCGCCGCCAATGAAGTCCAGATTCTGGCCTTCTTTCAGCGTAACGTAAGCTTTTTTCCAGTCGCTACGACGACCAAAACGCTGACCGTGGCGTTTAGTTTTGCCTTTAACCAGCAAAGTGTTAACACCTTCAACTTCGACTTCAAACAGTTTCTGCACAGCAGCTTTAATTTCTGCTTTAGTCGCGTCTTTCGCAACTTTGAGAACGATGGTATTGCTTTTTTCCATCGCTGTAGAAGCTTTTTCAGATACGTGCGGCGCGCGCAGTACTTTTAGCAGACGTTCTTCACGGATCATGCCAGCATCTCCTCAACTTGCTTCACAGCATCAGCAGTCATAACCACTTTGTCGAAGGCGATTAAGCTAACTGGGTCGATACCCGCTGCATCACGAACGTCAACCTTGTACAGGTTACGTGCTGCTAAGAACAGATTTTCATCTAATTCAGCAGTGATGATCAGTACATCTTCCAGAGCCATATCTTTCAGTTTCTGTGCCAGCAACTTAGTTTTAGGTGCTTCAACAGAGAACTTCTCGACAACGATCAGACGATCTTGACGTACCAGTTCAGACAGGATGCTTTTCAGAGCACCGCGGTACATCTTCTTATTAACTTTTTGACTGTGGTCCTGTGGTTTAGCAGCGAAGCTAACACCACCAGAGCGCCAAATTGGGCTCTTGATAGAACCAGAACGTGCGCGGCCTGTGCCTTTTTGACGCCATGGTTTTTTACCTGAACCAGAAACTTCAGCACGAGTTTTCTGAGCACGAGTACCTTGACGAGCACCAGCTGCATACGCAACAACTACTTGGTGAACAAGCGCTTCATTGAAATCACGCCCGAAGGTAGTTTCGGAAACAGTCAGCGCGCTTTGCGCGTCTTTCATTACCAATTCCATTCCTATCTCCTCGACGTTAAGCCTTGACAGCCGGTTTTACGATCAGGTCGCTACCAGTTGCACCTGGAACAGCACCTTTGACCAGCAGCAGGTTGCGCTCAGCGTCAACACGTACTACATCTAGGCTTTGAACGGTTACACGCTCATTACCCAGTTGGCCTGCCATTTTCTTGCCTTTGAACACTTTGCCCGGAGTCTGGTTCTGACCGATAGAACCCGGAACACGGTGAGACAAGGAGTTACCATGGGTAGCATCTTGGGTACGGAAATTCCAACGCTTAACTGTACCAGCAAAGCCTTTACCTTTAGATGTACCAGTAACGTCGACTTTTTTAACGTCAGCGAAAATTTCAACGCTAATGCTTTGACCTACGTTAAATTCAGCACCTTCTTCAGTACGGAATTCACGTAGAATACGGCCAGCTTCGACGCCAGCTTTAGCGAAATGACCTGCCTCAGGCTTAGATACACGGTTCGCTTTTTTGCTACCAGTAGTCACCTGAATTGCATTATAACCGTCAGTTTCTGCTGTTTTAACTTGAGTAACGCGGTTATTTTCGATTTCGATAACTGTTACAGGGATAGAAACACCATCTTCAGTGAAGATACGCGTCATACCCACTTTTTTACCGACTAAACCAATCATTGTTTCAACCTCTCAATCGTTCGACGACCTGATTAACCCAGGCTGATCTGCACGTCTACGCCGGCAGCCAGGTCCAGACGCATCAGAGCATCAACGGTCTTCTCGGTTGGCTCAACGATGTCAACCAGACGTTTGTGAGTGCGAATTTCGTACTGATCACGCGCATCTTTGTTAACGTGCGGAGAAATCAGAACGGTAAAACGCTCTTTACGTGTCGGCAGCGGGATAGGACCACGAACTTGCGCACCAGTGCGCTTAGCAGTCTCTACGATTTCCGCAGTTGATTGATCAATTAAACGATGATCAAAGGCTTTCAGGCGGATACGGATTCTTTGGTTCTGCATGAGACCAGAGCTCCAACTATTTTATAAACGTAAATAATTACTCCTCGCACCCATTTCGATTGATGGGGGAGTGTAATCGTTCTTTGATGTAACCCCCAAATCGGGAGTATTGTCTAAATGAGTTACAAATCGTGAACTCAATACTGACCTTTAAGACCTAAAAAACTAGGGATTACTAATCAGTAAGCCCGCGCATTATACGCAACTGAATCTTAAACGCAAGTAATCGGAGAAAATATGTGCGAATTTTTCTGTTTTTTTACTTATAGCACTTTTCAATAAAAAACGCCTCACTATTACTTTTTTGTAGTGAGGCGTGATATTACAGCACATAAATAAATCGAAAAAGCATTACTCCTCTTCAATAATTTGCGCCTGTGTATAATTTTGAATACCCATACGTTTGATTAAATCTAACTGCGTTTCTATCCAATCAATATGGTTTTCTTCATCAGCTAAAATTTCAATCATCAGATCACGACTAACGTAATCATGAATTGAGTCTGCGTAACTAATCGCTTCTTTTAGGTTTTTAGCCCCATCAAGCTCCAGCTTAAGATCTGAAGCTAACATCTCCTCAATATCTTCACCAATGTTAAGTTTACCGAGGTCTTGCAGGTTAGGTATCCCCTCAAGGAATAAGATACGTTCGATATACTTATCTGCATGTTTCATTTCATCAATCGATTCATGGTATTCCACCTCATTAAGACGTGTTAAACCCCAATTTTTAAACATACGTGCATGCAAAAAGTATTGATTGATTGCTACTAACTCATTGCCCAATAACTTATTCAGATGGGCTATCATTTTTTTATCGCCTTTCATTTTTTATACTCCATTGCTTCCAGTCTTTAAAGTGTAGTACTGAAATGCTAACAATGAGTAATTTTCTATAGAGAATTTGAGATGAAAGTTACTTATTAATGAATGAGTTAAATGATTATTATTTCGATTAAGCGACTTCAGCAATACAGATATGCTCGGCAAGTGCTAACTCATCATTTAAGATTTCACGAGTTTGCCTGATGCACTTACCGCATTCGCGACCGACAGGGAGGATTTGACGTAGCCCTTTTAATGACGTCACATGATATTGGCGCACCGCACTTCTAATTTGTTTATCCGTTACGGCTTCACAGAGACATACATACATAGCAACTACCTGCATAAATTACACACAGGTAGTTTAAATAAAAATGATTACCATTTCAATTATCGTTACGATCAATTTACATAAAACGTTTCATTAAGCAGTAAAACCTCCATCCACTAAATAGGCAGCTCCTGTCACAAATGACGCTGCATCACTAGCTAAAAAGGCAACAACATTAGCAACCTCTTCAGGTGTGCCTATCCTTTTCATCGGATGCATCTCTGCTAACTTTTGTTTATCTAAATCGCGCCCATCCAATAATGGAGTATCGATATAACCAGGGCAAACTGCATTAATTCGAATATTATGCATTGCATAACTTATTGCCAATGTTTGCGTTAACAGTTTGATCCCACCTTTTGAAGCGCAATATGCTGGAAATTGATGTTGCCCCACAAACGAACATATAGAGCCACAGTTAACAATTGCTCCTTCTTTTTGGTTTTTTAACCAATAATCGATAACAGCTCGATTAATCAAAAATAATCCATTGAGATTAACATCAATGACATGCTGCCATTTTTCATAAGCGAGCTTATGGGCAACATCATCGGCAAGTATTCCTGCATTAGCAAATAAAAAATCAATCGAACCGTATTCCTTTACTGTATGTGCCACTAACCGATCATTCTCTTTTTCATTGGCTGCATCCATCTGAAAAAATTGTATTGCGCCCTCTTTGTTCTTCAAGCGATTGAGTGCCTTCTGACCACGGTCAGCATGACTTCCCGTAATGATAACTGACGCACCTAATGATAAAAATTTTTCTGCCGCCGCTAGGCCAATACCGCTACTCCCTCCCGTAATAATGCCAACCTTACCTGCGAACGAAATCATGCCTCATCTCCTCATCTTCATTATGATGATTAAATAATAGACAATTCGTTTGAGTTTATTGGTAATACTGATGTTGAATCTTGATTTTGTGACCGAATTAACGCATTGAAATTTAATAAATAAATAGAAATATCACAAGGATTGATAATGTCTTGAGAGACAATTCTTCGCGGTAAATAGATAGGAAATGAGGGAGATAAGAAATACAAAAGGGCAC
>NZ_JAMPOG010000052.1:0-9152 GCF_028480065.1 Providencia sp. PROV189
TCACTTTCAGCACCGGCCATAACCGGCGCCCGGTTTTTCCTTTCGTCATTTAACGTCCTCCGGTGTCACTGTTTTGCTCCAGCCCCTGTACACGCACATCCGTATTATCCGGGGTCTGGGTAGCCGGATTCGCCTGTGTCCGTTGCTGATCACGCTCAATCACCGTCAGCATCGCATTATTGGCAATGGATTTACGCACTTCCATTTCCGTTTGCAGCATCCCGATTTCGCGATCCAGTTGGTCAACCGACTGATTACCGATCTCCTGGGCTTTCGGAAAATTACTGGCATTCGGCTCCCCCTGGCCGGTGATCAGCATACGGCGCATCGTCAGCGCCAGCTCCATCGTATCCGCCATCGCCAGCTCACCGGCCAGACGCTGTGTTAACGCCGTTTTATCCGGATCCCGGCGCAGGGCTTCAATCACGCCCCGAGAGACCGTCAGGCTACCGGTTTTCAGTTTCGCCAAATCCGCCGCACTGACCGCGCCCCGGCTGTTCACCAGTTTATGCAACTGTTCCAGATTTTCCCGGGTGGTGGTCTCCAGCACCGGCGCCAGCCCGGTTCCCGGCTGGGAACTACCCGGCTGGTTTGCCTCACCGCCGCTCTGACAATCCGCCGGATTGGTGCAGGTGCGGACCGATTTGCTGCCCAGTACCTGTGTTACCACCTGAGCAGCCTCCTCACTGTTGGCAAACCGCCGGCACGCCGCCCCGGTACACTGGCCGGCCGGCACCGGAGCCGTGCTGGTTGCCGGCAGACCGTTCATGATATTAAAGCCGGCCTGCGCAAAATCCTGTGTTGGCTGAATGGCCAGCTGTCCAATCCCCCCGCGTTGCTTTCCGCCTATCCACGGCACCCCGGCCTTACCGTCCGGCTCTTTTTCCACCTGATTCATTGTCCCCACCGCATCACCATCCCCGCTGTTGATGATGTTTCTGGCCTCTTCAAGTATTGCCGCCTGCGTCCACTGGTTATTCTCTGAAAAGTCCATCATCCGTTTGGCCATGTTCTGGCAACTCAGTTGCGCCTTATCAAAGGCCACATTGGCCTGCAACACCCCGTTGGTCAGCATTTCATACAGACCGGGATTCGCCCGCTGGATAGCCATCGCCGGCAGACTGGCCACCGCCCCGGTGGCGTTCTGGATCACCTCGCTCATCAGATTCTTAAAGCCGGCCGTCACCCCGTTCAGCTGGTTGCCCACGGTGGTTTTGATATCAAAATTGCCGCACATCAGATCACTGTTCCAGCCCATGCTCATCCCCAGACGTTGCAGATTACTGCGCCCCGGTGGCTGGGATAACACCGTGCCGCCCCCCAGGTTGTAGTACAGTTTGTCAGAGACCGCGCCGGAGACATTCGCACCGTAGCCGATATCATTCGCGCCGGCGGAAAAATCCAGCGCTGCCCGGGCAGAGAATGCCGGTACACTGCATAACACCATCAGTGTCAGCACCGGCGGAAAAAAAGTGTGTCGTTTTGCTTTCATCATCTTAAAATCCCTGCTTAAAACGTTGTGCTGTACAGAAATTTTTGCCCCATGCGCTTACAGCAGCTGTACGGCTGCCACAGTGCCCAGGCATAATTGCCGTCCTGCGCCTGCGGGCCGCTCTCATCCGGAAACACCGCACAGCTGTTTTTCAGCCCCGGCGACAGGCGCTGCCATTTATGGTTTTTTGTCCCGGTATTCTCCGTCACCGCCTCCGGCGGCCAGTAGCCATCCCGGCGGTTTCCTTTCAGGGGTACATAGGTATGCGCCTGACCGGTACGGGTGATAATATCTGCCACGCGCTGCGCAACCACCGCTGCCGCTTTATCCCCGTCCTGCTGGGTGACAAAACCGCTGCGCGGATAGAGATTGCCCCACATATTGCCCCGGCTCTGTGCCCCGATTTCCCGTTTCCCGGGGATCAGGGCTTCCGGATACGCCATTTCCGGCACACCGAGCCGCCACGGCACACTGTCGAGCGTGCTCAGGTAATAAGGAAACAGCGGTGTGGCCGCACTGTCACAGGAATACCCCGGGATACTGCCGCCGATAAGGGTGGTGGCCGGATGACCGATGGCATCCGCATAAAAAAAGTGCAGGGCGGTTTTACGTTTTGCCTCAAACTTCTGCTCACTGTTTCCGCCGCCGGCTGACACGCCGCTCAGCACGCCGGTCACGGCATTTTCAATCCCGCCGGACGCCCCGCTGACCAGTGACATTTCCTGCCACGGGTTTTCGCCCGGGGCATGGTAGGCCGAGACCACCGCCTGCGGAATAAAATGCGACACCCGGACAGAAGTCTGGATCCGGCAGCCGCCCCAGCCGCACTTCAGCCAGTAGCAAATTCCGCTGATACGCCAGCTGATGCACGACGGTGATGCCGCAGAAGCCACCAGAGTAGCCGTACTCAGGCTGGCTTCCGCCACCGGTACCAGTGAACATCCCAGTAACAGTGCGCCCGCCAGACGCCGGCGATGAAATTGTCGGGTCATGGTTGAGCTCCTCCTTCCTGTTGTTCCCGGTACTGCTGTATCTGTGTCACAGCCTGTTCAATATCAGTAGTGCCGTAAACCACCCACTGCGCATCCACCACCACCGCCGGCAGACGGGCCACACCCAGTTGCCAGGCCTGAACCACGCCCTGATAAGCCTGCCGTAACGCCGTCTCTCTGGCCTGCCAGGCCGGACTTTGTAACAGGGCGGTGATGTGCGGGGCATCCGCCTCACGCAGTTCCGTACCCGGCTGAAGCAGGACCTCATCCAGCACGCGCTCAGGCGCATCCAGATACACCACCTCAAACGGGATATCTGTCTGCGGCAGAGCGTCATCCTGCGTGGTATACAGCACCACTGCTGCCCCGGCAGTGAACGGCAGACATGACAGCGACAGCATCAGCAATCCGGAAAGGGATAAAAATCGTTTTTTCATTCGGTCAGTCCTCACAAACGAACGGTGAGAGAAGAAAAGAACATCAAAACCCGCCGGTCACCGGCGGGTTTTCTTCCGGCTACCAGCCCACGGCAAACCCGGCGCCGATATTGGTATCGCCGCCGTTATTCCATGACGCATTCAGGCGCACATTCGTGTTGGCCGTCGGCTTATACTGCACTCCCGTGGCTATCGCCTGTGCATCGCGGTAATGCCCCATCGCCATCCCGAATGAAAAACGTTCACTGTTCACATACGGAATGGAGGAAATCGCCGTCACCCCGGCAATCCCCGCATTGGCCCGTTTTTCCACCTGACTGATTTTATTGTCGAGTTGTCTGAAACGCTGATCGGTATACTGCCGGGCATTGTCCAGTACCGTGTGAGTCACCCGCCCGAACGTCTCATCGGTATAGCGGTTTGCCGCCGCCAGCGTCTTTTCATCCCCCTCAATACGGGCCTGCTGCTCTTCCGTAATCCGCTTGTTTGTCTTCGCCTCACTGTACTGAATGCTCACATCCGTGTAGTCCATAGCCTGTTTCAGGGTCTGCTTATCACCGGCAATGCGTGCATCCCGCTCCTCATCCAGCTGCCCTTTGTTAACCGCATCCGTTTTGGCAATGCCGGCGGCCACATGCGTCAGAAAACGTTCCTGCCCTTCACGGCCGACGGACACGCTGTTATCCCGGTCGGCCAGGCTGCCGTCGCCCAGTGCCACACTGTTTTTCGCCAGCGCCCGGGCATCCACACCCAGTGCCACGGATTTCTCGCCCAGCGCCAGGCTGTTATCCCCGACAGCCACCGCACGCTGTCCCTGCGTCAGCGTACTCTGCGCCTCATTCAGCGCTTTATCCGCCGCCTGATATTCCGCCTGTTTCTGAGCCAGCTCCGCTTTCACCTTCTCCAGATCCCGGATGTTTTCCAGCTCGGATTGCGTCGGACGCAAATCCGACAACCGGGTATCCAGCGCGGAGAGATCCTTTTCCAGCCGGGAGAGTTGCGTTTCCGCCTGCTTCAGGGCCTGATCGGTGACGGCTTTTTCCGCCGATAACTGCTGTTTCAGCTGTGTGGCCTGTGACGACATGGCCTGTGTGTGACTGAGCGCATTGTCTTGAAGGTACTGATCCACTTTCTGTTTCAGCGCCTCCGGGTTGGTGTTCAGCCCGACGGTGTTATCCCGGGGACGGCTTTCCAGTACCAGCAGCTGCTGTAATTCTTCGGCATAATCCGGGCTGTCCGGCGATAAACTGTTGACCTTATCCAGCTGGATCAGGTAGTTCAGCTGATTCTCATAGCGGGTGAAAATACCGCTGACCATCTGATTAAAGGTGCCTTCATCGATGTTATCGAGATACAGCTCTGACAGGATCTGCTTCCCGGCCTCCGTCACCCCGGTTAACCCCTGCTCAATCTGCTGCCGGGCATTTTTCTGATAAGCCTGATACAGATTCTTTTTCCCGTCCGCCGAGGTGATCAGGGCGATTTTGGCCAGCTCTTCCTGATAACCGGCAATGCCCTTCAGGGCGGCGGTATTCAGATGCAGACGGGACAACAACTGCTTCTGGTCATTATCCGTGACCGCATCCGACCACAGCATCGCTTTGTCACTGTGGCCGGCACTCAGTACCGGGGACAGGGCCACGCCCTGATAATTGGTCGTAATCTGGGAGCCGGTTTTTTCTTTGATGGTTTCATTAACCAGGGCACTTCGGGTTTTCGCTTCAATATAGGCATTGACATAACTGACATAAAACTGCGTGTCATTATTGACCGACGTATCCTGCTCAACCCGTTTTTTCACTTCCTGAGCCAGACGGTCAGCCTGCCCCTGCTGCCACAACTCCACAAAATCCGCATCCACAATCTGGGAAACCGCCCCCAGATTGCGTTCATAAATCTGTGCCATCCGGTCAGCGGCCTGCTGTGCCTGTGTCACCTGCTGCTGTTGCGCGGTACGCTGACCCGCTAAGGCCGCCTGTTGCTGCAACAACGGTTTCATTGCTTCCTGACGCTCCAGAATATTGCTGTTCGCCAGCAATTTACTGTCAAACAGGGCCTGTGTCTGCGTGTACTGCTCATGCGCCTGCGCCCGGTTCTGCAACAGGACATTCTGGGCTTTCATCGCCGTCTGTGCCTGTTCCGCCGTCATATTATTCCCCAGCGCCATACTGCCCTGCCCCACTGCCGTACTCTGCTGCCCGGTGGCCACGGCCGTGTCACCCAGCGACACATTTTTAGCCTGCAAAGCGCAGGAATAACTGACAGCCAGCGCCAAAAGCGTTACTTTAATTCCCGTCGTTTTCATGACGTCATGTTTCCTCTTTTTAACATACACAATGAAGCGGCCGGGTAAGCCGTGCTGCAACACGGCTTACCCATTCCCGCGTTCATCGTTTTCATCACACGATAACCTCAGCCGGTCATCCCGGGTTCCGGGGCGGTAATCCCCGTTTCCGGTCAAGTTCATCCGCCACCCGGAATGCGGCGTCCAGCTCACTGCATCCGTGGCGCTCCATCAGGACGCGCCGTTGCTGTTTCTCCTCTTTTTCCGTCATTCCCAGCGCCAGGTACAGACTCGGCTGCACCACCCGGAACAGCGCCTCCACTTTCCGGGCCAGCACCACACCTTCCGTGTAACAGCCGGAGAGTTTGGCTGCCGACAGCAGCACCTGTTTCTGCTCCTCACTGAGCGTCTTAAAGCGGGCAATCGCCTCCACTTCCTTCTGTGGCATCGTCAGACACACCCACCACTCCGCCATATTGAGCATTTTCTCGGCACAGTCCGGGTAGTCATCCAGGTTCTGGGTCGCCAGCCACAGCCAGGCCCCCAGTTTCCGCCACATTTTCACCACTTTGGTCACATAGGGGGACAACAGCGGATTGACCGTCACGATATGTGCCTCATCCACCACAAAATTAATGTCCCGCGCCAGGTACTGATCCCGCTCGGCAATGTTGTTGATGGAGTTGATAAGACTCACCATCGTCAGCGCCATCTGGGCCTCATACCCTTCCCGCGCCAGATGCCCCAAATCAATCAGGGTCACATCCGCCTCCGGCCACAGTTCCCCGGGCTGATTAAACAGCTCATGCTCAAAACTGCCCGGTTCGGTAAACATGCCCAGGGATTCCGCCATTTCAGCCGCTTTCGCCCGGCGCTGCGGATTTAATGCCCGCCCTTCCTCTTCGCCTTCCCCCCGTGACAGGGCATACAATGCCTCCTGCAAATCCGCCGGCAGCATCTGCCGGCCCGCCGCATAAGACGCTCTGGCCCCCGCCATCAGCGCCCGGCGGATCATCGCCCGGTCAGCCCGCTTCAGCTCCGCTTCTTCCCGCACATCCCCGCCGGTGATCATCATGCGGGCGGAGATTTCCATTTCCCCCAGGATGTCACGCTGCTCATCATCCTCAGATTCGCTGTCCGTCTCGGGCAGCTCATCCGCATTCAGTGCCAGACGCTGTTCATCCATCGTCAGCAGCTGATGTGCATCCGCAAACAGCGGCAGACGCACCCCGCTGCCGGGTTTGACACTGACCTTATTGACACTCAGGCCCAGACTGGCGTAATAATCCGCCAGTAAACCGAAAGAATTTCCGGCCTCCGCAATAAACAGACGCGGCCGGCGGACCGCCATCAGCTGTGATAACTGCGCACATAATGTGGCGGATTTACCGGCCCCGGTGGGACCGAATAACAACAGGTGGGCATTCTGGGTACGATCCTGTTTATTCTGCGGATCAAAGGTCAGCACCCCGCCGCCCCGGTTAAAGAAGCTCCAGCCGGGATGCCCGGTGCCGGTGGTACGCCCGGTCACCGGCAGTAATCCCGCCAGGTGCTGTACCCAGGTCAGGCGGGTATACCAGTGTTTTTTATCCGTCTGCGGATCAAAACACATCGGCAGGGCACGCAGATACCCGTTCAGCGGCGCCACATCGTATTCCGGTTTCACCGGCTCCAGACCGGCATTCAGCAGCGTGGCCGTCAGATCCACACGCTTTTTGTTCAGCTCCCCCACCGAACCGGCACGCAGCAGCAATGACAGGGAGGCCCGGTAGAGCTTATGACGGTGCCCCAGTAAACTTCTGGCGGTTTCCACATCCCGGCGGGTACGCTGCGAATCGGTGTTTTCCCCCACCGAGTTTTTCCCCAGCCGGGTAAATTCCTGCTCCAGCGTATCCTGGGGCTGTGTGACGATGGTCATCGACAGCATCGTCCCTTCCGGAAACAGGTCCATCAGCGCATTGATATTTTTGTCACCGCGCTTCTGCTCCCCGGTCAGGTGCCCCGGCCCCGGGGCTTTACGCAGTTTTTCGATGTTCACCACGCCGTGCGCCAGGTTATCAAACCACCACACCCCGTTTTCCACATCCGACCGGGGCGGGGTAAACCACAGCGTTTCTGCAAAATCCTTCAGCACCGGCAGGGTGCCCGGCGCTTCCTCCGCCGCCGGCCAGTACGCCCCTTCCCGGTACAGCGTCTCTCTGTCCACCCAGTCCGGGGCCGGATTGAAATGACGCAGCAGCCACTGATGCACCTGCCTCCCGTCCTGGCGGATACAGTGCACCCCGGCACTGCCCAGACTGCTGACCAGCCGGTCACACATCTGATTGAGCATCGCCACCGGCGGCATCGGATCGGCATAGCTGTTCCCCAGCCGGCGGTAAACCACCATCCGGGTCCGGCGCTGCTGTCCGCGCCAGGGTTGTCCGGTCACCTCCGTGTCCTTAAACAGCCCTTCCGGACGGGCTATCCCCCGCAAATGACGTGCCATTTCGCCCAGCCAGGCTTCGGTAAACGCCGTGCCCCGTGCCGCCGGCAGGATATAGTCCCGCAAGGTGGCCAGCGTGACGCTCACGTCGTCCTCATCCTGACAAAAAAACTGCACCACCCACGGGTTATCATCATGCTCATCCAGGCTGTCCTGAAGCGCATCCTCCACCGCATCCCGGATTTCCAGCAGACGGTCACCGGAGCGCCCTTCCGTCGGTGCCGGCTCAACGGCATACACCGCCCCGACCGACACCCCGTCATCAAGCAGCAGGCACTGCTCCTCATCCAGAAATTCCACCCAGGGCAGGTAATCAATAAAAGACGGATTCGCGTGGTAAATCTTCTTCTCATCCGCCCGGGTCATTTTTCCCGGACGGGAAAGCGGCTGACGGGCTAAACCGGCATTCTCTGCCGGTGTACTGCGGTGTACGGCTTTGTCAGCCGTTTTTTCAGCAGAAACCGCCTGCGCTTTCCGGCGTGAGCGGAATAATGAAAATCCCATCACAAGCCCTCCACACGCTCACCCGGCAGGGCATACTGCACCTGATGGTAAAACGGAAACACCGTACTGTATCCCGGCACCGGCAGATTACCGGCCGAGAGATGCGGGAACACATACATCACCATGTCCGGGTTCGGCAGACGCGGAAACTGCTGATGGATCTCACTGTGTTGTGTCCGGGTATACGCGGTGTTCGCCTGCTGACGGCGCACCGCTTCCTCGTTCGTCAGCCCGCGACGCAGCGTACTGCGGGCAGCTTCCGTCACCGTCCGGGTGTCCGCCGTATTCGGGTCAGCCTGTCTGCCTGACCAGATGGCCATCATGTCGCTGTTTCCCGGCGGCAGCAGTTCCTCCTTGGAGGTGGCACAGCCGGTCAGCAACAACAGCAGTGCGCACAGCACACTGCTTTTCATCACACATTTCATCATTCTCATGACATGACTCCTCCCGCTCCCTTCAGGATCGCCCCCCGGCAGGTCAGCCGGGCAAATTCACCGTGACAGCTCAGTTCAGATAATGAAAAAGACACGCATTGCCAGCCGGCTTTATCCGGCGTCTCCCCTTTAAAAACGGTGTACAGCAGACGATCCCAGTCACGGTCCTGCGGGTATGCCTTATTCCCCGGGGCAAACCGGTAAACGGTAATGTCGTTGTCACACAGCACCACCCGGTGACGGCCGACAGACAGCACCGCCCCGGCCGCCTCACCGGCGGCAACCTGCCACGCCAGCTGTATCGTCGCCGGTGACATGCCGGCAATCAGCTGCTGTTGCTCATCATCAAACACCTGATGACCGGCCACCGTCAGGCAAAAATGACTTCCGGCACTGAACACAAACACCAGCGGAAACGTCACCGGCATCACGGCCGGCGCCCCCGGCTTCGCAAAATACGTCACTCCAGACCTCCTTCCTCACCCTCTGTCAGTGAAAAGCCGTAGTTCACCCGGCGTCCCTGT
>NZ_JAMPOG010000053.1:0-9311 GCF_028480065.1 Providencia sp. PROV189
AAAACCGCCGCCGATGGCACTGCCCAGCGCGGCTTTTCCCGCATCCCCGGACAGCGAGGAGGTGATACCGTAACCGTTGTTCTGCGCGGTATACTGGCTCTGTGACATCGCATTCCCGGCCGAGGCCGCTGCTGTCAGGGCAAACAGGGTCGGCAGATAGGTGCCGGCATTGGTTTTACGCTCACCGCTGATACACGGGATCCCGCTCTCATCCGAGATCCAGCCGAGCGATCCGCCGTTATTGCGGGCATTCTGTCCGCTGCCGGCCTGACTGCCGCCGTCCGTCCGGTCAGCCGGCTTCGGCACCGTGCGTACCGTGCCGTCCGTAAAGACAAAGGTGATCGAGGTGATATCCCCGCGCACACAGGACAATGTCCAGTCACCGGTGGCCGAGCCGCTGATCACCGCCCCTTCCACATCCGGTAACGCAATGCCGTTCGCCGTGAGGTTGTCTTTTCCCACCACCACCTTGAACGGATACGGATCGGTCACTTTACCGTCGATGGGCACCCGGCCCAGCAATGCCGTCATCGCCTGACTGCCCACCAGAGTGGCATTTTCGGGTATCGTGTAAGCCGGTTCGGTATGCGCCTCACCGTCCGCCGTACCGGACAGCGTGCGCTGATTTTTCGCCACCCGGTCCAGTTCCGCTTTCTGACGGGTAATGGCGTTATCCTCCAGAAAAGACGTCGGAAACGCCGGTTTAGCCGGTTGTCCGTTCACACTCCTTCCCGGTTCAGCCGGCTGAGCATCCTGCGGCTCAGCCCACAACAGCCCGTCTTTCACCGTCAGCCCGCTGCCCTGGGCATCCAGCCCCAGTCCCAGCGGAATATCGCCGTGTCCGCTGCCGGATGCCGGCTGACCTGACGGGGCGGTCAGTGACGCCCCCAGGGTATCCAGACGCCGCATCAGCGTCTGCTGCTCCTGTTGCAGAGCACGCTGCTGACTCTCCGCTTCCTGACGGACAGAGGCCACCGCAGACTGGATCTGCCCCGATACATTCTGTTGCCGGCTGCGCAGCTGCGCATTCTCTTCCAGCAGTTTCTCGTTTTGGGCAATCAGCTCCGCCTGACGGTCACGCACCGTTTTCATGGTGCCAATCAGTGTCCGCAGCGTATCGGCCGGGGTATCCCCCTCAATCCCGAGCGACTTCAGCTCTCCCGGGTCAAGATCATTAATCGACTGAGACAGACTGTCCTGCCCGCCGTTACCGGCCGGCGTCTCCGGCTGACAACTTTTGATGCCGATCAGCACCGCCAGCGTCAGTGCGGACGGCACCAGTATTTTGACCAGCGTATTGGATGTCACTTTCATCGGGCTTTCCCTCCCGTTCCCCGGACAGGCGGCTCCGCCGGAAATGCCTTATCCGGTTTGCCTTTCATCACCAGATATACCGTGGTGGTATCCTCCGGGGTGCCCTTCACATCCAGCCACTGATGCTGGAACGTGGCGCTGACAAACTGCCCCTGCAACTGACGGGGATCCAGCACCACTTTCTGAGCGGACTGGTTGGTCAGTTTCACCGCCACCACCCGGTACTCCGCCGCCTGCCAGCCGGCCAGCGGCTGTGCGGTCAGCGGCGCTGACGGGTAGAGTGCCGTCAGTGTTCCGGGTAAGCTCAGTGATAACGGCTGTACACCGGGCACCGGCTCCACGGTTCTTAACGGCGCATACAGACTCTGGGCGGCATAACGGGTCAGTAATACCGGTAACGGGGCCGGATAACGGGGCTTCGCTTTGCGCTCCCCGGTTCCGGTTGCCGCCGGGGCCGTATTGCCGGCGGTCCCGCCGGTCTGCCCGCTGCGTCTGACGGTCTGACTGTCACGCTGCGTGCTGACTTCCCCGCTGTACACCACCCGTACCGGCTCCAGCGCCCCTTTACCTGCCGTGGCTGTCACATCCAGCAACAGGATTTCCCCGCTTTCCACATCCTGTAACTGAAGACGGGTCTGCGGGAACGCACTTTCCGCCCGCAGATAGACCGCCCCGCCGGTACTCTGTATCCGCAGTTTCTCATTCAGGGACGGCGGAAACCCGACACGCACATTTTTTTCCACAAACACAATGCGTTCTTCCCCCACATGCAGGGACACCGGCAGCGGAATACGCTCCCAGCGGACCAGTTCCACCGCCTGCACCGGCAGCGGCAGTGAAACCGCAGAAAGCACCGCTGAAACCCCGAGCGCACAGGCGGTCAGATGATGTTTGATGCTCATTGACTGGCCTCCTTATTCTGCTCCGCGGCTTCCAGACGCTGAGGTGTCCCGTCATAGCAGTCCAGCGCCAGCCCGAACGGATTGCTTTCCGGATCCCCCTCCCAGCGCACCACTTTCACCGGATAGCGCACCGTTACCCGCTTGACCGGCTCCGCACTGAAATATTCATCCGCCACCAAATCCAGGCGCACAATCCAGTTATCCCGGTCAATCACCCGGACTTTATCCTCACTGAACCCGCGCCCCGGGATTTCATACACCACCCGGGAGCGTCCTTTCAGCTCCCCGAGCGTGGTGCGGTAAGCAGCCTCTTTCTCAAAATACGCCCGGCAGGACGGCGTCAGATAAGCACTGAGCTGCGCAATCTTGCGCGGATAGTCCACCTCACCGTCTTTCGGCCAGGCATTGAGCTGCTGAAAAATATAAAAGCTGAAGGCGTACACCGTCGGCAGCGGCACTTCCCACCATGCACGGGTACTGCCGGATCGTAAATCCGGCGGATTATGGATGGTCAGTTTATCCGGCGCCCGCATCCAGCCGGTAAATGCCACTAACAGGCAGAAAATCAGTACCCCGCAGATCACCCGCAGGGTCAGAATATGCTGATCCCGGTTTTGCAGGGCATGACGGAATTTACTCATGGCGGCCTCCGGCAAGATACCGGCACAGTGACACTGCCTGTGTCCGGCGTAAAAACCAGCCCTGAGACA
The DNA here is from genome assembly GCF_028480065.1 of Providencia sp. PROV189. Lineage (NCBI taxonomy): Bacteria > Pseudomonadati > Pseudomonadota > Gammaproteobacteria > Enterobacterales > Morganellaceae > Providencia > Providencia sp. PROV189. Next base: position 2,927 of record NZ_JAMPOG010000053.1, read on the forward strand.
CGGTGATCAGGGATTTTTCGGTCAGCCGCCCGGTCAGCGGCAGGGTGCGGGCAAACCCGGTTTGCAGTTTCCAGGACAACCGGCGGTAGAGATAATTTTCCGGTTTTCCGCGTTTGATGCGGGTCAGAAAGGTGCCGCCGAAAAATACCACGACCAACGGCATAATCAGTGCCCCGGTCGGCAGAATAACCCATCCGGCCAGCGGTAACAGCGGGAGACTGATAATAACCCCGCCCGCACAACCGACGCCGGCAGCCGCAAACATCTCATGGGTGGTAAATCCGCGAAAGACGGTGGGTTCCGCATTTAAGCGATCCGGCATAAAATCGATGGTCTGCATCGTTGCCTCCGCTTAAAAAATAATGGTGGCGGATTTTCCGGCCAGCCAGACGACCGCCACAATCAGGACCACACCGACCACAACAATGGCGCCGAATTTACCCCAGCCGGCTTTTTCATCCCGCACTTCATTGAAAGTGGAAATCGCCGCCTGAGCCACCACAATAAAAGCCACCGCCGCCGCAACCAGCCCGCCAATCACAATCCCGTCATTAATATAGCCCTTGAGGGTATCCATCAGCCCGCCACCGCCGCCGGAAGAGGGGGGCTCCACCTGTGGCAGTGCGGCATACACCGGCATCAGACTGAATAACGACCATAACGTCATCACTGACGTCCCCATACGGCGGGCACCCCGCCCCCAAAACGTGTTTATCTTCATAAAATGCCTTTTCATCCTGTAAAATAAAGTCAACAACACACTCAGCTGGCAAACATCCAGATGCAGACCACCAGTAATATCACCGCCCGGACAGCAAACTGCCCCATTTTGGCGGCACGGACACTGTCATTTGCCCAGCCCCGGTAAACATCAACCAGTCCCCAGGCCGCCCATAAAAACAGCACCGCCAGTAATGCCCCGATACACAACAGATTCAGAACAGCCGGAGACATCCCCGGACCGGCAGCGGCCTCAAACGCCGCCTGCTGTGACGGATTCATCGCTGCTCCCGGCGGTAATCCCCGCGCAGCGGCTCCGCCACATTCACCGGCACCGTGGGCTGGGCACGGGACGGCTCCAGATAGCGGGCAATCCCCTGCCGGATAATCTCCACCTCTCCGGAGGCACGGGAATAATCAAAATAAAAACGGGTGCGGTTATCCTGATTTGCCTGAATACGGGCACGCTCCAGACTCGCCTGGATGTGTTCAAGCTGTTTTAAGGTCAGCGCCAGTTCATCTTTTTCCCCGGCCTGTGCCGGGCACACCAGACAGGCACTGACCACCAGTGCACACAGGGGAGTGAGAGGAGAAAATAATCGCATAACGACTCCTTAAAGACGGTGAATGTGGAGTCAGGGTAAAAAAGGCGGGCAGAAAAAACAGCAAACAATTAGTTTTCCAAAATTTTTAATTTTATTTTGCTTGCTTTTTGCGAAAATAGATGAAACGAAGAAATAAAAAGTATCCCTATGACACTGACAATCACTCAAAAATCAGGGCATTTTGCCTGGTGTGCACTGGTTGCGCTGCATCTGGCAGAACAGGACGGACAGGTCAAATCTGACATACAAAAAAACCTGTTTTTAATACGCTGGCTGGCAACTTATCCCGGCCGACACACCGCCACTTTATTTTCTGCATTCACTCATCCCTCCCGCTGTCTGCGCCGGATAACTCCGTCCTGACGCGCGGGCACGCCGCTTGTCTGCTGACAGAGACACACAAAAACAAGTGTTGTGTGTCTCTGTCCAGCGTCTATAAATATTTTTTGAATGAGGCAGTGGCCACTGTCACCGCAAGCCCGAACAACAGCGCCGCCGGTAACAACACCAGATTCGGGTAAATGGCAGACGGCCAGGACAGATAAATCATACACGGAACAAAAAAGGCCGGTTTGACAAAGCGTTTGGCGTGGTGATACACAAAACTGGATTCATACCCGGCACCATAACGCCGCAAATCACGCCGGTTAAAACCTTCCACCATGCCGACCAGCAGCACCATAATAAACAAAGGCATCGACAGCACCAGAATGGTCACCCGGATAAAAAACGTCAGCGTCACATACACTGTCGCCAGCAGATAGTCCCTCAGCTCAGACACCAGCCAGCTCCGCCAGTTATCCAGTTCACGGGCGATCGCATTCCCATTGGCCGATGGCACCGGGTAGACGTTCTGCCAGCTGTCCATCAGGCCGGACTCCACAAACAACCACCGGTATGCCTGCTCTACGGTATGCGCCAGCCACTGCGCCGGACTGGACATCAGCAGACTGCGGGTAAACCCTTCCGACAGATACCCGCTCTCGGTTAACATCACCTGCCGGCTATGGTCTGCTCCTTCGTCCGGCCAGAAGAATGCAATCCCGACCCATTCAATCACCAGACTGCATACCCAGGAAGCCAGTAATACACCGATGATGGCCCACGGCCAGTGCCACACCAGTTTGGTCAGCAAACCGGGTTCTTTTGCCGGATGACGCGGGGTTTCCTGACGGGCTTCAGTTGTTGCCATCGTTGCCTCCTTCGGTATCCGGATTCATCTCAGTTACGTTCATGCCGCCGGTGTCCGGGTGTACATCCGCAAATGGTGTTGCCGTCCACCAGGTTTCGCCGGTGCGGTAATTTTTCTCCATATACTGTGCGATTTTTTGCAAATCCGGTGGCATCAGGGTATCCTCCCCGGCCGCCGGCAGGGGCATCCTGATTTTCCACAACTTTCCGCCTTCCAGCAGGGCAAACGCCTGCCCTTTCGGTAACTGAATAATATCTGCCGGTAACAGTAAGGGTTTCGCCACCATACTGACCCTGTCCTGGGTATTGGAGGTGAAATCACTCCCCTGCCCCGGGTTGGAAATATCGGTGATCCCGGATACCAGGGTTTTGGTGTAAATATCCACTTCCGGCAACTGTTCTGTCAGTAATTTTGCGGTCATCAGTTCACGGACACGTAACATCACCAGAGTGTTAAAGTTACCGGTGACCTGCGCCGATTTGGCGGCATTCCCCAGCCGGGCCTCAATATCAGACCAGGTCTGCGTGTAAGCCGTCACCTCAATCCCCGCCCCCCCGCTCTTGTTCAGTAACGGAATAAATTCATCCCCCATCAGTTCATTAAACTCATCGCAATGCAGGCTGATCGGTAATTTTCCGGCGTGCCCTTCCTCCGGCAGACCATCCCCGGTTCCGAATTTATAAATATGCCCGGCTACCGAGACCAAATCCGCAAACATGGAATTTCCCACCGCCGCCGCCACTTCCGCATCCGATAATGCATCCAGACCGACATACACAATCCCTTTTTTCCGGATCACCTGCTGCCAGTCAAAAATCGGACGGGGATCCTGCATATTGGTATAATCCGGCGATAACAGGGCTGCGGTTTTTCCGGTGGTCAGTTTTTCCAGTAACGGCAGCAGGGAGGCCACAATTTTATCAAAATAGGTCCGGTCATAACGGATCGCACTGCGCAGCCCGTCCAGAATCGGATCATAGATTTTTTTCCCTTTTTCACTGCTTAACGCCAGCTCTGTTGCCCAGATAGCCACCGCTTTCGGATCACTTTGCAGATGACGGGGCACATCCTCCACGGTCAGCGCATTCTGTGCATTCTCGATTTGAGCAAATAAATCCGGCAGTTGTGCTTTAATCACCTGCATCGAATACGTCTGATAGAGTTCCCCGATATTGGTGACATAACGTAAAATTTTCGCATAATCCGGACGCTCTCCCAGCGCGACCAGTGCCCGGGCAATAATATTGACAAACCGCCAGGCAAACTCCCGGAACGCCGCACTGTTCCCTTCACCGGATAACTGGCCGGCAACCCGCCCGGCCACTTCGGATACCCGGCCAAAACGGCCGATGGCGTTATAACGGGCACTGATATCCGGCCAGCCCAGGTGAAACACATAAAACTCCTCACTGCGTCCCGCCCGGTGCGCTTCCGCCCACATCCGGCGCAGCAAATCCGCATCCCCTTTCGGATCAAACACTATCGTGATATTGCCCCGGCGGATATCCTGCGTGATCAGCAGTTCCGCCAGACGCGTTTTGCCGACACGGGTGGTTCCCAGTACCAGCATATGACCGACCCGTTCACGCAAATCCATCGTCACATTCACTTCATCCGGCTCCACACCGTGTAACACCGGATTTCCCCCACCGGCGGCAGCGGGCGGACCGGATTCAGGCGACTGTCTTTCTGCAAAAGCCGGCAAACCGCCGGGAAACGGGATTCAAAACGGAGTTCAAACTGCCGGGCCAGCCGGTAATGTGCCGGCGGCTGAACATACCGCTCCACTTCCGGGCGCTGGGTTTCCAGCAGGCGCTGCGTGTGTTTCTGCTGCCACTGAAACCCTTTTCCCAGAAACAGGCGCTGCCGGCTGACCGGCACCTGTGCCGACGTCACCTGATAACGGGGAAGACGCCGGAGATTCCGGCGGTAACGTAAGACCCGGAATCCCTGATGCGCCCGCAGTGCGGAAAAGCCGGCAAACGCGCCGGCGGTGACATAACTCACAGACGGAGACAATGCCACAGCCCAGGGGGCCACCGCACACACAAATGCCGCCCCGCCGGACACCAGGGCACTGTTCAGTTCCACGGCCGGTCGCAGCCAGGCCTCTATCACATAACGATCACTCATTCTCTCAGACTCTTTTCTGGGTGTTTCCCGGGGAAACAGTGTTCAAAACTTAACCGGTGTTTCCACTGGAAACAGTGTTCAATACTTAGCCAGTGTTTCCAGTGGAAACAGTGCTCAAAACTTAGCCAGTGTTTCCAGTGGAAACAGTGCTCAAAACTTAGCCAGTATTTCCCGGGGAAACAGTGTTCAAAACTTAGCCAGTGTTTCCAGTGGAAACAGTGTTCAAAACTTAGCCAGTGTTTCCACTGGAAACAGTGCTCAAAACTTAACCAGTGTTTACCGGGGAAACAGTGCTCAAAACTCAGCCAGTGTTTCCCGGGAAAACAGTGCTTAACCATAAGGAGGATCTGACGGATTTTCTTTTTCCGGCACACGCGTTTTTTTCCCGTGACCGTGGTGATGACGGCGGGCAGGACTATTTTTTTTCCCCAGGATCCCCATCACAACAAAAAATACACACCACATCAGCAGGGCCAGCCAGAATGCCGGGGAGTCAACCCCGTCTGAAGGCCATATCGGCGGTAACATTACTTCACCTGCTGGGTCAGCCCGGTTTCCGTGATCAGAACCGGGTAATGGGATACCTGAAGACGGTGAGCCAAATCGGTACCGGATGCCGGGGAGAGCAGTCCTCCCTGAGCCAGTGCCTGAAGCGCCTGTAATCCGGCGTCCGATTTCACATTCACCACCATCCCGGCCGCATTCATTGCCTTCAGCCGGGTGGCATGCTGTGTGAGCCAGGCCCGGGATAACGGATCATCCCCCACCAGATACAGTGCCCCAATCCCCGGTAAATGCAGCGCGCGATCATCCACCTCCCCCGGTGTCATTTCCGGTGTCTCAACCGGCAACACCATTGACGGTGCCATCATGGACGGCAGGGGGCGGGACGCCGGCTTTGTTGTCCATTCATTCGGGGCATTATTTATTGCGTCATAAAAAGGCGCGGTCGGCTGCCCGCCATAATCCGCCACCACCGTTAACGCCGCCTGACTGCCGCCGGCAACGCAAAACAGCAGCATCCCCAGGACGGACAGGGGATAAAAGGCACGCGTTGTCTTTTCTTCAGAATTATTTCGCATTGGTTTTGTTCTCCGGTTCTATCCACACAAACGATACCGGTCGTTCTGCAATGGCTACCGGTAAATGAGCGGAAACAGGTTGGGTACCGCCCGTCAGTGTTGCCAGCTGGCGCCGGACGATACCTTTATAACGGGTGGCGGGCTGACCGCCCGCCGGATGGTGATAACAGCCGGCAGCACGGAGCCAGCTGCCCGGTGATGTGTCATAACAGCGCTTCAGAATACGGGCTGCCACATGCAGATTGGTATAAGGATCAAAAGCCTCCCAGTCAGAACGGAAGTGATGCCCGTTCCAGCCTAAATTGACCTGTGCAATGCCCACATCGATGCGTTTGGGGGATGTCGTCTGTAAAAATGCCTGTAAAGCCTGCCAGGCGGCCTGCCGTGTCGGATAACGGTATCCTTTACCGGCCACATTCAGTGTCCACGGCCAGGGATGGATTTCACCGGCCTGCGGGTGATGTGCCGGTAATGTCCAGGATGACTCCGTCAGTGCCAGGGAATACAGCGCTTCTGCCGGTACATTCTCCTGCCGGGCCACCTCACGGTAGCCCGGCGGCACCTCCCGCGCCGGTAACGGCACGGAAAACAGCAGCAGGACAAGCATGAGCAGGGAATTTTTACGCATCACGCCTCCGAATTAAGGTGTGAGT
>NZ_JAMPOG010000054.1:0-1977 GCF_028480065.1 Providencia sp. PROV189
AGGCCCGCAGGCGGTTATCATCCCCCTGTGTCCCCAGCACATAAATATCAAACGGCTGTTTGCCGGCCAGCAGAGTGGCCAGACGGGCATCACACGCGCGACAGTTTTCCGCCTGCACAAATAACGCCTGACGGCGCTGTGCTGTTCCCTGTACCATCCCGGTGGTCGCGCCGGCTGTTCCCAGGCTGACCGGTAATATCTGACCATAAAGCCGTTTCCAGGCCGCATCCACTTCCCGCTGAAACGCCAGCTCTTTTTCCGCCCGGGCAAATTCCTGCTGTACCCACTTTTCAGCCAGCCGGCGGCGCTCCTCATCTGACCGGGCCTCAATGCCCAGTGTCGTCAGCGGATCCAGTCCTGGAGACTGAATACCGCGCCGCCCTTTCATCAGCGCCTCAAAACGAGCATACTCCTCTGCACTCAGTCCCCATTCCTGCGCCTCATACTGCAATGACTGAGTCTGACTCTCAGCCGATGTCCCCGCCTCAATCTGAACCGGTTGGGTTGTCCCGGAAACAGACTGTACAGCTGTCAGCGGTGCGGACATCAGACACCCGCCCAGTAAAACCACGCATCTTATGTTTTTCATCACGGCATTCCTTTTATGGCAGGCGCAATGTCACCGTGCGCCCCTGATAACGTAATGTCACACGGTCTGTCTGAATGTCGGTCATTTCCCAGCCCTGATAACGCCCACCGACCGGCACTAATTGCACCTGCCCCAGCTGACGGATATCCGCAGGGGCCAGAGCTGCCAGACGACGACCGCCCCGCTGTTCAATGGCAGTTAACTGAAACGGCACCGTCCGGGCTGTACGGGCTGTACGGGCTGAAGCCCCGGGACGGGAAGTCTCCGGCGCGGCGGGTTTTGCCCTGACAACCTGTGGATTGGCTGTTTTTTGCACCGGCTGACGCTGTTCCTGCAACTGATGTAACGCCAGTGCCCACTGTGCCTGGCGGGTTTCCAGTTGCGCCAGCCGTTTTTCCAGCCCGTCCGATAACAGCGTAATCTGCTCATCCGGTTTGCCGGCAACCGCCAGCTGCTCTGTCACAGTTCTGAGGGTATCGCGCTGTGATGCGGCTCCCTGTTTCAGCGTCGCCAGCTCCTGACGAATCACATCCAGTTGCGCATTTATTCCGTCATCCGTGACAGGGGCAGCCATCGTCATCTCAATCGCCTGCAATCGCTGGTCAAGCTGTGACAGCTGTTTCTCCTGCGTACCAGCAATATTCAGTAACGCCAGCACAGAAGCCACACACAGACCAGCAAACAATACCAGGCCGCCGATAATTACGGTCCGGACAGCGTAAGATTTGGCAGAAGCACTCATTTCAGCCACCCTCCGCGATGAACCTTATTCACACCACTCTGTCCGGCAGAGGTATTCAGCACCGGAGGCACCGGTACTGGCGCACTCCCCGCAGAAAGTGGTGTGCCCACTGAGACGGATGAAGCGCTGTCCCTTCCGGCATCCGGCACAGGTGGCGTGTATTCCGGACGAAGCCGGTAACACACCTCCCGCTGTACATCATCCACCAACAACTGCCAGGCCGGACCGGCAAGGATCTGTAACGCCACATTCAGGCGGATCGGTCCCATCTGATACTGAACGGCGGGTAACGGCAGACGATAAAGGCGGTTCGCCTGCCCATCAGAGGTGCACAGACGGTATCCGGAATCACGTAGGGCATAATGCAGCGCATCCCCGACCGTGGGTGAAACGGAAGCCGGAATACGCAGGTGAACAATTTGTTCCAGCGGGTAACGCTGTGCCTGTGAAGGCGAAATATCAACCAGCCGGTAACGGTCATAACGCACCACTTCCGGCGCTGACGGATAAAGATCCGGGAGCACCGGCTGAGCATGAGTGGTGTTGACCGGGATCGCGGTGTCAGCCACCTGTTCGGCAGGCCGGGAGGGTTTATCTGCACAGCCCCCCAACAGCAGTGAAGTCAGGGCAAGACATATCGGGAGAG
>NZ_JAMPOG010000055.1:0-3295 GCF_028480065.1 Providencia sp. PROV189
AAGTCTCGGCATTTGGGGGTGTTTTTTTGATTTTTGGCGAAACCATTATAACAGCCCCATTTGCTGTCTACTTTTTATACCGAAAAGATCAACACGCTCTAGTCACAATAATTTTTAAATTTGATATTAATAGCGTTTATTGGCTTGGTTTAGCTTCGCTTTGTGTGCATATTGCGTATTATTATTTGAATTTAGTGCGCACTAGGTATGTTAAGAGTTTGGGCTCTTATGCTAATACTGGTATTGGGGGATTCAAAATAGATTTAAGGTGTTTAGGTGGATTTTTGAGCTTCTAAGGCTGCCAGTCATAGTGAATTTTCAACACGATTTTATGATAAGATAATGTCATGATATTTTGTGTCCACAGTGCCTTTCACGCCCTACTACTTAGGGTAATGTGAGTGGTAGTTATTCAATCATCAAGGTAATGACATGACAACGGCAAATGACGCACAGCAATTGCGTGAACTTCAAGGGAAATTATGGGATATCGCGGATTCTTTGCGTGGCAAAATGCATGCAGATGAATTTCGTGATTACTGTTTAGGTTTTACTTTTTATAAGTATTTATCTGAGCAATTTGCTAACTATGCAGACCATATTTTGAAACAAGATGGCTTAACCTACAGTTCACTGGACATTCATTCACCAGATTATGCCGATATCCTTGAGGCGGTGAAAAGTGATGCGATTGAAGCGATTGGACAAGGTTTTATCTTAGAGGACTTGAGTAAGATACTACGTGGGATTGAGCAAAGCACATTGGGCTCAGAGTCTGTCGATGATTTTAGTAACTTATTTGAAGATTTAGATTTAACCTCTAGCAAGCTGGGAAATACTGAAGCGGCTAAAAATGAATTGATTGCGAGCATCATTAATAAGCTCGATGAATTAAGTTTTAATTTAACTGATGCCAATACCGATATTTTGGGTGATGCTTATGAGTATTTAATTGGTGAGTTTGCCAGTGGTGCAGGGAAAAAAGCCGGTGAATTCTATACAATGTCATATTCACCGTGTTCTAACAAAGTCCATCTTCAAGAATCTAGAGAAATTGTTACTTTTTCATAGGTCTTAACTCTTCAAGTTCCTCCGGTACTTCCAAGATTACATTTTCATCGGCTGTTATTAAGCCACCATTTTTATAGCCGTAGATTGGCTCATTAAAACTTGAATTTAGTTTGTTCTGTCGCTGCTTCTCGATTTCTTTAAGGGAAAGTGCCATATCCTTGGGACAAGGTGACCGTCCCCACCAGTTCAAAAGCAGTTCTATTTTATGCTTTGGTGGTAAGTCTTGCAGAATGCTATTCATGAGTGTGCAGCATGCAACTTGGTTGGTAAATCCTTGGTAATCTCCCATTGAGCTTGGAATGATGTGATCAATAGATGCATCACGCTCAAGAAGCGGCTTTCTACAGTAAAAGCAAAAGCCACCTTGCCGGTGAATCAAAGTACTTAGCTTCATGTTGTTATCCTAGTGTATTGAAATCGTAATATCAGATTAATTCAAAATGAGCGATATATCCCGTGGTGATATAGACTGCATTTGGTGATAGTTCTGTCTTTTGGGCAGAGCAATTATGAAAGATCCGCGCTTAGTCGCTTTTGGTGAAAAAGTTCGTCAAACGAGAAAAGAGAAAGGTTTATCTCAGGAAGCGTTGGCTGATCTTGCAGGGATCGACCGTAGTTATATGGGACACATTGAACGAGGTGATCAGAACATTACCCTCACCAAGATCTATCAGATATCTGATGCTTTGAGGGTGTCAGTTTCCGATTTGATTTCTGATTAAGTGTAATGCCCCCTCATTGCGAGAAGGGCATTTAATTAGTCTGCTAAAAAAACACCACTTGGCGATTTCGTAATACATCACCGTCATATTTATCTTTCAGAGGGTTAATGGCTTTTTGAACAGCTTCAGCAAGATCATTGACTTCGTTGTAGAGTATCCTTAATGCCTCTACTTTTTCTTCTGCATTGAATATCTTTCTTGACTCATCAGGGACTATTAGCGCGTTTCTTTCGTCATCAAGATATGAAATGATTAGCAAGTATGAACGCAAGTTATCGAGGAGTGTTAGCGGTAGGTATTGGCTGCAAGACAATCTTTCGTTCATAGAATAGGCAATCGCAGCAATGTCATAACTAGTCAGTTTTTTTGCTTTTGATTTCTTATAATCTGGCATGTCGGCAATTATATTTTTCATTAACCGAGTTACTTTTTTAAGGTTGCCGCCGTACTGAGTGTCTCTGTCATTTACCTTCTTGATGTGCAGAAAAGGCTTGTTCTCAATTAAAGCATGATTGTCTTTGTCGTAAATTTTTACTGCTCTGAAGTGCTCAAGCTTTGATCTTTGGTAGTCATGCGTATCGTGCCAACTACTTGGAACGATATCCACTTTTCGTCTAAGGCTACCACCACTAAGGGCAATCGATTTGGCTCCACTAGTGTTTACTTCAGCGGCATGATAGCGAGACTTGAGTTTCGCTTCTGCTTGAAGTCTTAACTCTCTTACAATATCAACCATTGGCCGAGTATCGCTTGAATCTGAGTAGTAGGTACCGGGCAAAGCTGGTCTTTGGACAGTAATTACGTCCGATTTCAGTATCAACATATCTACGTCAGAATGACCTTCGATATGAATATCCAATGCAACAGAGCCTTGCATTCTAGCTTCGGCATTGATTCCTGACGTCTTGAGCATGTTAATTATGTGTTGATGCTACTCGCTCACCTTCGTCTTTCGAAACTTTTGTAGACTCTTGGCTGACTGCCGCCATTGAACCAATCACATATTTTATCGCAGCATTTTCATGTAGCTTTTCATGCGCTTCTGTCGGTCTTAGATCGCCGTAGTACGAATACATACCTATGTTTTTTAAATGTAGTCACTAAAAGATCATCTCATATTGATCTGTATTTGATGATCTTTATCAGATCATTGTGAAAAGATTTTTATTCTGCATTAAGATCAATTTGTAGATCTTTATTTTGTTGTATGTATAATTCAGCTCTATGTTTTGAAGTGTGTTAAATAAATACTAGGAGTTTTCATGAAACTAACTAAAATCTCAGCAGTAATAATTACAACATTAGGATTATCCAGCGCTGCTTTTGCATCTGAGATACCTCATCCACCAATATATAATCCTGATAGTATAATTAACGAGTTACCTACAGGTGAAGCGCCAACGTCACCACCGATACTTATGCCAGATGGTTCAACAGTTGGTGGTAAATTTACTTATAGTGCAGAAGATAGTTATGAAGCGGCGCACGTATTAGGTAAGCAA
>NZ_JAMPOG010000056.1:0-11775 GCF_028480065.1 Providencia sp. PROV189
GAGCGATTTTAAGCATTACAGGATCAATCACAGCACCCAGTTTGTCGACAAAAAAGACAGGCAAAATCACATCAATGGCATAGAGAATTTTTGGAACCAAGCGAAGCGTCACATGCGTAAATTTAACGGTATTCCGAAGGCTCATTTTGAGCTGTATTTAAAAGAGTGTGAATGGCGATTTAACACACCTATTGCAAAACAACAATTAACTATGCTAGAATAGATAGTTAAAGGTAAAATTTAAACCTTATCTAGGACAGCCCCCTGAACTTTATTAGCAAACTATACGGTATTGAAAAGAAAGCCAAAGGGCTTGACGCAAAATCTCGACACCAACTACGACAAGAAGAAGCCAAACCTATTTTAAATGAGTTCAAGCAATGGCTTGACAGTCAAAACGTTCTCCCTAAAGGATTACTTGGCAAAGCCATCACTTATACGCAAAACCAGTGGCCTAAGCTGCTTACCTACCTTGAAGACGGCGATATAAGTATCGACAACAATGTGACCGAACGAGATATAAGGCCGTTCACGACAGGTCGCAAAAATTGGATATTCTCAACTTCGGTAGGCGGAGCAAAGGCGAGTGCAAACTTGTATAGCCTCGTGATGACTTGCCGCGCTAATGACATGAACCCTTATTATTACTTCCAACACCTGTTTACCGAGTTACCAAAACGAAGTCCGAAAGATGATGTGTCGGATCTCATGCCATGGAACGTAGAAATCAGTGAGGTTGAGTAAAGCTTTACTGGTTCATTAAGCGCTTACATTGTAGAGGGGCATTCAGGGCGAGAAGAAAAAACGCAAAACCATCGAATAGACTTAACGACAGGTGAAGCTATTTTTGGATACTTAACACAGGGTAAGCGAGATAATCAAGATATTGACAATCTTTATACTCAACCTAGCAAGCTTAAATCAGAGCCAATTGTTTTATCATCATCCCGCCCGAAATATTGGCCGAATGAAAACCCTATAGGCGATATTGCACCACCTGTCCCGATAAAAACGAAGCAAGCATATATGCTACCTCGCTCCTAGGAAGGGAATCGTGAGGAAAAATAAATGATAACAATTAAAAAAACTCCCCCATGTAGGGGGAGAAAAAATACAAGTATTTCAATTTATACCAACATCAAATAAGACTTGCCATTTCTTGTTGCGCCTCTTGCGAGCTCGCTTTCTTGAGAATGGCATACAGGACACCAGACACTAGCGTACCAATCACGATAGCCAGTAAATACGTTAATACATGATTTATCGCGCCAGGGATCAACAATACAAATAAACCTCCGTGTGGCGCCATTAATTGGATACCAAAGTACATTGATAACGCACCAGTGATTGCGCCACCAATAATACAGGTCGGTAATACACGGATAGGATCTTTAGCGGCAAATGGAATTGCCCCCTCTGAAATAAAACATAAACCAAGTACAAAAGAGGCTTTACCCGCTTCACGCTCCGCTGGAACAAATTTGTGTCTTGCCAGCAAGGTTGCAACACCCATCGCTAATGGGGGAACCATACCCGCCGCCATAATCGCAGCCATCGGTGCGTAGGTTTGTGAACTTAATAGCCCGACCCCAAACGCATATGCAGCTTTATTAACAGGTCCTCCCATATCGGTACACATCATCGCACCAAGGATCGCACCTAAAATTACCGCATTAGTCGTTCCCATGGTGTTCAGCCAATTAGTCAACCAATCCATTAACCAAGCTACGGGATGACCAATCACATAGATCATCGCTAATCCTGTAAACAAGGTTGATATTAGCGGTACAATTAAGATTGGTTTCAGTGCTTCCATTGTTTGCGGTAATTTCAATCGCGTACTTATAAAGTGGGCGCTATAACCCGCAAGGAAACCTGAAATGATCCCGCCTAAAAAACCGGCACCTAAAGTGGTAGCCAGTACACCACCTACTAAGCCCGGTGTTAAACCTGTGCGATCGGCGATGGAATAGGCGATATAACCAGACAAAACGGGAACCATTAGGGCTAGAGCTGTTTGTCCACCGATTAAACTAAGCGCCCAAGCTAATGAGCCTTCAACACTGGAAGCGTCTAAGCCAAATGCAAAAGATAAAGCAGTACATAGACCACCAGCCACGACCATCGGCAGCATGTAAGAAACACCGGTTAATAAGTGGCGATAAACGCCTCTTTTTTCACTTTTATTACCAGTTTGCGCTGTTGATTTGCCACCTTGAGGAGTAAATAGCGTGGCTTCTGCTTGGGCTTTATCGAGCTCTTGAGCGGTTTTCTTCAAGGCTGCACTGGTCGACGTACGATACATGCGTTTTCCCGCAAATTTATCGACGTTGACCTCAATATCTGCTGCAACAATCACTAAATCTGCTTTAGCAATTTCTTCTTCAGTAATTTCGTTACCGACTCCGACGGAACCACGGGTTTCAACTTTGATGTTCCAACCGCGCTTTTTCGCCTCAGCTTCCAGCGCTTCAGCTGACATATAAGTATGCGCAACTCCAGTTGGGCAAGCTGTAACAGCAAGAACAGAAAAAGGTGCTGAAGTATCAGCTACAGGTTGTGCTGCTTGATATAGTGTGGCCTGTTGTTTTGCATGTTGTAGACATTGACTTGGATTTTGTACCGCATTTTCGATGGTATCGAAATAGACTTTTTTACCTGTTAAATCATAATGTTCAGGGATATTATTACCAACAACAATAACCATATCTGCTGTCGATAGATCTTCAGTCACAGTCAGCTCTTGAGCGACCGCTGCGCTTTTTAATGCGTCAATTGCTAGCCAAGCCGCAGCGGGATCCTGTTGACGATTTGCTATGATGAATAGTTTCATGGTGTCCTTCCTTACTCAGGCTTGAAAGGTTGTAGATCAACACGCGCCATCATACGGGCAAGCTGTTCACGATCAGTGATACCTACATTCGGTTGTGATACAGCAAGCGCAGATACAGCGGTTGCAAGTCGTAGAGTATGCTCACTGGTTTGACTCATCATCAGGCCATAGATCAAACCTCCGACCATAGAGTCTCCTGCGCCAACCGTACTGATCACCTCACATTGTGGTGGTTTAGCAAACCAAGCACCGGATGAATTCACCCACATAGCCCCTTCGGCCCCTAAGGAAATGACCACATGTGCGATACCTTGTGCACGAAGCTGATTGGCCGCGTCAACAATATCTTTACGGGTTGGTAATGATCTACCCGCCCAAATTTCTAGTTCACGATGATTAGGTTTGACTAACCAAGGTGCGGCTTTTAAACCTGCGACAAAAGCCTCACGGCTACTATCAAAAATGACGCACATGCATTCATTACGTAATCGCATCATCCATTTAGTGAACTCTTCTAATGCCACTCCTTTAGGTAAGCTGCCACTAACACAAATCATATCGAATTGCCCAGCCCAACTTAGTGAATCAGCAACAAAGCGTTGCCAATCAGCTTTGGTGACTTCAAAGCCAGAAAAGTTAAAGTCAGTCACCTCTCCTGTTTTTTCAGTGAGCTTGACGTTGATACGAGTTCGCCCGTCAACCACTTGGAAGCGGTTGGCAATACCCGTTTCGCTAAAAATTTTTTGAAAACCATCTTGGTTTTCTTTTCCTAGAAAACCGCCGACAGTGACATCAATACCAAGGTTTTTAAGGACTTTAGCGACATTGATACCTTTACCTGCGGCGTGCAGGCCAGCAGTTTTTACTAAGTTCACCTCACCTTTATCAATTTCAGGCAATAGGCCAACTAAGTCGTAGGCTGGATTTAAGGTAATTGTGGCGACTCTACGGCTCATGCTACCTCCTCACCAAGCCCATCATTAATAGCTTGAGCAATAGCTGACATCGCTTCAGCGGCATCACTCCCTTGTGCATTGATGCGCAGGCGATGGCCTTTTTTAGCGCCTAAACTCACCATTTTCATTAAACTGCGTCCATTTACAGGTGTTGCTGAACCATCAAGGTTAGCCACGGTAACATTGCTTGCGAATTTTTTAATTGTGCTGACTAATATCGTACTTGGGCGTGTATGCAGCCCGTGTGGATTACGAACGACAAATTCTTCAGTAATACCTTCAGCTGTCTCAGTTTCAGGCTGATTACGGCCTGCTAATAAAGAAGCAAGTGCATCAGCGTCAGTCACTTGCAGCAGGGTTTCAATTTGTTGATGCTGAAGTATTTGATTCAGATTAGAAAGAAACAGTGCGACTTGGTCATCTGCATATGAGAGGGTGATTAGCATTTTAACAGGGTGTTCTTGGTAGCTCAGCGCTGATTGAGTTGTCGCTAAAGTGACAGCACTGCACAGATTTCCTACAGGGCTATCACTTAACCAAACACCTTGCCCAAGGTAATGTGGCGCTTGAGTCAAAACATGAGAGATAAATTCGGCATCGATGGCCTGATTATCTTGTAAATGAGCTAAATTCAAGACTTGTAATGAATTCAAACTATGGGCTTCTGCGTTTAATGTCACCATGTTGCCATTAAATAGGAGGGGCTGAATAGTTTTCTCACCCATTAAAAGGCTACGTAACAGTTCAGCTGAATCGGCCTTTGCCATCGCATCTGCAATGGTTTCATCACTGATGACATGTGTGAGTTGGCGTAGTAGTGCAAGATGTTCGTTAGAGTGTGCCGCAATACCAATAACAATATAGGCTACTTGCTCATCACCCCAATCAATACCTTTAGGAAATTGGAATACGGCAACCCCAGTTTTAATCACTTGATCACGGGTATCTGTTGTGCCGTGAGGGATTGCAATACCATTGCCAAGGAAAGTCGGTGCTTGGTGTTCTCTTGCGAGCATTCCAAGTACATAACCTTCTTTAACATAACCAGCTTCAGCCAGTGCTGTGGCGACTTGCTGAATAGCTTCCTTTTTACTATTCGCCGTCGCCGCAAGATGTATATCTTGTACTGACAGGTTAAACATAGTATCTCCTCATTGCTATAATATAAGAATCGATTCAGCTAAAAAGTGGATGATTGTTGTGAGTTTAACTTAAGGTTGATTTGTTATCGTTATCATTATAGCTGAATCGTTTCTATTTGTTTAATTAATCTACTCTAGTTTATCTTTGAATGACTAATGAATTAATGAGTAAATGTGATCGAAATCTAATTTTTACGCTTAAAATGTCATTTGGCTGAAGTTTGCTGAAGGGGGATTTTCATTTCAGCTATAGGTAAAAGTACGTCAGAGATACATGGAATGGATGGAAGGTATTAATGATGTTGGTTTAGATTTAAAGCACAAAAAGGAGGGGGATTTACATGCAGAGCGGTGAGTGAGTAAAAGAAAAGTAGCTGATATTAATATCAGCTACCTTTGTATTTATTCTTGAATTTTAATTTTTTGGTTACCCATAGAAACGATTTTTCCAGCGGGGATCTTGCAACGCTTACGAGTCTCAATGATGCCATCAACTTGAACTAAACCATCTGCGATCATTGCCTTAGCCATCGCTCCACTTTCTGCCCAACCTTGTTCAAGACAAACATCACGTCCATAGCATTCATAGTCAAAGTAATGGGATAACTGACCCAGTTGTGCTAAATCATAACAACCACTTTCTTCTATCCAGTAATAACCTAAATCATATTCATTATTGACCCCCGCTAATTGCTGGAAAGAATCTAAATTATCCGCTAAATGAATTAAATCATGGATTGAACTCGCTGAAGAACCGATTTCAATTGCCGCCTGATAAAGGTCAATTTCATCAGGCGATAACATGGCTAATTGGATGGCTAACTCGTTCAACTCATCTAAAAGGCTATATTCTGAAATGTAAGAAGAAAGGCCATCAATAGAGGATTCATAGTCGGTCAAGAAATACTCTTCATAGTGAATACCATCAATGCCAATCCGCATTAAACAGTGTTCGATCTCTTTTGAGGTTGCTGGAAGCTCAAGCCACTCACCAACCAGTTCACCTTCGTTATATTTTCCTAAGTTCGTGATAAAAACAGAGATAATCCCCGATTTTAGGCATGGGGAAGCCGTCGCTGTTATACGCATATTCGTGTCCTATTATTGATGTATTGTGATTTAATTAATGGCGATATTTTGATAAAGGGATCTATTTCCCTTTAGAAGATAATATTGATATAAAAAGCCAATCAGCTGAAAAACAGGCAACTCGCTTTAAAAATGATTAATGACGGTTTAGATCAGGATAATGAGTTGCCTTACAATCCCGATAACATGTTATGTTTTCTATCATGATCTCAATTTGCGCGGGTTAAAACGAAAAAAGCCCCTGTCCAATAAACTAGGGTCAGTTCAGACTCACAGACTCCTAAGAGATGAAACCCCATTAGGGGTTTCTGTTAACTTATGGCTATCAATCAAACGTGTATTCACACTCGATACATTCATAACGATCAAATACCACGCCATCTAAAGCTGAACCACTCACAGCCCCAGCAGTAGCTCCAGCGACTAAACGTCCAAATAGAGCGCCTACCGCAGCACCAGCAATCGTCCCTACAACAGGAACAGCAGAGCCGATAGACGCTCCAGCTAGTGCGCCTGATACGCCACCAGCAACAGCTCCTGTCTTTTTCCCGATATGACGTTCACGAATGCGAGTTGAATCGCAGGCCGGGCAACGAATGTAATATTCCATGATAATTTCCTTTTAGGTTGATTTAAAAGCAAAAAAGCCCCTGTCCGTGAGGACAGAGGCTTTCAGTGATAAAGCTTCTTTATTGAATGAGATGTATTACGATAAATCGTGGTTAGTTATCATGCGTTTTGACGATGAAAATTCCCATGAAGAATATTTCCACCATTTCTCAATGAATCGATATAGTAGGCATACTACCGTAGTATTCGACTCCTCGTATTGAAAATGGATCTCCTATATGACATGGCTAAAGTTTTAGTGATTCATTGGATTATTCAACTTTGCAAAGTCGAATGGCGAAATCGTTTGTTCACGATTAGCATCCAAATAATCCGCCCACCACTGCACCATTAATCGGCGTTGATCTATATGTTCTGCCTTATGAATATAAGCAGCCCTCACTGAGTTACGTTCTTGGTGGCTCATTTGCCTTTCTACTGCATCCTTCGACCATAAACCTGATTCAACTAATGAACTACACGCCATCGTTCTAAAACCGTGTCCACAAATTTCAGTTTTGGTATCATAGCCCATCACACGTAAAGCTTTATTGACGGTATTTTCACTCATGGGTTTAAAGGGATTATGAGCGCCCGTTAGGATCAATTCATGTTCACCCGTCCATGCCCAAATTTCTTTCAGTATAGTGATGGCTTGGTGGCTAAGGGGAACTAAATGCGGAGTGCGCATTTTAGCGCCTCTGTGTGAGAATTTAACGCCGGGTATAGGCTTTCGCTGAGCAGGAATAGTCCATAAGGCTTTATCGAAGTCAATTTCAGACCAACGCGCATAACGAAGTTCGCTTGACCTAATAAACACTAATAAATTTAACATCACGGCTAGGCGAGTGACGGGCTGCCCTTTATAAGCATCGATACGGGCAATGAGTTCAGGTAGACGATCAAGATTAAGAGCTGGACGATGT
This sequence comes from Providencia sp. PROV189, assembly GCF_028480065.1. Taxonomy (NCBI): domain Bacteria; kingdom Pseudomonadati; phylum Pseudomonadota; class Gammaproteobacteria; order Enterobacterales; family Morganellaceae; genus Providencia; species Providencia sp. PROV189. Next base: position 7,556 of record NZ_JAMPOG010000056.1, read on the forward strand.
TGGCGTTGTACAGTCGTTACAGCCCCTGCGGTATCAATAGCAGGGTTATAGCCAATAATACCTGATTGCACCGCATAACGCATGACAGCAGAAATACGTTGCTGTAAACGCGCAGCTATCTCATAAATCTCTTTACTTTCTGCTGCACGGATAGGAATAAGCAGGTCAGGGGTTTTGAGGGTAGTGATATCGCGTAATCCAATATAAGGAAAGACATGCGACTCCAAACTCTTTAAAACCTTTTCACTGTGTGATTCAGACCATTTTTTATTGCTGGCATGCCATTGTCTTGCGATGGTTTCAAAAGAGAGATTAGCATCAGAAGCTGCTTTAGCCACACGTTTTTGTTCGCACGGGTCAATACCGTCAGCAATCAATTTTCTTGCTTCATCACGTTTTAAACGCGCCTCTGATAAAGAGACATCAGGGTATAAACCCAATGCTAAGGTTTTCTCTTTACCTAAGTGGCGATAGCGTAATCGCCAGTACTTAGAACCATTAGTGTGAACCAATAAGTGCAGACCTGCACCATCGGTTAATTTATAGGATTTCACATCGGGTTTAGCCGCCCGAATTTTAGCGTCAGTCAGTGCCATAGTGAGCTTCCTGAGAGATAAAATGGGTACAAAATTCTATCGAACTAGTGTATACCCGCAATTGTACCCGCACAATGGGGTTGATGTGGGTAGAATCGAGTAGAATTCAGTTGAGTTGAAACTTTGGGAGAGTGTTGATTTTAGCGGGCTTTACAAACAAAAACAGACGTCGGTTGACGTCTGTTGATAATAAGGTGGTGCCCGGACTCGGAATCGAACCAAGGACACGGGGATTTTCAATCCCCTAGTTAAAAAGCTTGATGTAATTCACTAATGTAATTATTTTTTTTGACTTCTCACCCAGAATGTGCTGAGTGAGAAAAATGACCAGAATTGTTCCAATTATATCAACAAAAGGCGGAGCCGGAAAGTCAACCAAAGCCGGCAATATCGCGGGTTTTTGTGCTGATGCCGGGTTGAAAACCCTGTTGATCGACGGTGATCATTCCCAGCCGACTGCCAGCAGTCTGTTTAAACTCGAATACGAAGCGCCAAACGGCTTGTTTGAGTTGTTAATGCAACTGACCGATCTTTCCCGGCCGGATACCATCATATCACGCTCCGTTATCCCTAATCTGGACATCATCATTTCTAACGATCCTCATGATCGTCTCCCGGCGGCTATATTGCATGCGCCTGACGGCAGAATGCGTCTGCGTAATACTCTGCAACATCCGTTATTCGCCTCTTACGATGTGATTATCATTGATTCAAAAGGCGCGGCTTCGGTGATGCTGGAAACCATTCTGTTAGCTGCCACCGATTATGCTGTCGGGATAATCAAACCTATTTTGCCGGATACACGTGAATTTTTACGGGGAACACTGGGATTAATCGGCGGGCTGGTGCCGCTGACGGCTTACGGAATTCCCCTGCCGGAAATACACATTCTTGCTAATTGTGTTGAAGATACGGTGTTAGATCGTGCAACACTGACTGAATTAACTCAGATTATTGACCAAAAAGCGTACCCCTTTGCAGAGTCGATTTCTCTTTCGTTACTGAAAACCGCTGTTCCCAAACTGGAAATATTTAAAAATGGCCATGCACAGGGACAACCGGTGCATCGTCTGGAATACCGGACTCAACGTAAAACACCGGCAGCCGCAGTCATTATGCATCATCTTGTTTCAGAGCTGTTTCCGGAATGGAAAACCCGTTTTGATGATGTGCTGAAACGGGAGGTTCGTCCATGACTATCAAGGTATTCTCCTGTTTTTTCCCGTTCAGTCTAACCGTGGACTGGCAGCAGATACTGCCAGCCCGGTCAGAATTAATGTATTTCCCGGAAAGGATCATCAAGAGAGCCCAGGCGTTTTTCGACTCTGCGCAAAAAGTCTTTTGCCCCTCTGCGAGCTTTGAATGTGCTCCACTCTTCCGTCAGCGCCAGATGCATCTGTTCTGTCGTCATGCCTGCCACCTGAGCTGCCGGCAGGTTATCGCGAAGAATGAGATAGCTGTGAATCGCATTCAGGGGCGTGATATCGGGATTCAGCATTTTCCAGCCATACATTTCAGCCAGCCAGTCACCCAGCCATTGCAGGCGGAACAGACTCTGGCGGGAATTGCTTTCTTTCGTCATTTCCATGGTCATACTCCAGAATGTTTTGACATACAAGTCAAAACGGGCTTCGCCCGTATCGGTGTTGTCGTCAAAAAGGCCAATGTAATCAATGTCGGACGGCAGTTGATTTTTTGTATTCATAAATGTTCCTTTAAATGTGTTATGGATAAAAACAGGCTGCCTGTACGTTCAGACCGGGGTCGCCAAACTTACCGGTCCGAAAATAGTCGGGCAGCCACAGGGAGTTTATCTCTGACGGCTGTTCGTCCGACACCAACAATTCATATTCCCAAAAAAACAATTTATTTACACGGTGGGAATTGGGCATTTCGGGTTAACGGAGGGCTTTTCAATGCATAAAAAGTCTTCTTCTGCGGTATTACCTGAAACCCTGTACTCGCCGGAGGCGGAGCAGAGCGTGCTGGGCGGGCTGATGCTGGATAATGACCGCTGGGATGAAGTGGCACCGTTATTACAGGCGGAGGATTTTTGTTCCAGAGCGCATCAGGAAATCTGGAAGAAAATGGCCGCCCTGTGTCAGATAAACAGCCCGATTGATTTAATCACACTCAGTGATGTACTGGAAAAAGACGGCGTGCTTGAACAGGTGGGCGGCTTTGCATATCTGGCTGAATTATCCAAAAACACGCCCAGTGCGGCCAATATTGTCCGCTATGCGGAAATTGTGGTGGAGCGAAGCCGTGCCCGTGGCCTGATGATGCTGGGGAATATGTTATCCACCCAGAGTGTGGCGGCTCAGGCGAATATTCCTGCGTTATGTGAACAGGCTGAACAGCGGCTGTTTCAGCTGTCAGAAAAAGGGCTGTCCGCGCATTCCCCGTCGTTGCTCGATATCCTGAATAATGTTGTTCAGCATCTGGAAGAAGCATTAAGTGCAAAAGGGATAACCGGTACGCCAACGGGGTTCAGTGAACTGGATGAAAAAACCTGTGGTTTGCAGGCGGGTGATTTGGTGTTACTGGGCGCACGGCCGTCGATGGGAAAAACGGCGCTGGCGCTGACTGTTGCACAGAATGCCCTGCGTCTGGCAGAAAAACCGGTCTTTTTTTTCAGTCTGGAAATGCCGGCGGAACAAATCATGCAACGCTTACTCAGTGATTTGGGAAATGTCCCACTGACAGCTATCCGCAGTGCATCTCTTGAAGAAAATGACTGGGAATGTCTTGGGGGCGCCATGTCGCAGATTGCTGAATGGGGTGAGCGTCTGGTGATTGATGATACCAGTAATATGACGCCTTCCCTGTTACGAGCCCGTGCACGGCGTTACCGCCGTAAAGTGGGTACGCCGGGGATGATTATTGTGGATTACCTTCAGCTGATGCGCAGTCCTGAACAGGAAAACCGGACGCAGGAAATCAGTGAAATCTCCCGCAGTCTGAAAGCACTGGCCAAAGAGCTGGGGTGTCCGGTAGTGGCTCTTTCCCAGTTAAACCGGCAACTGGAGCAACGTGCGGATAAGCGCCCGACAAACGGGGATTTACGGGATTCCGGCTCACTGGAGCAGGATGCGGATTTGATTTTATTTTTGTACCGCGATGAGGTGTATCACGAACACTCACCGGATAAAGGTGTGGCAGAAATTATCATCGGTAAGCAACGGCAGGGTCCACTAGGGACGGTGAAAGTGCAGTTTAACGGGACGTATACACGTTTCAGTGATTTTTCTCAGGGATATTATTTTTAAGGGAGAGACGAAGCATGAAAACCGATTTACAGCATAAACTCAGTCAGGCGCTTCTCAGAGGAAATCCTGTCAGTTCCCCGTTATCCGGCAATGCTCACGTCAATCCGGTGTCTGAAATGCCGATGATATTAACACTTGAGCAACTTCAGCCAAATCCGGATAACCCTCGTCAGGGCAGAAATCCGCGTTATGAGGAAATCAAGAGTTCCATTCGGGCACGTGGACTGGACAGTGTCCCAAAAGTCACCAAAGCACCGGGAAGTGAGATTTATATCTTCAGTGACGGCGGAAATACGCGCTATCAGATCCTCTCTGAGTTATGGCAGGAGACACAGGATGAGCGTTTTTTCCGTAT
>NZ_JAMPOG010000057.1:0-1374 GCF_028480065.1 Providencia sp. PROV189
CCAGCGCATGACGGCGGACGGATTACCCGTCAGCATATCGCACATCAGCAAGATGGAAGATACTGTTTCTGTTTTATTACCTTATATGCCCCGTTTACTGGAAAACGGGCTGGGAAGACCCCAAATTGAGCAATTATTATCCGTGCGCTCGACATTAAAACGGGTGGCGGATTCGTTACTTTTTCAGCATGACGATCCGGACCCGGTCCATGACTTTCTGGGGTGTTTTGAAAGAACATGCACAGAAATAGATAACCATGATGTTTTTGATTATGACGTGTTTCTGGATGAACTGATTGGTCGTCTTCTGAGGGAGTGTTCTGTTGATGGTGTGGATTATGAACGCTGGGTATTTGAATTGAAGGTCAATAAAGGCCGGCGCAGTACAAAACCGGAATGGCCTGTACCGGTGGACAGTGAGGATGAAACAACAACGGCCCATTCAGAAAGCGGACATACCGGTATTACTTCCGGTTTTTCGGCGGAGGATGTGTTAACGGAGCCACTGTCTTCTGATTCAGGTCAGGAGACTTCGGTATCCCCTGTTGTTGAAAAGAAAAAATCCCGTCCGGTTGTGGAGATCCAGACGGATTTATACGGGGGTGCACCGGTACTGAGCGGGGATACCGATGAAGCGGATATTGATCCTGACATCGTCGGCGTCATGTCTGTCCCGGATAACGCAGAGCGTACCACACCGGCAGAGGTACCGGTCGCTGGTTATTCTGCGGCTACACTGACGTGTCAGGATCTCTGGCCGGTGGCCTCACATCTGGATGATATTGAACATCTTCAGACGCAGATTTATCGTACTTTGTTTGAATTAGGGAATGAACTGGATATCTCCCCCGAATTTATGGCCGCCTCCGGGGTGCATTCTCCGGGATTTACCATCTTGTCAGAGACTTCGGCGCTGGGACGTGTGATGACTGTTTTCTCAGCGGAAAACGGCGCTCATGATGGTATTCCGGGCGCTCTCAGAACCCTGCTGACCGGCGGAAATCAATCCGGGATGCCACCGGTATTGAATGATGTCCAGTTTATGACATGGATGAAGCTGATGTACTTGTTGCGTTGTCTGTATGCCAGACAAAGAGATGTTGATCCGGATGTGAATGATGAAGAGGAATGGGAATAAAAGCATCCCCTTATCGCCGGCGGCGCTGGCGTATTATCTGCCCCTGAACCGGGGGCGGGCAAAGACCGGTTATGAGCAGGAAGTGATACAGCGCCTGACGGATATCTGCCGGTTATTCCGGGCCGGGAGCCGGAAATATGAGCATGATAAGGTTGTCCGGTTTTTTGTCCGTCCACCGGAAAATCAGGATGCGGACTGGCGGCGGTTGGTGTTGTTCAGTGCGGAAATCTGCCGGT
>NZ_JAMPOG010000058.1:0-14261 GCF_028480065.1 Providencia sp. PROV189
ATTTACCGTCAGAGACTGCTGCATGCGTGGTGTTATGGCTGCTTTCCTTTTTATTCCCCCCCATGGCCAGCGCACTGCCCATATTGGATATCAGCTTATCTCCCACACCGCCACCGGTGCTCAGGCTACCGCCCTGGTGTTCCACCCGGTATTCTGCTTTATTCTCAATATTCTTAAAGCCCAGTGTCCCCGTGTCAAGGCGGTTTTTCTCCGCATTTCCTTCTGATGCGATAACCGCACCATCCAGTTGGGTGTGCTTCCCGACCGTAATGTCAAACCCCTCTTTACCGGCAAAAATCCCCGTCTGGTTTTGTACTGAACGGTATTCACTGTGCATCTTATCCCGGCTGGCAGAAATGTTCAGAGAACCATTGCCGAAACCGACGCTACCACCCGCACTTAAGCTCGTTTGTTTTGAGTCATAATTATCAGTGGCCTGCTCACTTTGCAGTGTCAGATTATTGCCGACATTCGCAATGACTTTATTCCCCTGAACCTGAGCACCTTTCAGGGTGGTGTCATGGCCGCTGCTGAGGGTCAGGGTTTTGCCTGCATTTACCGTGCTGTCAGTGGCATACTGACTGTTGCCTTTCTCAAATCCTTTACCTCTGTTCACACTGGCATTCACATTGAAACCCGCACCATTTGACCCGAAAGTCACACCGACACCAACGGAACCACCTTTACTGCTGTTTTTGCCGTCCACCGTCCGGGTGTTCTGCGCGGATGTCAGCGTGATATCATTCTGAGCGTTGAGTGTGGCGTGACCACCGGCCTGTAACTCACTCCCGGTGACATCAATGTTGCCGCTGCCTGCCGTTTTACCGCCGGCATTCACTGTCAGGTTTTGCCCGGCACTGATACTGCTGCCCTGCGCCGTGGACTGACGGGTTTCGGTTTCTGATTCAGAAGACTGGCTGCCATAAGAGAGATTAATTCCGAAGGCAGAACCCGCATCCCCCTGTGTCTCAGCAAGACGCGCGGCTTCAGCCCCCTGAACACCGGATAACCCGGCTTTAATAGACTGAAGGGCTTTAATGCGGCTGTTATCCGTTTCTTTTGCATCTCCGGCCGTCTGTACTGCGGTATTCAGTGCTGCACCGGCAGTACCGCTCAGGGCAAGCGTAAAACCACTCTGCTTCTGTTCGGTTTTTGTCAGTTCCGTGCGTGTGTTTTCCGCTGCGGTTACCGCAACAGACTGACCGGTCAGGCTGATATCCTTTTTCGCCACCACATCACTGCCGTGTACCTTTATATCCCCGCCGGCCGTCATCACAACGTTTCCGTCCGTACTGCCCAGCGTACTGCCTTTATTCAGCCGGCTGTCGCTGTCCGTGCTTTGCTTCAGTGACTGTTTACCCACGGTAAAACCAATACCGCCACTACTCATCAGGCCGGATTTCTTCTCTTCACGCCGGTGAGTCTCATCCCGTAATTCCGTTGCGGTGGTAATATCCAGCCCCCGTCCGGCCTGCAACGCCAGATTTCCGCTGCTGACCACATTGCTGCCTGACACACTGATATCCCGCCCGGACTGAAGATGAACTGTCTCTCCGGACAGTTCAGTACTGACGGCCTGACGCGTATGGACCTCATCATGACGCTCAGATGAATGCCCCGATAACAGCCCGCGACTGCTTTCTTTACTGTGCTCCGCCAGATCCGTCACGCTGTTACCGGCGTTCAGCCGTAAATCCCGTCCGGCCTGTGCAGTCAGCGCGGCATCGGTGGTAACATCAGCGGCAGTGGCCGAAATATCCCGCCCGGCAGACAACACCAAATCTCCGGCCGTATGAATACGACTGCCACTTTCCGTCTGTATATACTCCCGGCGCCAGTTATCTTTACCCCAGTCACTTTCCTGAGAACGGACTGTACTGACCGTATTAAGATGCAGGTCATGACCTGCTGTCAGTGACGTCTTCCCGTTCTCTCCGGCATGCCGGATATCGCTGCCGGTCAGGGTGATATTGTTCAGCGCACGCAGTGTCAGATGACCATCTGCCCCCTCCGAATAAATACCGGCCCGGCGATCAACCCAGCGGTTCACACCGTCACTGCGGGTGGTGGTTTCGCTGGTAATATTTCTGCCGGCCAGCAGTGACACGGCTTTGCCGCCCAGTATCTGCCCGCCGGTATTCAGGATATCTTCACCGGCCAGCAGACTGACCCGGTTACCACTGATGCTGCCGCTGTTGATCAGCGTCCGTGCACTCAGTTGTGTCACATCCCGTCCCACGATATTGCCGCTGCCGGTAATATCCTGTTCTGCACTCAGCAGGACATTCTGTCCGCCGAGCAGGGCACCGTCACCACCTAAATCCCCTTCCCTGAGCTTCGCATAGACCTGGGGAACACGAACCTGTTGTATGCTGCCGTCACTCAGCGTGACCGGGATGTCAACCAGCCAGACAATATCGGACGTCAGCAACGCCATCTGCTCCGGCGTCAGCGCCACACCGGGGATCAGCTGATACTGTTTACCGAAGGCAATACCGTTATTCATCAGCATACGGTACTGGGCTTCATCATTACTCTGATTACCGGTATAACGCCCCCCGGTCAGCTGGATCAACTGATCACGAACCAGTCTCTGCTCATAATACCCGTCACCAAGACGTTTATGCACATTATCGTGGGAGGCCGTAAAGGCATTCTGCATGTAGTCACTGGACAACCACTGTTTTTTATTCACAAAACGGGGATCCGTTTCCACCAGGTAGTGGCTGTCCGTGCCGGGGTGCAGGGTAAACAGGCTGTTATCCGGTAAACGGACATCAGGACTGACCGTGCGGATCACCGGAGTGATCTGCTGCCCGCTCCCGGTTTCCGGTTTCAGCGTCAGGCTGAACGTATGTCCGGGAGGTAACAGTAACGGACGATCATGCACCACGCCGGGAATATCCGTTGAGACCATACCGGCCTGACCGGTACTGATATTCACCCGGCTGTCCGCTCCGGCCACGGAATGACTTCCTGCGCCCTCTGCACTTTCATTCACCGCAGACACCTGCCGTTCACTCCCGCGCCAGGTTTTGTCCGGTACCACAGCGTGTCCCTGCCAGGTCAGGCTTTTCAGATCAATGGTTTCCGTTACCGGGGCCGGACGGTAATCACCCGTTTCTTTTCCCTGTGATGTTTTGGTTCCGCCAACCGGTCTTTTCTTTTTCTTCGGCCACCACCGTCTCTGCCATCCTTCATCCGTGGTCACCCGCTCACCCTGCGTCGCCCGGTTATCCAGGGTGCCGATATGCCCGTCCAGGCTACCGCCGGCAACAATCTGGCTGTCATGATTAAACAGACGGGCGGTATCAAACCGGATATTCCCTCCCGCCAGTATTTTCCCCGGGTCAGTGGACGCTATCTGTGTCTCCGTGACGGTCCGGGTATAGTTATATTCATAAAAACGATCATTTTCGCTGCCATCCGGCATTCTTGCTGTATGGACGCCATATTTATTCTTCTTACTGAGATCAACATCTGCCCAGTCATAACGGGTGGTACTGCCGTTAAGAACACCTTCATGATGCTGACTTTTCTCCACCAGGACCGTATGTGTTTCCAGTTTCCGGTTGGTATTATTCACCGTCTGCATGCCGATAAATGCATCGCTGCCGGCCTCAATAAATGCACCGTCATTATTCAGGACATCGCCCCGGCCGGTTGCACGATAATCGTTATCCAGATGACGGCCAAAAACCATATTACCGAGGCTGGTGATAAGTGCATGCCCACGGTTATTAACCGTTCCGGCCGCAATATCCAGACGATCACGGGATGCGATTACCGGGGCTTTGTCACCCTCCCGGTCATTATTCAGAACGCCGGCTTCGACAGCGAGATGATCACCAAAAATCCGCCCGCTGCCGGTGTTGTTCAGCACACCGGTCGTCAGGTGTGTCAGTTCACCGTCAATCAGCCCGCGATTCTCCAGTGTGCCGGCCACGTTCAGATGCGTTTCTTTCGCCGTGATATCCCCCTGAACAGTATTGACCAGATTATCCGCACGGATCTCCAGCCCCTGCTGTCCGGCAATCACCCCGTCATTAATCAGCCGGCGGTCGGTCAGCAGCGTCAGATCACCGTTCGCTTTAACCGAGCCGGTATTAAGGAAATCGTCGGCCACATGAACCGTCAGGCGATCCCGGGACAAAATCTGTCCGTCACCACTCACTGCCAGCGCAGAAATATCCGCACTGTCATCGGCTATCAGCATCCCTTCACGGTTGTTCACCGTCAGCGCCTGTCCCTGAACAGAGAGCGTTTTCTGTGAGGAAAGCAGTCCCCGCAGATTATCCAGTACCCGGGTGACCCGGACGGTCAGATGGCTGACACCGCGCACTGCCCCTTCCGCGTTATCCAGAATATCGGCGGCAAGCGTGAGTTTCCCTGACTCCAGCCCCTTACCGCTCTGTCCGGTATGCCGGTTATTGATGTCAGAAGCCACAATATCAAGCGAACCGGCTGAGTGCACAAGCCCGCTTTCATTATTCAGTACCGTCTGTACATTCAGCTGACTGTCACCGTCAGCAATCACCTGCCCCTGCCGGTTATCCAGACGGTAAGCCGACAATGCCAGCCGGCCGCCGGATAACAATGCCCCTTTTCCGTTATCCAGTGCCTGACCCACTGACAGAGTCAGTCTTTCTCCGGCCTGAACCGTTCCCTCCCGGTTAGTAAGCTGAGAGGTCGTGACAGCAGTATGATGGTCACCGGCTATCCTTCCGCCGGTATTGACGAAGGCAGCCGTACCGGTGTTAATCAGAAGATCGCCGGCAGACTGAAGGCGTCCCCCGGTGTTATCGGTCTCACCGCTGTTCACTGACAGCCCGCCATTCCCCGCTATCAGGCCGAGGCTGTTTTTCAGGTTGCCGGTATGCAACACGGCATTCCCGTCAGACACGATACGTCCGCTCCGGTTATCCGTCTCCCCGGTCGTAATAATCGCCTCACCGGCAGCAGAGATACCGCCACGGGAAACCGTATCACGGTTAATCAGGCGGTTTCCCTGTGTGTCAATCGTCAGTCCGGCGCCGGAGAGAATACTGCCGGCGGTATTGTCCAGTTGCCCGCCGGTGATTGCCAGCCCCCGCAGGGCAGTGATCAGCCCGGCAGTGTTATCTGACATTACGGTTTTCAGCCCGGCCTGTCCGCCGGCACTCACAATCCCCTGGTGATTATCCAGTCTGCCACTGAGAAGGGACAGATCGCCCTGCGCCCGGATCCCCCCGTGCTCCCCACTGTCACGATTAACCAGTGTCTGTCCCCGGGTATCCAGTAACAGCTGTTTCCCGGCCTGGATCAGCCCCTGCCGGTTATTGACTTCTCCTGTCGTCAGAGACAGCGAACCGGATGCGCTGACAAGCTGTCCCTGCGTATTATCCAGCAGACCGGTGGTCATCACGCCGTCACCGCCGCTGACAATGACGCCGTCATGGTTATCCAGACCATTCACTTCAAGCGTCAGACGATCACCAGCAACAATCCCGCCCTGCTCTCCGCTCTGCTGATTAACCAGTTTACGGTCATGAGTGTCCAGTATCAGCGATGTGCCGGCCCGTAAAAGACCACCGCTGTTATCCGTTTCGCCGGTATCCAGTCTGACACTCTCCCGGGCCGCCAGATACCCGCCACGGTGATCCAGCGCCTGTCCCTGCGTGTCCAGCGTGATATTGCGGCCCTGTATCACACCCTGTGCCGCCTCCAGGCGGCCGGTTCTGAGTGAAAGATCCCCGCCGGCAATAATACCGCCCTGTTCACCGCTGTCTGTACTGATTAACCCGTTTCCATGGGTATCCAGCGTTAAAGCCCCGTCTGCCTGCAACAGCCCGTGCTGATTGCGGAGCACCGCAGTATTCAGTGTCAAATCGCCCTGACTGAGTATTTTTCCGCTGTCACTGTTCAGATCAGCGGTCTGCAACTGTGCATCACCGGATGAGGCAATAACCCCCGCCTGATTATCCGTATTCCCTGCCGATAACGTCAGTGCACCGGCCAGTATCTGCCCGCCTTCACGGTTACTCAGCTGCCGGTTATTTGTGTCAATAACCAGGCTTTTCCCGGCCTGAATCAGTCCCCCGGTGTTATCCGTTTCTCCTGTATTGAGCGCCAGCGTATCCCGGGCCGCAATATTTCCCCCGGCGTTGTGAAGTTTTGCCGCACCGGTACCGACGGTGACATCCTGTCCGGTGATGGTACCGTTATGATTATGTAATCCGGCTGCATTCAGTGTCAGCCTGTTAAGGGCCTCCATCCGCCCCTGTTCATTAATAACCGCCTGACGGCTGTTCAGTGTCATGTTGCCGCCGGTGGCTGAAATCAGCCCTCCCCGGCTGGTCAGCGCTGCCGTATCCAGCAGGATATGCCGCCCGGCAATCAGACGCCCTTTATCATTCAGCACCTCACCCGGTGTGGTCAGGGATAAACTCCCTTTATCAGCGGCAAGCAGTGTCCCGGCAGAATTGTCCAGTTTCGCACTGCTCAGCGTGATGTCCCCGGCACTTTCCGCCCGGCCGTTCCGGTTACTCAGCGTTCCGGAGACCGTCAGTTGCATCCCTTCCTGTCCGCGGGCAGACAACACGGCATCGTCATTCGTCAGTATCCCGGCTTCTGCGGTGATTTTTCCGGCCTGCGTATAGCCACCGGATAAATCCGCCTGCCCGGCTTTCAGCCGGAAATCACCGGATGACAGCAACGCGCCCTGCTGTCCCTGAAGTACATTTGTCTGAAGGGATAACACACCTGCACCGGAAAGCTGCACCTTGCCCTGACGGTTATCCAGATCGCCGGTTTCGATGCTCAAATCCCGTCCGGCAGCCGCAAGCGTACCAGAGCGGTTGTCCAGCACATCCGCTTTCAGATGAATTCGTCCGGCACTGGTGATACTTCCCCCGTTGTTACGGAGGGTATGCTGGCTGAGCAGCAGATCCTGTGTACCTTCCTGGTTCAGAAGGCCGCCGGTATTCGTGATTTCCGGGGAATGTATAGTTAGTCTCCCTCCGGAAACCCGGCCGGCGGTATTATCGATGCCGGTTGCTGCCCGCAGACTGACAGTATCCTGCCCGCGTAATACCGCACCGGCAGTGCTGATCTCACGTTCCGTCGCTGTCAGTGTGACGGCTTTTGCCTCTGTCCGGCTGCCGCTGACATCCACGCCGGTTCCGGAGGCAACGATCTTACCGGCGGCTTTATTCTGCCCCCGGGCTTTCAGTTCCCCGCCCGATGTCAGAACTAAATCGCCTTTTGTTCTGTCAGTTGTGGCTGCCGGCGCACCGGCCAGAAGCGTACTTTTTTCCGAACTGTAAATACCCGCCGCGGTCAGCCTGACATCCTGTCCGCCCCGGATAATCCCCTCATTACTCAGTGTTCCCGGCGCCGTCAGTTCAACGTCTCCGCCGGCCGTCAGGCTGCCGGTATTACCCAGGTCACCTTTCGCGGCGACGCTCAGATCCCCCTGTCCGGCCAGTACACCGCTGTTCACCAGTTGACCGTCAGCACGGAGTGACAATGTGCCGGCCATCGCCCCCAGCTCTCCGGCATTGCGTACGCCCACGCCTTTTTCGGTGCCTTCCATAATAATTTTACCGGCATACATTCCGCCCAGCGCCGACACATCCAGCGCAAACGCCGGCTGCCCGGCATCCTCACCGGGCTTAATCCGGGTGATATTACCCCGGAGATCGGTTTCGTTATGACCGGTGGTGATCCGCAGTTCACCGCCGACCTGCATCCGGGCGTTCACATTCACCGCCCGGGCAATCAGCGCAGTGTAGTCACTGTCCTCCGCCAGCAGTCCGCGCCCTTCAATACTGAGCCGTCCTTTGTCAACATCGAAACCTTTCAGTCTGCCGCCGTCCATCAGCGCTTTCCCGGCGGCCAGGGTCGTTCTTTCAGCATTGATAAAACCACAGCCATTGCAGGTAATACCGGACGGATTAGCGATCACCACTTCCGCACGACGTCCGGCAACCTCAATAAAACCATTCAGCCGGCTGGGATCACGGCTGTTGACTTCATTAAGAATGATCCTGGCCTCACCCTTTGCCAGCCAGGGATTACCGGTAATATTGCCGGCCAGACGGGTCTGTGTATTACTGTGACTGTTATTTAAAATGGCTCCCCGGCTGTCCACATCAAACTGTGTATACTGGTTACGTGAAACCCCTTCCGGACCGGGCGTCTGAATATTCACCTGCGGCAACCCGTTTGCCGTGGAAATCACCGTCGCCTGCTGGTTTCCCGGCGCATTACGGTCAGCGACAATAGCGGAGTAAGCAGGAAACGAGCACAAACCGGCAGCCAGCCAGATGGCAAAACAAACCGGGGACAGGGAGGCAATAATCCCTGCCGGAGCACAACGTCCGCGACGTGTATTTCCGCCCCGTCCGCGCCGGGCAATGTCAGCCACAACCATCAGCATGCCACGGGCTTTATTAAAGACAATCCGGTAAAAAAGGCTGTTCATACGAAATCCCTGAATCTGGAGCCACCACACAGACATCAGCGGATGTCGTGGCTGTTTATCTATAAATGAATTATCCCTGCCTGTTTCACTGCCAGTTCCAGTTCACACTGAACGTGGTGACCACAGGGTCTGTTTTAAATCCGGCCGGTTTTGAGAGGGGGATCCCCACTGAAGCGTCATAACTCACGCCGGTATTCCCGAATGCGCCACGGATCCCCAGCACTGACCCCGCCAGATGTTGTCCGGTTAAATCACTCTGAGTGGTGCTGTTACCGCTGACCTCACCGTAATCGGCCCCGAGATAGAGCTCCTGCAAAGGCAGAGGTGTCTGCCAGGAGAACGTGTTCTGTACCAGCCAGCCATTTGAGGCACTGAGCGTACGTTCGCCGTCAAAACCACGCACGCTCCAGCGGTTGCCGATGGAAAATTCGTCCTGCGGGGTCAGAGGGGTGGCGCTCATTTGCCTGCGCCAGGTGGTATTCCAGCTGAAAGACTGTTCCCCCAGAGAAAACGGTGCGGTCAGTGAGGCATTCCAGCTCAGAATTTTTGATAAGGCGGTAACGCCGCCATAATCATCCCAGGCTTCTTCCGGGGCCGGCAGGGCACCAAACCAGCGGGTACCCCGCTGATAACTCACCCCGGCATCCAGGGTGGCTGCCCCGATATAATGACGGTGGGATAACCCGATACGCCATGCACTGGTCCGGCGTTTCTGGGCAGTAATTTCCGTATCATCAATAAAATTATGGGTCTCACGCAGAAGAACGTCATAACTGGCCGTCGTACGGGAACTGGCACCACGATGTAACACACGGCTCAGTTGCAGATTCAGGGAACGGCTTTTACCACTGTAATGAATGTCGGTATATTTTCCGGCCACGGTCTGATAATAACGGTAATCGTTGAGATTTATGCCGGCCAGCCAGTATCCCAGAGGAACCGAATAATGTGCGGAATAACTGTGGGTGCTTTTATGACGCCCGCCAAATCCCAGATCCCGGCTTGCAGTGACATAAAACAAATCGCTGAAGGACAACGGATTATCCAGCGCCAGCATTATTCCGCCCTGATATCGCCCCGTGCTTTCCGTGCCGGAATCATCCACCCAGGCACCGGTACGCCAGTAACGGGATTGCGAGCGTTCAATCACAATATCACTCTGTCCGGGCCTGTCACCGGGTTTCAGGACCATCCGTGCACTGACCGTGGGAAGGCGCTGAAGGTTTTCCAGCCCCTGTTCAATGTCCCGTAAATCCAGTAATTCCCCCTTACGGGCCGGGAACGCACTATACAGCCGGATATAGTCATCACTGCCTGTATTCAGATAAATATCCCTGACCGTTCCCGGCACAATCAGCAGTCGAAGCGTACCGGTTTTAAGATCCTGAGACGGTGCCAGTACACGGGTTGTGATATACCCGTGTCCAATCAGACGGTTCTGTAATGCACTCATCAGAAGATTAATTCCGTCACGCCCCAGGCACTGCCCTTTTGCCTGATCGACAATACGCTGTACCGGGATCCAGTGAGGAAGCGCCCCGCTCCCGTCGGTTACAACCTGTGTGATCTGAAAACACGGTGACTCTGCCGGAAAAATAAGCCGGGAGAAGACAGAAGACGGCGGGGATAAGCGTATATCCGGCGCTTTCGGCATCAGCGATGCTTCACGTGACTGTTGCTGTTGTTCCTGATGAATAAAAGGCTGTTCACCGGACCGGAATAACGGAGATGGAGTCTCTTTGGCTGATAAAGAGAAAGATACCGCACTCATCGCCAGAGAGAGAAACGGGAAAAAACATAACCGCTGTAACGGGGATAAAAAAGATAGCATCACAAATCAATCTTGGAATTTACGTTTCGTTACATTAATGAAAGTAAATTTGGCAAAACGTGCCTTAGATCAAATTTCAGGATAAAAGATCGAGTTAATGAACTATTGCAAAGCAAAGATCTGAAATGCAACATCAAATCAGAATATTAATCTGGGTCATTTTTTATGCACAAATTTTTTCTGTGTAAATTGATGTAAAAATAAAGAAAAACAGATAAAAAAACTGGATGCATGCAGTCCAAATCAGAAAAAACAAACAGTTAATTAAAAGAAAATGTCGATTGAGGATGCCGGAAACAAAAACCTAACGATTTTTGGTGATTAATCAAATATCAGCCAGTCTATGTATGCTCATGATCCATGATGACATCCCACCGGAAATGGCTTCGGATAACACAATGGATGCGAGGGTGAGGAAAACCAGTATAAATATATATAATCTTTTTTCGTCTCTGACCGGGCAGGATTCGCTTGTCATAAAACAGATCACTTCTGATACTAACAGCTTATCCGTGAACTTTCCGGATATACAATATAAACAGAAGCAACCCGGTATTCTTTCCACAGAAATTTTACCCGGATTATAACAAATTTAACTATGAACCATTTAACAAATCGTAAACAGGATATTGTCTAACTCGTTGTTGAGTATACTAATGATATAGAAAACCATGTTACATAAAATAAATGATGGAATACATTAACGTATTAATCATTTATTCACTTTACATAAATGCTAACGTATGATGACGGATAAAGAAGAGAAAATCATAATACCTGATTAAAACAAACCTTAATATTACTAATATCACTTGCTAACTGAAAAAAAGAATTTTCAAAACAAGCTTAGCTCTGAATTAGCTCATTGACAAAAATAAAAAACTTAACACACCGGTATAAAATAATATAATGAACAAATATCATCAGTATGATGACCAGAAGAATAAAATATCTCAATATCAAATCCTAATCGTCTTTTAAGATTTAATCGGGGTAATTCCCTTGTGTATATAACATTAGATAAAATAGCATACTCCGACCAACTCCCGACAAATGAAAACATATAATACTTTGAACCTTTTTCATTTAAAATAAAACCATCCCCATTTATCTGCTTTATAACATAGTTCACCTTTATTTTATTTTTTGTTTTTTCATCCGCACAAAAATCATAAGAAACACTCAAATAATCACTTGATGCTTTTACCATACCCTTAATATGATTAATTTGACTTTTATTTTTAAAAGCAAGACCTTCAACACTATAATTAGATTTAAACTCAAAAGGAATAGTGATATAAAATGATTTACTTTCACCGAGTTTATTGTCTGTGTAACATTCAGAATATAAAGAAACAGATCTGTGTTTTATATCTTTAAAATTCAAAAACCGGTGCTGAGGAAAATAATATCTGAAATCCCAAAAATCACGTTTCCTGAATAAATTCGGTGTAATTTTAAAATACCGTTTAAATGCTCGCGAAAAACTTTGCTGAGAATTAAATGAATAAATAGTTGATATTTCAAAAACAGACAGATTTGTTAAGCGAAGTAATACGGAGGATAAGGACAATTTTCTTGCCAGAATATACTTAGCAATACTTAATTTTGTTTTTTCTAAAAAGATATCCTGAAAGTATCTTTGACTATACCCTGATTTTTTAACAACATCAGTCTGAGAGATAGGCATATTTATATTATCCTCAACCCAATCAAGGACACCATTAATTACATCATCATGCATATCCCTGCCCTCAAATATTTTTAATAAACATAATGTTATTTAAACTCTCTGTCAGTATAACGCTAAATCAGATAAATACCCAATATGTTCATATCAGGGATAAAACCCACTTACAAAACAAATGTGTTATCAAGATTAAAAGAGTTATACACATATCCACCGCCATCACCAGGGCATATGCCCTGTACGCTTCCGTTTACCCGATTGCTTGTTGGCATCGGGTTTCACTGGCTTGCTGACCGTGGATATGTGCATAACTCACCAGATGTAGACAACGATTAAAAATCAACCTAAAATTGTACTAAAGACAAACAACAGGTATGAGACAACTCAGACTCACTGATTACTGACCGGAGGGAAAAATGAGTGATAAAATAACTATTTCCCGGGGAGAACGTTGGGGCATCAAACTTGCTCATGGAACCAAATGGGGAATACGTGGCGTTAAAAAACTGGATCGCTACTGCACAGAAAAAGCAAAAGAAAAAGGTCTTCCTGGCTGGTTAGGTCATTTGCCAAAAATCATTATCATTACCATTCTGATTTTGAGCGCTGTATTTAATCTTCCTTTATTATTTATTATATTCTGCTTATACCTATTATTACATGTCAAGTATGATGATACATCTGGTATATTAGATACTCCAGAGAACTCTCTCTTTAATGATGATCCTCTTGTTGAAAGAACATACGATAACGTTAACTCAATAGATGATGGTGCTCCATATGGAGAGTCTCATGGAACATGGGGGGATAACTAAACATAATTATCCCCCAACAGCATTAATTATTTTAGTCCTTTTCCATTTACTCCCTCCATAAAAGTAGCTCCAGCCTTTTTAGCAACTTCCCCTCCCTTTTCTCCTGCTTGTGTTGCTTTATCCGTACCTGATTTCATACTATTACTTATAGCACTTCCTAAATTAATGCCCGCCCAACTTAATGCGCCCATCCACAACGCCGGCAACACCAAAAACATCGTCCCCATCACCAGATTCATAATGACATCATCAGACGTGTTCTGGATCCCGTTCATATTCCACTGGCTGTGCGTATCGGAATTATACAGTGCCTCCATCATCCAGCTGTCTATCCAGCGTGCCAGCTCCCACCAGAAGGTCAGAAAGTTCAGCGCAAATATCACAAACGTCACCGTTATCGCCGTCTTAAATTCATACGCCGAAAACAGCAGTATCATCGGGATCATGATATACACCGCCATTAATATCAGCCCCTGCACCATCGGTAAGGACTGACGCATCGAATCAAAGGCAGGGAATGCCCCCAGTGACGCCAGCGAAGTGCCGGCTACCCCTCCCATTCTGGCCAGCTCATTCATCACCGTCATATCCGCATTTCCCCCGTATCCCCGGTACACCCGACCGCCGGAAACATCCAGATTCGTCGGACTCACCAGCCGGCGGACAATGGCCTCCTCAAACTCTTTCGAGTTTTTATTAATCAGCTTCATCGCTGCCCGGGCACGCAGCCACATCCCTTCATCGGTCTGCTCTTTGACAAGTTTCAGTAAGCCCGCATTCGCATCATTCCACCACTGATAACAGGTCGGGTAACCGTTGCCGTTGACATTCGCATACCCGTCATCCCGCCCTGCATCCCAGGGAAAGCCCGCCCGTGGTGTCCGGGACTGGATCTGATGATATTCCCCTTTCATAAACGTCACCGAACCTATCCAGGTAATATCCTGCAACGTTTTCTCATCCTGCGTTTTTCCCTGATCTTTCGCTTTCCAGTCATACAGCGCACGTGAATAACAATCATCGGTAAAATCCTGAAGTGCGGCAGCCAGTGCCGGATTTTTGATATTGCTGTGCTGCACCTCAAAACGCACCTGACGCAAATCCGGCCGGCACGGAATACTGGCCACCGCCGCCTGTGTCACCCCTTTCGACAACTTATGCACCAGCATCCACCACAGCGGGATTTTGGCTGTCTGATTATCCAGTGATGACACCACACCGCTGTAACCGGACGCCTCCGGCTTCACCGGTGTCCAGCTGCCGCAGGTTTTGGCCCGGCTGGTATCAAATTGCAGGGTACTGACACTCACTTCCATCAACGGCACACAACAAAAGAGGATCACCACAAAAGCCCCGTAGAGGGCGTTCTCGATGCGCACAATCGCCAGCGAGCCTTTGTTACCTTCATCCTCCCCCTCTTCCCGCACCTTCAGCCAAATCCCCGCCACTTTAAAAGCCAGT
>NZ_JAMPOG010000059.1:0-13237 GCF_028480065.1 Providencia sp. PROV189
GTTCAGCCCATTATCAACAGCGAGATGAAGGCTATCAACTGTGGTTCCCCTACGACCTCCACCGCGTGATAGCAATTAAACGCATTGCCGAACCGGTATTTGCCAAATCTATCTTGCGCGGCGAAGGCAATACAGATGCTGGTGATGCGGTCGAAGACTTGGCGAATTTTGGGGAGTGTGATTACAGTGCGTATACCTGTGGTATTCCGTCAGCAACTGAACAATCTGAGTCTGAAGCTAACTGGGTTTCATCCTTATTCAGTACCATTGGCAATGCACTCAATCCGATTGGGACTGCACAGGCATTTCCTTTCTTCGGTGGTTTGGGTGGGAGCATGGGAATGGGAGGAGCCTTAAGTGGTGGTGTTGCCGGTGCTGCTGTAGGGCAACAAGAGAACGATTTTGGTTGGGGTACAACACAACAGAGCTCAAGTAAGAACATTTCCAATGAGCTAGAACAAGTTTTGCGGGTATCATTTCCCGTCACCATGGACGGCAGGAAGATCTTTTTCGCTATGGTGGCTCACTATTATAAAGGCGATAGTTTAACCCAGCAGGATTTATTGGAAATTGCGGATATGGGGGGAACGGCACCGACACGTTTGCGAGTGGGTTTTGCCTCAACTGATAAAACCGCAGTCGCAATGGCAGCGGCATCACAGTTGATTGCTCTTCATACTGAGCCGGATAGTGATAAAGCGCAAGTTCCTGTGATTAAAGGTCAGCTGGCATCTGGAGCTGAAAGAATGGAAGTCATCAGCTTACCTGCGTATCAATCCCTTGGTCATGCACTCAGTCTGCTGGCGCCTATTGAAGTATACCGATTTGATGTGGATGGTGGTACTCAGCTGTATATGGGGGTAGCGGCGTCAGGCAAAATTATTAATATCTCAGCGCGGATTGATGATATTCCAAAAGGGCCGATTATTCATGCAGGGCCTTCCCCTCTGCCACAAAAAGTCGATAAGCCTGAAGGGTTTGATATTCATGATTTCGATTATCGACCTGAGACACTGCCTGTTGCGGATGACGATATTGTCTGGCGGCATACGGGGCACGATGTTGAGCCGGTGGATTTTCGCGATTATATTCTGACGGTTGAGCGAAAGGATGTAAAACCTACGTATGTAAGCTTACGCGGTAAATCAGTTGAAGAAAAACTCAAGGCTCGTGGATATGATGATGTTATTATTAATGAGAATGGTGGATTAGACTATTCGAAAAGCAAGGCATTATATCATAATCCTGATAGATTGAAGCCAGATGGTACTCCAGTTGAGCCTATAGTAAAAATTAAGTATACAGGGAATTATCCTGATGATTTTGAAGCGGCAAATATGGCTGGATTTGGACAAAAATCCACACCTATGTTAGATGGGGAACGTTATCTTTGGCACCACCTAGATGATTATGATCCAATTACTAATGAAGGTACTATGCAGCTAGTTGTTTCGGATTCACATAATGGGATTCAGCATAAAGGTGGAGTGAGCCAATTCAAGGACACAAATAATGTTAGTGAATATCCATTTAGATTACCCAATAAATAAGGAGCCAATTATATGACAATAGAATTAGTGTTTCCTGAAAAAAGCTTATCTAATGATGAGTTAAATCAATTTGAATTGTTGTTTATAGCTAAATTGCCAGAAGCATTTAAGCGACACTATCTTACCATTAATGGTGGCTTTATTGGTGAAGATTCCAATATAAATTCTTATTTTGGAGGTTTTAACCCTATAAAGTATGGAAAGTTACCTATTGAAAAGCTTATTGAGGATATTGGTGATTTGGATGTAATACTGAATAATAAATCAGTACACTATGAGCAGGGAAGTTTTATACCCTTTGGTTATGATAATGGGGGAAATACCTTGCTTTTATCCCTTAAGAAAGATAGTTATGGCGAAGTTTACTTTCACTCTTATGATGGTTTATTCCAAAAGGAATATAGTAATTTTGAATCTTTTTTGAATGATGTATTTGGAAATGATTATTATTAAGATATATAAAAATAAACTAGTGTCGTAGAATTTTCACTTTATAAATGACTAACTCAGATATGATTCTTTTATAGATTACCAGTCTAGTAAAATATTTTATCATTTGATAAAAAACATTTTTCGTTGACGTTTTAGAAAAAGGTCGAACAGATTTTAGTGAAACTGTATCAGGAGAAATATCTTAATGCGTAGCACCGTAAACAGCAGAAAAATCATTTTAAAAAATGATACGACGAATACTGGTGGTACGGTGCTGACTGCTTCTTCTCTCGCCAAGCAAACTCAAGGCGTAGCTTGTGTGGGTGACTCTGTTTATTGCCCTTCGTGCAAAAAAACAGGCACTATTGTTGAAGGTGATAGCTTAATGAAAATTAATGGTATCCCTGTCGCGTTAGAGGGGGATAAAGTCGTTTGTGGATGTTCTGGAGGGTGCGTGCTTGTCGCGTTAGGTTAAATTATAGTTCGATATCAGTGCTTAGGAAAAAATAAAGTCTAGGTAATGACCACCTTTACGAATATTCGCAAAGGTGGCTAAATGATATTATTCAGTTTGATTTATGCTCTAACTCATCAATATATCCGCATACCACTGCATCATTTCCCTTGTCCCTTCCAAATACTGACCATGATTATAGGTTCCACGAATGGAATTTTTATCTTTATGCACCAATTGAGTTTCAATCCAAGCGCTGTTAAACCCTTTTTCATGCAGGATCGTACTCATGGTGTGGCGGAAACCATGCCCCGTGGCTTTACCATTATACCCCATTCGTTTTAATACCATATTGGCTTCATCACGTATAACGCGGGCGTCAGCAAGAGAAATATCAGGGTAAACACCAATCGATAATTATTTCTTTTTGCTCGTAAAGCAATCAGTAACGGCAACTATTAGGTTTGCTCGGAGTACGCTTACCAGAAGCCTTATGTTCTTTGTTTTAGGCTCATATCTGTCAGGAGTGGTACGCTATAAAATGGTCTTTAAATTATATCGAACAAGCTATGCTTAAATATCAAATATCGTATTGAGTTTGTTTAGGTGGAATAGAAGATAACTTAATCATTATGAGGAACTAAACTAACTGAGGAGACCACTGTAGAAGTGAAATTGGTGCCGGACTCGGAATCGACTTTTTATCATAACGTTATGTATTTAAATTAATTAATTGAATTTGGTTTAATTTATACCCTCAATTGTGCCCTCAGTCCCTAAAATAGTATTTGCCGAGCACCAAAATAGTCTCTTTTTTGAGAATATGATTTCGATTTCTATTAGGAAATAATGATACACCATGATATCGAAAAGAGCAGGGATCCACATGGAGGCCTGTTTATTTGATCTCTTGCAATAATAATGAATGAGATGATTAATATCAATGAAAAATGGCCCAATTTTGATGGGCCGATAAACAAAATAGAAGGGGGATCAGCGGGCAATATCGCGATAAAATACGGCATTACAATCAAAGTCGGCAAAAATTTTTGCCCTGTTTTTAGAATTGGGGGTAAACTGACCAATCGGTTTATCATTGGCGTACACTGCAAATGAGTTCGCTTTTGTTATCGCTTGCGTAAAGAGAGTCCAGGCATTACCTTCACTACGCGTTTTGGTTTCCTCAGGAATGTAATAGACTTCATCGTCGATAACAAAGGCGATATTGTTTGTATCGATAGGATGTCCATCTTGATAAAGATAAACGCCATTATCATATTCCTCATCAGCAGCAATATTACAGGCAAGAATAACACTGAGATGTTTATCATTACTGATGCCGTACTCCATATAGCCTTGTGCGAAGGTTGCCGACCAATAATTGGGGATAGCGAATGCACTTAGTGAGCCGCTCATGAGAACACAGGCTAATAGTATTTTTTTCATCATCATTTAACCTCTACGATGTCGAGAACAATATTGAAGCACTTTGGCGGAATAACCAAGATATTGGCGTTGTTCTTCCGTTAATGATTGTGCCGTATTGATTTTTGATGCCATAAATTGGGCGAGTTTGTCTTCAGGGAATTTTTTAGTCAGAAGAGTGAATGCGCATTCACACTCCTGTTTATTAAAGGCATTACTGTTGTTAACACATTGATGCATAAAAACCTCTTTGGGCGACTCTGAACAATTGGTTATCAGGAATAAGCTTAAAAGAAGCAGATATAAACGAAATAGGTTGCGATTTTTCATTGGATATTCAGCCATAAAAGAAAGAGTACACAGGGATTAGCCCGACAAACCAGCCAATGACTTGAGGGCCGATAGCCCAAAAGAGCTTGGCTTGTATCAGCCCTATCGCACCTTCGCGTGTTGTGATGTAATCTGGCATAATCGCGAGTCGTATAGCATTACCGATAAACATGCCCAGCCCTGTTCCTAAGCCCATGACAACGAAAAACTTAATCCCTGCCCAAACACCGTAGATATGACCGGTAGGCGAAATCCAATTATAAACAACGACAATTGCGCTAATGACGAAAGCAATTAGCAGGTATTTAATAAAATAAGATGAGTTCATGTAACCACCTTTTTTAGGATGTAAAATAGCCAACATCAAAAAGGCATGTTGGCTAGGTAAGTTGAGGGTAATCTATAAGGCTGAATGCCAGAGATTAGAATCGGTAAGTCAAACCAAGCATGATGTCATTGGCCTTCACTTTGATTTTTGAGGTGTTTTCCCCATCGCCTACCGCTGTCGTGATGTCGGCTTTTCCAGTATCTAAATAGCGATAACTCAGCCCCATATCCCAATCGTCATTGATGGCATAGTTCACCCCCGCACCGACACTCCAGGCAAAGTTATTGGCGGTATGCGTGTGAGTATCATGCAGAGAGAGTCCTGGAGTATAAGCATCAGCGCGGGTGGTTTTAAAATCCACGGCCGCATAGCCTAGCCCGACAGAGATATACGGCGTGAAATCTGAGCTATTTTTAATGTCGTAGTACCCATTGACCATTAACGTATTGAGTTTGATTTGGTTTTTAATATCACGAGTTTGATGTACGCCATTACGCACACGGTCGCGGATATTGTAGGTTGAATTCGCTTTATCACGCGCCATAAATTCCAATTCAGCTCGAACAGGGATATCAAACTGATTGGAAAAGTCATAACCTAACGCAAGTCCACCGCCAAATACGCCAGTACGATGGCTATCTCCATTTTTGGTACCATTATCACCGGCATCAGCATAGCCGCTGTAGACAAACTGCTGGCCGGACATTTGCACAATGGATGCGCCCATTTTACCCGTAACATAAAGCCCCGTTTTACTGTCATCTGTGTTAGCGAATGCCGGTAATGAAATGCACCCCATTAAGGCGGAAACAATAAACGCTTTTTTCATGATTGATTTTCTTTTAATCAATATCACATTAAGTATGGTTGAATCGCGTTATGTCAGTGGAAGGTATGAAAGATTTGACTCAATCACCTTAATATCACTGACATAAAGATAATTTAGCGTGAGATAGTTTAACTTAATCGATCTGTTTTACCTATCAATAATTAAAATACGATCGATAATATCGATCGTATCTATCAATAAACGGTTATCGATCGGCGTAATCGATCAACTGTTGTTTTGGTGCTTAAATAAGAAAAAGAGTTGATGAGAGAGTGAGTCAAAATGGAAGGGAATAAAATGATGTTTAAAGAATGCTCTCCTTTATTGAATAGGTTGGTATGCTCGATATTATCAAATACCAAAATACGGGATAAGTCTTTATGTTAGCGCTAACGCTTTATAAGCAACGCCGTTTACTCATGTTATAGATATGAAAACCGAACTCCGTTAAGACCCAATCGTTTGATGTATTCCATTGAATCATTCCTTTTTTCTCCAGCGAGTTGAGTGTCCTTTTGTTGCAGAGTGAGCCATAATTGAGTTTCACATTACTCAAGGTTTTTAGTTGCCGTTCTGATAATTTCATCGCGTTCACCGTAAGATCCAATTATTTAACGTATACTGTGGCTATAGTTGTTCGCGTCCAGCAAAATGAGCATGCATTTGTTCTGTCAGTACCCACAACGCTTTATTGAGCTTAATATCCCCATCAATTCCATTCACTGAACGCGTGCGAGCGCGTTTACCTTTGGCATTCCTGCCTGATAATCCTCCCTTGATTAAATTTTCCTGTAATCGTTGGTACACTGTCCAAAGATCGTCTTTCTTATCCTCAAAACGGCGAGGTTGTAAGACTTGAGCTTCAGTTATTGGTTGATGTTCCTCACCAAAGCGATAGGTTAAAGCCGCATGCGCCAAGGCCTGCTGTGCTGGTGGCGGTAATAGTAAGGACTGCATTTGCTCACGTTTTTCAGCGATGGTATCGAAGGTGCCTAATACTTCATAAGCCCCTTCAATGACATTATCGACAACATGACCTCGGTGGGGGACTCTGACCTCCCCAAAGGTATCGCCACAAACCAGCCCATTTTGACAAACATAGCGAAAAAAGCCCGGTAACATCTGATAACTACTGGAGCCATCATGGCTATTAAGTAAGATGATTTCAGGCACTTGGCTACCCGTAATT
This sequence comes from Providencia sp. PROV189, assembly GCF_028480065.1. Classification (NCBI taxonomy): domain Bacteria; kingdom Pseudomonadati; phylum Pseudomonadota; class Gammaproteobacteria; order Enterobacterales; family Morganellaceae; genus Providencia; species Providencia sp. PROV189. The sequence continues at coordinate 6,538 of NZ_JAMPOG010000059.1, forward strand.
TGGTCATGACGTCGGAGCCGTAACATATGCTTAGTATGATCACGACGGCTGTCATCTCGCACACGAGTTTGGCATGCAAAGAACGGATAAAAACCTTCTTTTTGCAGGCTATCCAATAAGGTAATCGTAGGAATATAAGTATACTTTTCGCTACGAGATTCATGCTTTTCTTCAGAGAACACACTGGGTACGGTGCGAAATAACTCTTCGAGAGTTAACGGGCGGTCACGGCGAATGCTATTCGCCGCACCAAAGCGAGAAGCTAAACGAGACATAGGGGGCCTCCTCAGTGATAACACTGATAAATTAAAATAAGATAAAGGAAATAAGTGAGGTGATAAGCTGGTGGACGCTGTATTAAAGCGTTATCAATAACTTAGTCAATTAGGTGAAAGATTTGTGCTTGCTCGGGATGTTGCATCGCATAGTCACGAAGTTGGTAAAAATACTCTACCAGCACAGAACTCTCGGTTTTAAACGACCAGATGCTATACACCATTAGACAGACTGCGATACCGGCTGCTTCAGGGCTTAACTCAGCCTCGTTACCATTATGAGGGTTAAACATCGGCAAGGTGATTTCAATCATCTCAGGCCAGATAAAAGCACCCCCATTCGATAACATGGTGAACTCCCAAAACGCGCCCTGATAGCGATGACAGAGCTTCGCCATCATGTTAAAAATATCGCCCTCGATACGTTGCCAATCGGGTACCGTCCCAAAGTAGAAACGCCAGAAGATATGACGGCCACTGGAGTGAACGAGATTGGTTTTGATAACAGTTGATTCTTGCTCTTGTAAGGTAAACATAATAGAACTCCAATTCAGTCGATATTGATAGACAGTAATAAGCAAAAAAGCCCTACACCTTGCGGTGCAGAGCTTTCTCGAAATGATAGGTATATTGAGTATCATTTTTAGTGACTCATTCTGATGATTGATTCACTAAAATAATATAGATATAAAAATAAATGTAAGTTAATTAATGGGTTAGTCTGATGATGCTTTTATAATGAATCAGATAATACGAAGGCGTAAATAAGGACGTGGTTAATCGATTAGATGGAAAATGGCGGAACGTTCTGGGTGTTGCGCCGCATAATCACGCAATTGATAAAAGCGATCGACGAGGATGTCACTTTCCGTTTGAAATGACCATAAGCTGTACATCATCAAACACACGGCAATGCCTGCGGCTTCACAACTGACGTCAGCTTCGTTACCATTATGCGGATTGAATAGCGTAAGCTCCTCTTGATTCAAATCGGGATAAATAAAAGCGCCGCCATTAGATAAAGTGCAATATTCCCAATACCCGCCGTGGTAGTCCTCACAAAACTGGCCCATGGTAGTAAAAATCACCACTTCAAAGGTTGAAAAGCCTTTAACGTTGCCAAAATGAGTTTGCCAAAAATCTGAACGTTGCATAAGAGGAACTGTAGAGCGGTGAATAGTTTCCATGTCATTGGATGATAAAAAGGACTGAGTCATGGTATTCTCCAGTAAGTTGATGATAAAAAAATGCCAACACGGTTTCCCCTGTTGGCGTTAGTGATAAAAACAAATGGGTGTGATGAGAATGAGGGAATTTATGTGAGCTTATCAGCGACAGCTAAGGCGCCTAATAACCAACCAATACCTTGTGGACCTACCGCCCAAAACAGTTTAGCTTTCGCGAGGCCGAGTGTGCCTTCACGGGTATAAATCGCATCAGGCATTAGCCATTGTCTTATCAGGGCACCTAATGTCATACCTATCGCTGGGCTCAGCGTGAGCCAGAATAAAATACTCACGCCATGCCAAAATCCACGAACATGACCTGTCGCGCTAAACACATTAAAAATGAGCATAATCAAGGCGAGGCTAAATGCGATAGTCAGATACTTTAAAAAAAGGGAGAGCATAGTTAACGAGCTTCTGATTAGACGTTAAACGGATTATTGTCGATTACATTGAATAAAGGCATTTCGCATTTGCTGAGTAAAATCAGCTGGTGGCATAGCTTTGCCTTCTCCGATGGCAACCAAGTATTTCGTGGGGTATTTTTCAGCCATTTTATCCCACGAACATTCACACATTGCACGACTTCCCCCTTGAAGTTTGCACTGCGTGATGAAGGAGGCATTTTCACCACATCCTACCAGTAGAGTACTGAATGATAGGGCTGCACTAAATAGGACAAATTTTGCTTTGAGTGGTGAGAATATAGGATTTAGGTTCATTGTCATTCCTTATTGGTAAGATGAAAAATGATGTATTTGATTGATAATGTATGAATCAATGAGAGTTAGATGAGTTTCGGTGAATAACGGTTAGAATGATTAAAATAGCCATCGCCAAAGTGAGACGACAGCAGAAACCAGCGTGTCTTTGATTTGGATAAAGGTGTCTTTTATCCCCATAGGGAGAGGCAGTTGATAAATCAGGTCATCCATCGCCTGATTCACACATTGCCCAAAATCTTGTTTCGCCTGCGAATTGATATGTTCTGTCCGGTAGACTGGCTTTAATTGCGTTAAGGTACTGCTGCTGGCTTTAGCGGGTAAGGCGTGTATGAAATGTTCAACGAACACATCAATTTGATAGCCTTCTTTTGCGGAGATAGCAATGACAGGATGATGAGGGGAAAATGCTTTTTGTACGGCATCGATTTTTAACTGTAAATGGTTAGCTTGTTGGTGGGAGGGATGACAAGCATGAACATCCCATTCACGGCAAGGCTCAATTTTATCAGCTTGATTAATAACAAATAAAAATTGCGCAGCTTGATATCCACAATGCTGTGTTAAAAAGCGGTAAGTTACCTCATCCGACGTCCACGCCCTATCATCGGCTTTTAACACCCAGATAATCAAATCCAGTTCTGGTAACATTTGCTGATATAACGCTTGATACGTTTTATCACACGACAGTGACTCGCCTATTCTCGGAAAATCAATCAGTGTTAATGTGCGTTTTCCTAACGTCATTTGCAGCCGCTTGGCCGTTTGTGTGCCACTTTCGACATCACTTATTGCAGAGACGTTAGATTGGAATAGGGCGTTGCATAAACTCGATTTTCCCACGCCCGTTTTGCCCATGAGGCCAATGGTAGGGGAGTAGTGAACAAGTTGGTTAACTTCATGTAAGAAGTAGGATTGTAGGTGTGACAGTGAGTTAGGTAGGGTGGCTTTGATTAATGATGAAACAATATGTTCAGCAGACATAAAAATCTCCTTGTGATTTTACAAGGAGATAATATGGCGCTGAAAAAATATCTAACTGAAAGGGGTTGTGATTAAGTGATAACTAAGAAAGTACCATCAGTTGCTTAGCTTGCTCTGAACGGTTTTTTATACTGATATTTTTATCATCAATGTAGGCTTTAACTTTCTGTTGATATTTTTCTTTGATTTCACATAACACGTCATCACGGTAAATGGGGGAATTGAGTGCCCTCAAAAAATACCCCCCTTTTCGCGTTATTTGAACACAGAATAATTTTTTTAAATGATAAGCTCGATTTTCTTGAAATAACTGGGCAAATGTATAGTGTTTAATGTCTAGAATATTTATTTCTAAGATGTTATTACCTAAATACACAGGGACGATTTCTGCCTCATAGTTCAAGGCAACTCTAATTTTTGGCTGATATTTTTTTCATCATGATCACTTTTTTTTATGTCTAAGATATTCACATTAACTTCTTTTATGAGTATAAGCGTTATATCAGCAAGTGGCTTGATGAGATTATCAGGATAATTTTTTAGATTGATAATTTCATCTTTAATTAATTCAGATACAGCCGTTCTGTTGATTCTCTTAGATTTAATGAATCGAGCATTAAACTCCTCTACTGTGTAATCTTTATTTACGCCGCCGGGCCAGAATTTAGTTGGTCTCGACATCAATCCTTCTTTCGACTTTACACATGTGATTTCGTAATAGGCTCCCTTCAAATCGATATCATCATTTTTATAGTGCATGATAGAACGATTAATTTCTTTCTCAATAAGCTGTTCTGCAAATTTTCCTGGTTTTGTATTAGCGCGCTTCGCACCTTTGAGTATGTGATCATAGATGCGCTTGTTTTTAAAATTAATATGAACTCGGTATTTACTTGGCATCGTCCCTTCCTCACCAACCTAATGAGCCAGTATGACATACTGAAACGAACTCCAATAGATGCATTATGCCGTAAAAAAATATGCGTTACTTGGCAGAAACGTTCAGCACCCAAAGCCACGGATAAGCGATAGGCTTAATTTTTACGTAGATTATCGCGCATCTCAAAGTGCGCACCTTTATTAAATATTATTATTATCATGTGCTTATGATTTACCATCTTTGTTTTTGATGATATTGGCTGGAAGGCTTCAGGGCTTACGGTATTCATGATGACCCGCGAAAAAATGAGGGTGGCAGTTAAAATTTGCATGTTTTTTTAAGGGGAAAAGTATAAAAATGAGGTCATTGAGAAGTGAAAATAGGGGGCTAATATCAGAGTAGTGAGTTGTGGTTTTTATTGAAAAAATGCGCTCAAACTCAATTTAATTTCAGGTTAATGTCCATACGCTTGAGTACTTACTGAGGGTTTTTAACGAAAATAGCCTAATCGGTGTGTTGGTATAGTTATATAAATATACATGCTACATATAAACAATACATTTAAATATCAACACGACTATTCTAATACAAAAACCAACCTACACATCTAAAACGATACCTATAGTCCTAGAGTGGCATCATCTTCCATAAACCTATTAATGCGTAAATGACCTAAATAGTTAAGCACATGTCTTATAAATCTACACTGACTTACCAACCTCATATTCCCTTAAAAGTTTAGTCAGTATGACGATCTTGCAGCCTTAAGCAGCAGACTTAGATCGGTGAACTTATTCTCCTAATAACCACGCTGTAATTTAATACTGCCCTCCTATTGATATGACATCCAACCAACATAAGAGGAATTCGTCATGTCAAAAAAGCTAAACCAACACTATGTAAACCAAATTAACCGTACCATCAATAAAGCACTAGCGGTACATAAACGCTTAACTGCCATACACCTTGATTTACGCTTTCCAATTACACCAGAAGATGTTGCAGATGACTCCACAGCAATTACCCGATTCTTTGAATCACTTAAGGCTAAAATCAAAAATGACCTTAAAAAGAAAAAAGAGGCTTGGAAACGTAATCTTTCCTGTGAACTACATTATTGTTGGGTGAAAGAGATTGGTGAAAAGAATAAACAAAAGCACTACCACGTGATGTTGCTGCTTAACAAAGATATCTATCACTCCTTAGGGGATTTCAAAAAAGAGAGTGGAACCCTTTATGTCATGTTACAACAGGCTTGGTGCAGTGCCATCAAAATTAGGTATTTACCGTCTCGCCCATTAGTCAACATTGCGGGTAAAAATGTCACGCATTTATACCGTGTTGAGCAGGAAGAAACCAAAGATGGCGTTTATACCTACATTGTGACGAATCAATCCCAAAATATCATTGTAAATCGAATTCGGTATCTCGCTAAGTTACATACCAAGTTCAATGTGGATGGTGAACGGTCATTTGGATGCAGTCGGTAATTAAAAACTGGAGAAGGGATGTCATGACTTGAAGTGATATCCCTTTCATCAAACCGGTATCGCTTCTGACTTTAATTTTAAAGACAGGAGTTTTTCCTCATGACAAATCCAATTGAAACATCAACAGTAACAATGCCATCGCTGTTAAATGACCAATTTATCGATATGAAATTCATCACTAAGCTCACAGGCTTAACGGATAAGTGGTTTTATAAGCTCATTCAAGACGGTGAGTTTCCAAAGCCAATCAAACTAGGACGTAGTTCTCGTTGGCTGAAAAGTGAAGTAGAACAGTGGCTACAAGAGCGAATTCAAGAATCGCGTACTTAGCGTTAACCTCATACCAATAAATCATATAGAAAGTGATACCTCGGCATAATTGTTTTAGCGGTCTGGTCACTTTTATATTTAAATTTCAATTTATTACATCTTCATTGTGTTTCATGATGCCTTCAGCAAATAGCGCCTGTAATCCACCTCGATTAAACGTTGAAATCACGCGATGTTTTTCTTCAGGCGTTAATGACTGAAAGATGTAATTCCAACCCGCTTCAATTTCTTTCGGTGTGACATTATTGGGTGGTGCAGGTTGCAGAGTACCTTTTCCCGTAACTAACCACTCTAATGAACACCCTGTGTATTTTACTATTGCTTCAATTTTGTCAATATCCGGAAGACTCTGACCGTTTAGGTATTTTCTAATTATGGTATCACTGATTGTTACATTCACTTGCAAAGCTACGAATGGAGCTTTTACCCATTAAGGTATTTAGAACCTATCCCAAAAGGAATTGTCAGATAATACATAATGATAATTTATGAGGGCAAAGCATGGTGGGCAACAAGTGGCAAATCAGTGATGGACTCTGGGAGAAAATGGCTCCTCTCATCCCGGAGCATAAAACTCACCATCCTCTGGGTACGCACCGCAAGCGGGTTGATAATCGCGCTGCAATGAACGCCATCTTCTTCGTACTCAGGACGGGTTGCCAGTGGAATGCGCTAAATGCCACCGGTATATGCTCGTCAAGCTCTGCTCATCGCCGATTTCAGGAGTGGCGGGATGCTGGCGTATTTGAACGCTTCTGGCAAAACGGGTTGCTTGCTTGCGAACAGTTGGACA
>NZ_JAMPOG010000060.1:0-1374 GCF_028480065.1 Providencia sp. PROV189
AACGGCAAATTTCCGCACTGAACAACACCAACCGCCACCAGTCCGCATCCTGATTTTCCGGTGGACGGACAGAAAACCGGAAAACCTTATCATGCTCATATTTCCGGCTCCCGGCCCGGAATAACCGGCAGATATCCATCAGGCGCTGTATCACTTCCTGCTCATAACCGGTCTTTGCCCGCCCCTGGTTCAGGGGCAGATAACACGCCAGCGCCTCCGGCGATAAGGCGGTGCTTTTATTCCCATTCCTCTTCATCATTCACATCCGGATCAACATCTCTTTGTTTGGCATACAAACAACGCAACAAGTACATCAGTTTCATCCATGTCATAAACTGGGTATCATTCAATACCGGCGACATACCGGGCTGATATCCCCCCGTCAGCAGGGCTCTGAGGGCATCCGGAATATCATCATGGGACTCATCAGGTTCTGAGAAAACCGTCATCACACGCCCCAGCACCGAATGTGCTGACAACGTAATAAATCCCGGAGAATGCACCCCGGAAGCCGCCATAAAGGCGGAAGATAAATCCAGCTCATTCCCTAATTCAAACAAAGTACGGTAAATTTGCGTCTGAAGATGTTCAATATCATCCAGATGTGATGCCACCGGCCAGAGATCCTGACACGTCAGTGCCGTCACCGCATGACCGGAGACGGGCGCCTCCACCGGTGTGACATGCTCCGGGTTATTCGTGACAAACAGACTTCCGCCATCGACAGGCTCAATATCCGCCTCGTCGGTATCCCCGCTCAGCACAGGTGCCCCGCCGTATAAATCCGTCTGGATCTCCACAACCGGACGGGATTTTTTCTTTTCAACGACAGGAGATACTGAAGCCTCCTGACCTGAACCAGAAGATAGGGGCTCCGTTAACAAATCCTCTGCCGAAAAACCGGAGGTCATACCGGTAGGTACGGTTTCTGAATGCGCGGTTGTTGTATCACCCTCACTCTCCACCGGCGCAGGCCATTCCGGCTTTGTGCTGCGTCTGCCTTTATTGACCTTCAATTCAAATACCCAACGTTCATAATCCACACCGGCAACAGAACACTCCCTCAGTAGCCGGCCAATCAGTTCATCCAGAAACACGTCATAATCAAAAACATCATGGTTATCTATTTCTGTGCATGTCCTTTCAAAACATCCCAGAAAATCACAGGCTGGATCCGGCCCGTCATACTGAAAAAGAAACGAATCCGCTACCCGTTTTAATGTCGAACGCACGGACAATAATTGCTCAATTTGGGGTCTTCCCAGCCCGTTTTCCAGTAAACGGGGCATATAAGGTAATAAAACAGAAACAGTATCTTCCATCTTACTGATGTGTGAAATGCTGACAGGTAATCCGTCCGCCGTCATGCGCTGA
>NZ_JAMPOG010000061.1:0-6401 GCF_028480065.1 Providencia sp. PROV189
AAGGCGGAAGAAACGCTCATCCTGTGTCTCCTGCCACAACTCAGAGAGGATCTGATAGCGCGTATTTCCGCCGTCACTGAAGATATAAAACTCACTCCCCGGTGCTTTGGTGACTTTAGGGACACTGTCCAGTCCGCGTGCCCGAATGGAACTCTTGATTTCCTCATAACGCGGGTTTCTGCCCTGACGTGGGTTATCCGGATTTGGCTGAAGTTGCTCAAGTGTTAATATCATCGGCATTTCAGACACCGGATTGACGTGGGCATTATCGGATAACGGGGAACTGACAGGATTTCCTCTGAGAAGCGCCTGACTGAGTTTATGCTGTAAATCTGTTTTCATTCTTCGCCTCTCCCTTAAAAATAATATCCCTGAGGAAAATCACTGAACCGGGTATACATCCCGTTAAACTGCACTTTCACCGTCCCCAGCGGTCCCTGTCGTTGCTTACCGATGATAATTTCTGCCACACCTTTGTCCGGTGAGTGTTCGTGATACACCTCATCGCGGTACAAAAATAAAATCAAATCCGCATCCTGTTCCAGCGAGCCGGAATCCCGTAAATCCCCGTTTGTCGGGCGCTTATCTGCACGTTGCTCCAGTTGCCGGTTTAGCTGGGAAAGGGCCACCACCGGACACCCGAGTTCTTTCGCCAGTGCTTTCAGACTACGGGAAATTTCACTGATTTCCTGCGTCCGGTTTTCCTGTTCAGGACTGCGCATCAGTTGAAGGTAATCCACAATAATCAGTCCCGGCGTACCCACTTTACGGCGGTAACGCCGTGCCCGGGCACGTAACAGGGAAGGTGTCATATTACTGGTATCATCAATCACCAGACGCTCCCCCCATTCGGCAATCTGTGACATGGCACCACCAAGACACTCCCAGTCATTTTCTTCCAGAGACGCACTGCGGATAGCCGTCAGTGAGACATTGCCCAAATCACTGAGTAAGCGCTGCATGATTTGTTCCGCCGGCATTTCCAGACTGAAAAAAAAGACCGGTTTTTCTGCCAGACGCAGGGCATTCTGTGCAACGGTCAGCGCCAGTGCCGTTTTCCCCATCGATGGCCGTGCGCCCAGTAACACCAAATCGCCTGCCTGCAAACCACAGGTTTTTTCATCCAGCTCACTGAACCCCGTTGGCGTACCGGTTATCCCTTTTGCACTTAATGCCTCCTCCAGATGCTGAACAACATTATTTAAAATATCGAGCAACGACGGGGAATAAGCGGGCAGCCCTTTTTCTGACAGCTGAAACAGCCGCTGTTCAGCCTGCTCACATAACGCCGGTATATTTGCCTGAGCCGCCACACTCTGGGTGGCCAGCAGATTCCCGAGCATCATCAGACCACGGGCACGGCTGCGATCCACGACAATCTCCGCATAGCGGACAATATTGGCCGCACTGGGGGTGTTTTTGGATAATTCCGCCAGATAAGCAAAGCCCCCCACCCGCTCAAGCACGCCGTCTTTTTCCAGTACATCACTGAGGGTGATTAAATCTATCGGGCTGTTTATCTGACACAGGGCGGCCATTTTCTTCCAGATTTCCTGATGCGCTCTGGAACAAAAATCCTCCGCCTGTAATAACGGCGCCACTTCATCCCAGCGGTCATTATCCAGCATCAGCCCGCCCAGCACGCTCTGCTCCGCCTCCGGTGAGTACAGAGTTTCAGGTAATACAGCAGAAGAAGACTTTTTATGCATTGAAAAGCCCTCCGTTAATCCGAAATGCCCTGTTCCCACCGTGTAAATAAATTATTTTTTTTGGAATATGAATTGTTGGTGTCGGACGAACAGTCGTCAGAGATAAGCTCCCTGTGACTGCCCGACTATTTTCGGACCGGTAAGTTTGGCGACCCCGGTCTGAACGTACAGGCAGCCTATTTTTATCCATAACACACCTAAAGGAACATTTATGAATACAAACTATCAACTGCCGTCCGACATTGATTACATTGGCATTTTTGACAACAACACCGATACGGGCGAAGCCCGTTTTGACTTGTATGTCAAAACCTTCCGGAGTATGACCATGAAAATGACTGAAGAAAGCAATTCCCGCCAGAGTCTGTTCCGCCTGCAATGGCTGGGTGACTGGCTGGCTGAAATGTATGGCTGGAAAATGCTGAATCCCGATATCACTCCCCTGAATGCTATTCACAGCTATCTTATTCTTCGCGATAACCTGCCGGCAGCTCAGGTGGCAGGCATGACAACAGAACAGATACATCTGGCGCTGACTGAAGAGTGGGGCACATTCAAAGCTCGTAGAGGGGCAAAAGACTTTTTGCGCAGAGTCGAAAAACGCCCGGACTCTCTTGACGATCCTTTCCGGGAAATACATTAATTCTGATCGGGCTGGCAGTATCTGCTGCCAGTCCACGGTTAGACTGAACGGGAAAAAACAGGAGAATACCTTGATATTCATGGACGCACCTCCCGTTTCAGCACATCATCAAAACGGGTTTTCCATTCCGGAAACAGCTCTGAAACAAGATGATGCATAATGACTGCGGCTGCCGGTGTTTTACGCTGAGTCCGGTATTCCAGACGATGCACCGGTTGTCCCTGTGCATGACCATTTTTAAATATTTCCAGTTTGGGAACAGCGGTTTTCAGTAACGAAAGAGAAATCGACTCCGCAAAGGGGTACGCTTTTTGGTCAATAATCTGAGTTAATTCAGTCAGTGTTGCACGATCTAACACCGTATCTTCAACACAATTAGCAAGAATACGTATTGCCGGCAGGGGAATTCCGTAAGCCGTCAGCGGCACCAGCCCGCCGATTAATCCCAGTGTTCCCCGTAAAAATTCACGCGTATCCGGCAAAATAGGTTTGATTATCCCGACAGCATAATCGGTGGCAGCTAACAAAATGGTTTCCAGCATCACCGAAGCCGCGCCTTTTGAATCAATGATAATAACATCGTAAGAAGCGAATAACGGATGTTGCAGAATATTACGCAGACGCATTCTGCCGTCAGGTGCATGCAATATAGCCGCAGGGAGACGATCATGCGGATCGTTAGAAATGATGATATCCAGATTAGGGATAACGGAGCGTGATATGATGGTATCCGGCCGGGAAAGATCGGTCAGTTGCATTAACAACTCAAACAAGCCGTTTGGTGCTTCATATTCAAGTTTAAACAGACTGCTGGCTGTCGGCTGGGAATGATCGCCGTCGATCAACAGGGTTTTTAACCCTGCATCAGCACAAAAACCCGCAATATTGCTGGCTTTGGTTGACTTTCCGGCTCCGCCTTTTGTTGATATAATTGGAACAATTCTGGTCATTTTCTCACTCAGCATACTCTGGGTGAGAAGTCAAAAAAAATAATTACATTAGTGAATTACATCAAGCTTTTTAACTAGGGGATTGAAAATCCCCGTGTCCTTGGTTCGATTCCGAGTCCGGCACCACTTTCACTTCTACAGTGGTTTCCTCCAATCAAGTAATCCTATAGATATCATCTAATTATCTTAATTTACCACCTTAAAATTTAGCAAAACCACAACTAGGTTGTATGCCTTTTGACGTTTTTGATGGGCTGCGTATGCCATATTGTTTAAGTATTTAACGTTCAAGACTCAAGCCAGAACAAACCTCTTTCAAATGATCGTTTTTTTGCAAAGCCTTTTAACTTTTTAATATCAGAAGATCCCATCACGCCATATTTAGCTTTCTAAGATAGTTATTCATCTCAGACCCACCGTTCTCTCAGAAAATACACTCAGCTAGACCGTTATCATGCCATTTGACTAGAGTTGCCGCATTTTTATTTTTGAGTAAAGACCAATTCTACATTCAATAAAATAGTCGTGTGATATAGTCATGACTATAGTTCTTAAAAAACGGATCAATGTGCTTCCCGCCCCTTACAGGCTTAACTTACTGTATTCCAGGGATTTACTACATATCATACCGTTTTAATTATCGGTTCCACTGCCGCAAGTACTTCGACAACCTCATCAAGAGTCACAATTAAATAATGCTCTATAATATCATCATGTATATTCTCACTTTGCTCATGAAACCATTCTAAATAGGATGAATTTTTAACTTTATAAACCCCAGTTGTCATCTGACCATTGAAATGGTCTAGCATTTTTAATAAATCCCCTTCATCTGTTACCCTAAAGGAATATATCCACTCAAATATTAAACTTAGTTCCTCATCGGGCTTAATTAATGAAAGTGATAGGACCGCTCGATCATATTTAATAGATCTTAATTGAATACCTGATAATGGCATATCGCCAAAAACCACTAATGATTCTTGCACCGCCCATCCCTCATTTATAAAGCTTTTCTATTTTTATACTCATTTTTACTGTATGCCCCCCATCTACTCTTTCATATGATTTGTTCAGCATGATATTTTTATATCTTATACCAGTGCCGTGGTTAATCTAGCGACATACATTCCAGATTTTTAGATGTACCATCTTTATCCCATAAGGCTGGTAGCCTACCGAAAGAAGGAAGTTAAGATGAACTACATTCTATTTAAAGTACAGATTTGATAATGCTATAAAGCATCATGAATTTTTTAAACCATCCTAAGACGGTTGTTCCATTTTCTTATGGGCCTATAATAGCCATTCTGTTCGTATAAAAGCTGTCTGCTAGCTCTTCACTTCATTCTATTATTTCTGATAATTTTTTTAAACTAAGGGGAGGTTTCATAATTTCAATCTTGGTGAAAGTAATAAATAATTAATTTTCCTAATATCTATTAGATTTATTATGTTATATATTGAATACGGTAGCTGTTAGATATCGCTACCTGATAGTTAATACACCTTCACTCATAACAACTATAATCTTGCCCTGTCACAATACTACGTTTTTTTACTTAAATTTAGCTGCATAAACTTTTTTGCTTTTTTGTCATTTAATACTCCAAAAAATTGGATTATATTCCATTATTCCCCCTTGCTTGATTAAAATAAAAACAAGAAAATATCTAAAAGAGTAGGCTTATGAAGAAAATGACGATATTATTAATACGCAACAAGAGTGACTTGTAGCATTTCGTATAAAAAGAATTTATCGTACTAAAAATCTGTTGCTTTATTCCTTACTTTTAGTATTTAATTATCATCGTAATTTTAGGAAAACTTGGATATTTCTAGGACATATAAATGGGAATAATAACAGCACTTGGTAAATCTATAGAGAATAGTCAGTTACTGCGTCTATTGCATCAAGAAATAGAACGTAATGATGTGAAACTTGATTGCCGAGATGACTTAAATGATCAACTCCTAGATATTGCTCGTTATATGAGTGACGATGAATATCTATCTGTAGTGAAAATTAAGCGTAAGGTTAATATCCTTTCGGGAATAATGGCTTTACCTGTATTAATTTTAGCTATACTTTTATTTTCAACAAGATTAGATAAATGGTTTTCAACAAATATTAGTTACATTTCTGATACTGTTTTTGACTTTTTTGTTACAAATTACTGGCTAACTATTTTTTATTGTTTTTTAATGTTTTTGCCTATCTTTTATTTTTACTTTTTACAAAAAAAATCTGAAAAACTAGCTGGGAGATTGGTGGATAAGTTTATTTCCAGAGTAAAAAATGAGTCCTGATAGTATTAGTTATGAGTAAATTTACGGCAATATATACCTAATGGCTCAATGTGACGCAAATCAATGTGGAGAGGATTACCTATGATTGCCGATAGTAATATCAAAGCCTCCTTTACCTGCATGATTGGTAGTCTCTGTACATCTCAGTTTTGCGAGCATTGAGACTCAAAGAGCCACAGCCCGCAAAACTGAGGCTTCCGCCTACACTGCTGCCGGTTTGCTTCGAATCGTGCTTGTTGCTCATTTGTTGGCTACTGACCGTTAAATTGCCGTCAACATCCGCTTTAACACTTTCACCACGGGTTTGCCCCCCGTGAGGTCGGTGTCTTTGCCACTGTGTAGCGTTAATTGTTTACCAGAATTGACCTCACTATCCGTGTAAAACTGGCTATTGCCTTTCTCAAAACCTTTGCCTTGGTTCACACTCCCATTGGCACTGAAATCATCCGTACCAATTCCCACTCAAAATGAGCGGCTTTTGCTTTCACTCTTACCATTCTTAGTGGCACTGGTCAGGTTAATATTCTTTTTTACGGTCAGTGTGATGTTTTTATTGGCATCCAGTTGCTGTTGTCTTTTTATCGGCTCTGGCGAGAAAAACTAAGGTAGAAAATAAAAACCATTTAAGAGGCGGCGAGGAAAGCCAAATTATATGCGGTAGGCTACACCTTCAACCGAGGTAACTCCAGCTCCAGCCAGCAATTCATCCTCTGAAGTAATTAGTTTATTAAGTTAATATTTTAGATGCTAAGCACTCCCTCTTCACTCACCAAGCTAAATAGTGGATTT
>NZ_JAMPOG010000062.1:0-5921 GCF_028480065.1 Providencia sp. PROV189
CCACGCGGTACTATCATTTGGTTTTGGTATCTAACGTGATTCTAAGATAGGTCATCTATTTGGCCTATCTTAATTATCGAGGTTGTTAACTGAGTATGAAAAACACAATTAAGTATTTAGGTTTACTACCATTACTAGCGGTTAGCTTTAGTTATGCAGATACAAATGCCAATTTGAAAGTATCTGGTGATATTAAGCCACCAACCTGTATGGTTAATGGAGAAGAGCAAACCAATATCATATATGACATGGGAAAACTCTCTGTTGATGTTATACCTATGTCGAGCATGTATATTTTTCCCGAAAATTCGAAAGTAAAAAATACCGTTACGGTGACATGTGATGCTCAAACATATTTAATATTTATGGCGACAGATACCTACCAAGGTTTGAGTTTACCTTCAACACCGGTATCAAGCTCGTATTCACATAAATATTTTCATATTAATGGCGGTAAACCGGCCGCACTTGGTGGTGTCTCATTTTTAGTAAAAGATGCTAAGGTCGATAATAATTCTGGATATGTTCGCCGTTTATATAATTCAACACATGCCACTTCTAGGCTTGGAGATTATGTATTGACTAAAGGTGAATACTATGGATGGTCTAATACTAAGCATGAAGCCGGGGGTAAAGATGCATTTATGCAATCATTAATACCTGGAAAAGTCTTTTCAGCGAGTTTTGAACAAGACAGTGTATTTATTAACTCACGAGATGATTTAGCTAAAGCAAATATTGAACTTAATGATGAACTTAATTATAACGCAGAAGCTGTAATTACATTTAGCTTTAGTCTTTAATAATGAAAAAAATGGGCATGTATCTTATGCGGATAATATTATATCAACTTACAGTAGTGTTAATGTTCTATTTTTGTGATTATTCAAATGCTCAGGGCGTATATAGGCAAAATATAATCACCGATATTGTGACACCTCCAAGTTGTGAAATTATCCCACCAAATAACGGGAACTATCAATTTTCCCAGTTACATGCCCATTATTTTAAATTAAACAAAGTCACAGCGCTTCCAGAATTAAAACAAACATGGCAAGTGATGTGCAATACACCGATAAATTTATTTTTAAAAATTATTGATAATCGTCATGATTCCTCCCGTATGGATGATGAAAGCTATTTTGGGTTAGGTAACGTAAATGGTTCAGGGAAAATAGGTGATTATCGATTAACGTTGAGTCATGCCAATGTTGATAATGAAAAAGCGGAGTTGTTTTTAAGCGAAAATTTATCAGGAACAAGAACATCTGCTATAACGGTGAAAAAAAATAGAACCTATGGTTGGTTAACGGGTAAAAGTCATATTGCCTCGGGAAAATTATTTTCTGTTGATATTACTGTTTCGCCTAAACTTAATTCTTTAAAAGAAACCCATGGGCCTATTGTTAATGGTGCTGAATTAGACGGTAATGCTGAATTGATTTTTTCATTTGGCATTTAATGCCTGAACACATTAATTATAATTAAGCAATGAGCATGTATGTTATATACTAATAAAAAAACACGACGTTACTATTTTTTTATGGCTTTAATATTCATGTTATATAATGAGTATTCATATTCATCAAATCAAGATAATGCTGATAAAAACTCAAAAGTGAATTTTGATATTGATTCATTAAAGGCACTTGGTTACGGTGAAGAAGTCGCTGATTATTTTATGCAAGGGAGCCAATTTCTTCCTGGTAACCATGATGTCACAATACAATTAAATGGTGATCAAACTTATTCTGTTAATGCCAAAATAGATGATAGTGGTCATCTTTGCCTTGATGATAGTTTGCAGAAGACGTTGAGATTAAAATCGACAAATTTAGAAGATGGATGTCATGTTTTTCAAGATGTCTATCCTGATTCACGGGTGGTAATGCGACCTAATGAGTTTGCTATTGATATTACAGTCGCTGAAAACAACTTTGATCCTAAGTTGCAAGGTCGTGAATTGACTTATGGTGGTTTTGGTTTAGTTAATAACTATCGAATTTACGGTATGCATATTAATGGCCATAATAACCAAGAGTTTTATCAAGGTGAATTTGAAACGGGAGCAAACTGGAATAACTGGGTTTTACGCAATAATAGTAGTTTTTCTTCAAGTAAAGGGAACTCAGAGTATCAATTTAATGAAACAGTATTATCGCGTAGTATCGAGTCATTAAAGTCTCAATTTGAAATAGGTCAACTGAATAGCCGAGGCAGTTATTATTCTGGTATACCAGTTAATGGCGTTCAACTCTATTCGGACAGTGCATTACAGCTTAATAATCGATTAGTTGTACCGATAGCTGGTTTTGCAAATTCGCCATCAACCGTAGAGGTTCAGCAAAATGGTCGTCTGCTCTATCGAACAATAGTGCCTGCTGGTCCTTTTGAACTAAATAGAATTAATAATATTATCAATGGAACACCAGTTGATGTAACAGTTATTCAAGATAATGGTGAGCGTCAGAAATATCAAGTAATGACCTCAAATCAAGTAACTGAAAATTTATCACCTTTATCTTATCAATTTTTTATTGGTAAATATCGTACAGTCAATAGTGTTCAAGAAAGTGATAATCCTTTAATTAGTAGTTTGGAAGCAAGCGCACAATATAAAAAAATAGATTATTCAGCAGGGGCTTTATATTCAGATAAATATCAATCTGTAAGTGGTGGTGTTCATTCTTCATTTGGAGAAAAACTACTCATTAATGGTGGAGGCAATGTTTCAATTTCTCGTAATGATGAAAAAGAGGGAAGCCAGTTAGACTTTAATACATCGTTGGCCAAAGGTGCCGCATCATTGGGAGTCTCATTTCTATATCGCAGTCATGAGTATCCGACGTTAGATAGTACATTAGAAAAACAGCAACCAATATTGGATGAAGATGCATGGAATTTACCATGGTTTAGTCGAGACCTTCAGACTTCTTCTTCACTTTATACAAGTTGGGGTGATATTAACTGGGGAAGTTTTAGCTATAGTTTAAATTATAACCATTATTATGGAGACGGTTCAGATACAGTAAGTCATTTAGTCGGTTATAGCAGAAAGATCGGTGATGTCTCATTAAATTTATCTTTTCAGTCTGGAACAGATCAAGACAATCGCTTTTATCTGAATGCATCAATCCCAATAAATAGCCGTTCAAGTGCAAGTATACAAAGCCAATATTACGATGACCGTAGTACTTTAATGGCGAATTATAACTATAGACAGAATGATAGGTGGAATTACTCTATCGGTGCAGGTCGTAGCAGTGATGTAAATCGTGTTAACGGGAGCATTAATAATACGAATGCTTATACACAATTATCATTAAATGCTTCCATGACTGAAAATAATGTTTATTCATTTATGTCATCTGCTACAGGCGCTATTGCTTATTCAAATGGGCTAGTTGCAACCTCTTCAGTGCCATTAAGTAATACTTTTGGGATTATATATATTCCAAATCAACCAAATGTTAAGGTGAGTGCGTTAGGCAGTGGTTCAACAATCACGAATCATTTTGGTACGGCTGCCATTTCGTCATTACCAACAAATAGGAAAACAACGGTTCAATTGAACACGCAAGATTTACCGTTAAATATTCGGCTTGATACCACTTCGTTCGATGTTGCAGTTGCTAGAGGAAGTGTTATTACAAAAGAAATTAAAGCTACCGAAATGAGACAGTTATTACTGAGTATTACGCTTAAAAACGGTCAAAAAGCACCTAGTGGTGCAAGCTTAATAAATAAAAAAGGAAAGTATGTCAGTGCCATTATGGGTGAAGGGAATACTTTTTTAACTAACGAACAAATTGGTGATGAATTAATTCTTCGTTCACCAAACTCAGATGATTGTATTGTGAAATACACAGTACCAGAACATTTTTCATCTGAGTTGCTTTATGAAGAAGTAGACGCAATATGTCAATAAGTCATCAAAAAACTAAACATAGATTTTGATAAAGAGGTTATTTATGAAAAAAATATTTGCAACTATTCTTTCAAGCTTTTTATTAATAGTGAGCACAAATGTTCATGCAAGTTTCCAATTAGAAACCATGACTGTAATATTAGATGCAGGAGAAGGGCGAAAGGTTTTTAATGTTAAAAATACCGGTAATTCACCTATTTTATTATCAACCAAAGTTGAAGAGCTAGATGGTTCAACAAAACTTGCTGGTGATATTATGATTTCGCCACCGATTGTTCGTATTGAACCTCAACAAAGTCAACAAATTAATTTTATTTTGAAAAAAGGCGTTGATATTTCCGATGAAGTAATTTTAAAAGCATCATTTCAAGGTATTGGGGCAAGTAAAGAGAATGTCACTAAAATGCCTATTCGTCAGGATGTGGCAATGTTAGTTTCTCCTGCTAATATGAAAGTGAGCCAAACACCTTGGGACGCTCTTTCAGTGAGCCAAAAAAATAATCAGTTAACATTAAAAAATAATGGAAAGCAAGTCATTAGGTTATCACCCTCATTTAAAGTTTTACCGAGTAACGAAGATTACGCGCTAGACCAGTTTTATATCAGACCTGGTGAAAGCAAAGTTGTCAATATTAAAGGTAATGCAACGAGTATATCTATCTCCCCTTTAAGTCGCTATGGATTTAAAATGAGTGATAACGCTATTTTAGCTGTGGAACACTAATTCCCTATTATAGGTAATTAGATATTAAGGCCCATTTATCTTTAGCATATTTAATGGGGTTTAATTTTTCAGGATATATAGTAAAAGGATAATTTAACCTTGAATAATGTAATACCTAAAAACTTTTTCACCAAAGTGATTGGTGAAGAAATTAAGAGATTGCGAAAGGCAAGTTCATTTTCAGGGACAAAAATGGCGAGTGAATTAGGCATTTCGCAGCAACAATACTCTCGATATGAAAGGGGGGTTAATACAATATCTGTTGATGCTTTACTAAATATATTGTGCATTCTTGATTGCGATGTGAGTTCCTTTTTTTCATATCTGCGTCAGCAGATAGAAAAAGATAATCATGAATTGTATGATACATTAAAGCCATTGTTTTATAACTTTGAGACTCATACAGAGATAGAAAAGTATTTTTTAAAAAGAGGCCTTTAAATTTAAAGATAGAGTCGGTTTGCTTTGGAATATCCTAATTTTATCAAGGTGGCAAGTTTATACGGCTTATGCCACCTTGATATTAAATGAGGTAATTCATGCTTTACCTATAATTGACTGCCTGAGATTGAGTAAAACCGACTTTATCATCTAGAGTTTTGTAGTGATAAGATAAAAAATCGTGATAGTCGTTTTATACTAAAGGAAATAGGCAAGGTAAACTTGATGTTGAAACAATATTACTCGTGATATTGTGTATTACCTTGACGATACTTCTTCTAAAGTGATTAATAATCATAGAGATAAAGGTTATTATTATGAAGTGTTTTTCCAATGTGAATAATTACTCTCTAACCGAGTTAAAATTAAAAGGATTTATGTTTAATTATTAAACTACATTAAATTAGGTATTTTATTCTT
The DNA here is from genome assembly GCF_028480065.1 of Providencia sp. PROV189. Classification (NCBI taxonomy): domain Bacteria; kingdom Pseudomonadati; phylum Pseudomonadota; class Gammaproteobacteria; order Enterobacterales; family Morganellaceae; genus Providencia; species Providencia sp. PROV189. Next base: position 5,514 of record NZ_JAMPOG010000062.1, read on the forward strand.
TTCTTTAGTTCTTATTATGATTTGTTTGGAGTTATTTCCTCATTAATCATAGGTGCGATAGCTAGATGTTAATCTACTTTATTGTTTTTAATGATGAAATAAAATGTTACATTTGTGATTTTTTAGGTTAAAGTGCGGTTTACTCGATTTTGGTGTAATGATAATTATAAAAAAGTTATCTATAATACTTACATCTGAAAAACATTATTTCAGTAAGATGTTTTAAAATCACATAAAAGTAGAATGTTTTATCATATTTAGAGGTGTTTAATACCAGTAACCAAAATTATTTATTATAGCTTTTGTTAAGCTAAGAAATGACAGCGAGTTTAAATATTTTTCTCTATGTATTACTAATATAAATGTTGGTAATAGATTCTATTTTTCTTTTTTTGTTTTTTATTATAA
>NZ_JAMPOG010000064.1:0-2615 GCF_028480065.1 Providencia sp. PROV189
GGGGTGACTGCGTACCTTTTGTATAATGGGTCAGCGACTTATATTCTGTAGCAAGGTTAACCGAATAGGGGAGCCGTAGGGAAACCGAGTCTTAACTGGGCGAATAAGTTGCAGGGTATAGACCCGAAACCCGGTGATCTAGCCATGGGCAGGTTGAAGGTTGGGTAACACTAACTGGAGGACCGAACCGACTAATGTTGAAAAATTAGCGGATGACTTGTGGCTGGGGGTGAAAGGCCAATCAAACCGGGAGATAGCTGGTTCTCCCCGAAAGCTATTTAGGTAGCGCCTCGTGAACTCATCTTCGGGGGTAGAGCACTGTTTCGGCTAGGGGGTCATCCCGACTTACCAACCCGATGCAAACTACGAATACCGAAGAATGTTATCACGGGAGACACACGGCGGGTGCTAACGTTCGTCGTGAAGAGGGAAACAACCCAGACCGCCAGCTAAGGTCCCAAAGTCATGGTTAAGTGGGAAACGAAGTGGGAAGGCTCAGACAGCCAGGATGTTGGCTTAGAAGCAGCCATCATTTAAAGAAAGCGTAATAGCTCACTGGTCGAGTCGGCCTGCGCGGAAGATGTAACGGGGCTAAACCATGCACCGAAGCTGCGGCAGCGACATGTAAATGTTGTTGGGTAGGGGAGCGTTCTGTAAGCCTGTGAAGGTGTGCTGCGAGGCATGCTGGAGGTATCAGAAGTGCGAATGCTGACATAAGTAACGATAATGCGGGTGAAAAACCCGCACGCCGGAAGACCAAGGGTTCCTGTCCAACGTTAATCGGGGCAGGGTGAGTCGACCCCTAAGGCGAGGCAGAAATGCGTAGTCGATGGGAAACAGGTTAATATTCCTGTACTGGTGATAATTGCGATGGGGGGACGGAGAAGGCTAGGCTGGCCGGGCGACGGTTGTCCCGGTTTAAGGATGTAGGTGGGTGAATTAGGCAAATCCGGTTCGCTATACACTGAGGTCTGATGACGAGTCACTACGGTGGCGAAGTAGCTCATGCCCCGCTTCCAGGAAAAGCCTCTAAGCTCTAGATTATCATTAATCGTACCCCAAACCGACACAGGTGGTCAGGTAGAGAATACTCAGGCGCTTGAGAGAACTCGGGTGAAGGAACTAGGCAAAATGGTGCCGTAACTTCGGGAGAAGGCACGCTGGCACTAGGTGAAGTGGTTTACCCATGGAGCCGAAGCCAGTCGCAGATACCAGCTGGCTGCAACTGTTTATTAAAAACACAGCACTGTGCAAACACGAAAGTGGACGTATACGGTGTGACGCCTGCCCGGTGCTGGAAGGTTAATTGATGGGGTTATCCGTAAGGAGAAGCTCTTGATCGAAGCCCCAGTAAACGGCGGCCGTAACTATAACGGTCCTAAGGTAGCGAAATTCCTTGTCGGGTAAGTTCCGACCTGCACGAATGGCGTAATGATGGCCAGGCTGTCTCCACCCGAGACTCAGTGAAATTGAACTCGCTGTGAAGATGCAGTGTACCCGCGGCAAGACGGAAAGACCCCGTGAACCTTTACTATAGCTTGACACTGAACATTGAGCCTTGATGTGTAGGATAGGTGGGAGGCTTTGAAGTGTGGACGCCAGTCTGCATGGAGCCAACCTTGAAATACCACCCTTTAATGTTTGATGTTCTAACGTTGCCCCATAATCTGGGGTGCGGACAGTGTCTGGTGGGTAGTTTGACTGGGGCGGTCTCCTCCCAAAGCGTAACGGAGGAGCACGAAGGTTGGCTAAGCATGGTCGGACATCATGCGGTTAGTGCAAAGGCATAAGCCAGCTTGACTGCGAGAGTGACGGCTCGAGCAGGTACGAAAGTAGGTCTTAGTGATCCGGTGGTTCTGAATGGAAGGGCCATCGCTCAACGGATAAAAGGTACTCCGGGGATAACAGGCTGATACCGCCCAAGAGTTCATATCGACGGCGGTGTTTGGCACCTCGATGTCGGCTCATCACATCCTGGGGCTGAAGTAGGTCCCAAGGGTATGGCTGTTCGCCATTTAAAGTGGTACGCGAGCTGGGTTTAGAACGTCGTGAGACAGTTCGGTCCCTATCTGCCGTGGGCGTTGGAAGATTGAAAGGGGCTGCTCCTAGTACGAGAGGACCGGAGTGGACGCACCGCTGGTGTTCGGGTTGTCATGCCAATGGCACTGCCCGGTAGCTAAGTGCGGAAGAGATAACCGCTGAAAGCATCTAAGCGGGAAACTTGCCTTGAGATGAGTCTTCCCTGACTCTTTAAGGGTCCTAAAGGAACGTTTAAGACGAAGACGTTGATAGGCTGGGTGTGTAAGCGTAGCGATACGTTGAGCTAACCAGTACTAATGAACCGTGAGGCTTAACCTGACAACACCGAAGGTGTTTTAGAGAGACGAAGAGACGATTGTTGAAGCGCACGAGAGAGTGGTGCGAGAAATCAGCTTGTTCAAGATTGCAGTTCTGGTTTGCGGTGTCGACGCGAACGGGAACGAACCGAATTTGTCTGGCGGCAATAGCGCGGTGGTCCCACCTGACCCCATGCCGAACTCAGCAGTGAAACGCCGTAGCGCCGATGGTAGTGTGGGGTCTCCCCATGTGAGAGTAGGGAACTGCCAGACATCAAA
>NZ_JAMPOG010000065.1:0-5393 GCF_028480065.1 Providencia sp. PROV189
TGAAGCATTGGCAGTGTTGCATTATGCAACGACGTAACACATTTTAATATATCTCAAAAAATTTTTTGGTCAATAGCCTCATCTATTGCTCATTTATCTATTATCTTTATATTTCTTTTTAACAATAAAAACAGGCATCACCATCATAATAAAAATAGAGATACTCATACCTAAGAATCCACAAAACAACTGAGCAAGATAACCATCTCTAAACTCGACAAACAATATAAAATTCACAATCAATAATAATATTGATACTGAAAATAAAAATAATTTGTTTTTTATCTTCATATCCAAAATACTTAAATTCTGAGTCCCTTCCCCTTCTTTTTCTTTTTTTACATACTCATTAACTCTCTCCATATCAATAGATTTCCTGCATCCTGCATATTCAGAAAGCGACCTGACAGCGAATCTATCGATATCCATTAACTCAGGAAAACGCTCTGGCCACTTATATTCTATATTTATCCCATAGCCCCGCAATAAAGGTAATGCATAATCAATATGTTCTATTGCCTGAATATATCTGTCATCTAATACTGCCAGATAAGATGATTTTATACCTCTGCATCCCAAATAATTATCACATGTATCTACTTTATAGATACTTATCCTTTCTGCTTCCGGGTATTTAACCTCATCCACATTACCTGGTATTTTTGGTATGCCATGATATCGACAAAAATTAATTCGGTTTTTTCCTTCAGAGGATAATATGATGCCAAGATTAGAAATAAAGGTATAAGAGGTACTCTGAGCCTGATCTAAATTTTTAATAAAGTTAATGATTTTATCTTTATCATTCTCTGCATGCTCAGGCCACCATCGCCAGCTACATCCTAAAGTATATTCAATAGGAATATATTTTATCTGTCTTTCGTTTGTTTCCGCAGGAACAAATGGCATTATATTGATAAAAAATGTCCAGCCAGAAACAGAAGAATAATCTCCGGAATGAGCCATACCATATAAATCATCCGGAATATAGTCGGGATTATATCGACCTTTACAATCTAACTGATATTTAAGATCGACAAATTCCCGAGCAACTTTTTTAAGTTGTTCTGATAAATGTTCAAAATCAAGATCTATAGGTACATTCCTGTTCATCTTTATCTCTCTTTGATTTGACTTATCATATCGACCTTCTCACTACATTTCTGTAACTATAATTCATCACCAGACTCCTTCAGTTACAACTAACTTTCGGCTTATGCATGCTTTTCTCTCACTCACAGTAATATTCTGATCTAATACACCAGAGCAATGACAAAATATAAAACATAATTTAACCAGATGAGAACAATGTAAAAAGTGAATTGACAGCGTTCTTTCAGACTCTATCCTGCAAAACATTCCCAGGCCTCTGCTCGCCCCCCAAAAAGATAAGCGTTAACCGAACGCCTTATTCACGATTATCTATTGGCGGGTGCAGCAGGTTAAGCTTATTTTACCGTCCATGCCGGACTAAAACTCTCTTCCTGAAACAGCTCCGTCAGTCCGCTAATCTGTTTCAGCCGCAGCACTTCATCCTGATCCATGCCCAGCTCAGTGCCAATGCGTTCATCTGTCCAGCCCAGACGCGAAAGGTCTCTGACAATATCAGACATTGACGTTATCTGATGTTTCCCCCTGGCCCGGTTATGTCGAATGGTCGCGGCAATACGCTCAGCCTGTCCCTTTCTCTCCGGATTAATACAGGCAACCAGCTCTTCAGGTGTTTTCCTGTATCCGTTTCCCTGCCTAATAACTGTCGATGAAAACCATCCACCACCAGATAATGGCTCTTCTCCTCTGACACCACTACCGGTTGTGTGAAACCATCTTTCTCCAGTGACTACTTCAGCTGTAGTGGTTTAATAAATTTGGCCACTTGAACATGATGATGATCTGGCTGCCTTTTTCACATGGCGGGAACCGCGCCGCGTTTCGAAATCTCTGACGGTTCAGTATGACAAAGTGCTCTATCTTATTGAAGAAAGCGAAATTAGTCGCAAAGCCATCGGGAAGTACATTGAGGTCTGGCACTATCCGGGCGGCCGAAAAGAACTCAGGCTTAACGGCGTTGCTCTTCCCTACTCCACTTATGATCGCCTGTCGGAAATCGACCAGGAAGCTATCGTGGACAACAAGCGGCTCGGACGTACACTTGAATATATCAAACTGGTTCAGGACAAACGCGACAATAACCGTTCTCAGGCAATACCTGCTGGCGATGGGCCTTCACGGCGGCGCAGGAAACCAACTCATATGAAATCCCAGCGCTCTCTGAACGGAAGACATAGGGATTAATTCAGTAATATTACCAGGATATATTATATCCTGAGTCCTGGAAAGCTCATCAATACTCCACCAATGGTGGCGACTGATAAGGGATTTTTCATTATCAGTCCACCCGTGAATGTGGATTTCTTCTTTATTGGAAAATATGACAAAAAACTGCTCTTCTGCCAGAACAGTTTCCCCACTTGGAAGCGTCATTTCAAAAGTTCTTTGCGCCACACATTCCCCAACATCATCCCTGATAATACCTGTTTCTTCTTTTAGTTCTCTGATAGCAGCCTGTTCAAAAGATTCACCGTGCTCAACACCACCAGGCGTGGCCCAGTATGACTTACCTGCCAGTGCATCATTTGTATGAACAAAACGAAACAACAGTACTTGCCTGAAAGAGTTGATGATAAGTAATCGGGCTGAACACCGAATGCGCATATCTTACATCCATAGTTAGCTAAAGAGATATATTCAGTTTAAACAATAAAAGTCGTGTACATGTCTCTTCTTGCCATACCGTTTTGAACGGCCTGTACGACTACGAACTCGACTTACATCTCCTGTAATCAAAGGACATTTCATCTTTGCTGGCAGGCGGACATCTGAACTTAGCTTTGACAGTTCAGGAGGCCGAACCACGCATAATCAGCGTTATGTCTTGCGCCCTTCAGGGGCCTGCGATAGTGCGGGCTGACAGTCAGGAGGCCCAGACGGTTAAGATATTAACTGTCGGGCTCTCCTTTTTTATAATCAATCATCAAGTTATTCACCTCATTCCATAGTTGCTCATCGTTAAATTCGTATTCTTCACGATCATTATCTGGGTTGTACATATCAGCCACACAGAAGACACTGGATAATAATTCACTTAGATTATCATTATCTTGCTTAAGTAGGTTACTATCACGCTCCCCCTTCCACTTCGCCATATAAGTGTCGGTAAAATATTCAGCCGATATATTCTTAGCAAGAAAATCATCAATGTATTTTTTAAGAGACTGACTCATCTTAATGTCCCGTTATTTATGAAGTTTTCATATTGCTTCGTTTGAGGATCAAGCTTCCCCCCACTAACAAAATTACCAGATTTATCAATTACAACCACATTATTAGTTTGTGGATTGAAGAACACCTTTGATTCTGGAACTAATAGGTATGTCCCATGTTCATAAGTCGTCTTATTATCTAAATGTGATTTGATGGCAGCCTGATATTCTGCAATGGTATCACTATTTTTCTTAGTTGTTATTACGCCAAAATCAGAAGCATGTTTAAATTTCTTATCTAACTGTTTTGCGCTGAAAGCGACACTATCAGAGACGATTGTAGCTCCAACATTTACCTCTACACCATGATCTGGTTTCCATACTCCACTTGATGATTGCGATATAGGACTTGAAGGCAATTTTGTTGGTATGGCATCACTCGCATCTTTTATGAGCTTATTCGCCCCCTCAAGATCGCCAGCTTTTAACAGTAATTTAGCTTCTTTCAGTGGCTTCGTGAATACCTTAGCAAAAGGCAATGTGCCCACAGCAGCTAATGTGTAATCAATCCAGTCATCCGCTTCAACAAAACTTTTGAAATCACCGACCACCGGTACAAAATCAATACCTAAAGAGGCGGCTTTTCTGAAGAATTTGTCTCGGTCTTCTGCCATTTTAGCTGAACAGGCACCTGCACTCATTCCTGCACAGTTTTCTTTCCTGTAACGCTCAATTTCAGCATTAACACGCTCTTCAGCAACCTGCTGAGGTGTCTTACCTTGTGATGTGGCATTGATAACATCACTCAGTGAGTTATTCTCAATAGCAAGCCATTACACAAAACCATCTATTTTTTAGTCTCATTATCATCTTTCTTATCTGGTTTAAATTTACCGGTGAGTTCAGGAATAACTATTCCCCATATCCATAAGCTAAAGCCTAATAACAACCCAACAGCCACGCCAGGCTTTATGGCATCAACTATTTTAGGAAATATTGTTTCAATAGGAAAAACACCCAATTTAAAATAAGCAACAACATACCCAATAAAAACACCACAAATTGATAGCAAAGCTCCTATTAAAGGAAAGAATAAAATCCATATAACTATCTTAAAATTAAGTAGATTATTTCTTTTCATTTTCACCATCCTTAATTATTTGTTTAATGGTATTTTCAGATGATGATTCCACTATAGCCCCCGCAACATCTCCTGCGACCCCTGATGTAACAGAACCATATCCTTTATCTATCAATTTATTAGTAACTTTATTTGACGTTGTTCCTCCCAGCACTGAACCAAAAATCGAGCCTGCTACTGATGCGGTTGGATCCTCATGCTTGATTGAACTACCTAAATATGCGCCGCCACCATTCACTACTGTTGTAAATATAACACCTTTACCTTGTGTCAGAGAGCCTGTACCTATTGCAATCAACGTATCTGTATAACTATATGTTTCGCCCGGTTTCATCGTGATAAGTTGCTGCGTCGCATCTGTTGCGCCACCTAATGCACCGCCAAACAAAAAACCATATGTCGCTGTTGCCGGTGCTATAACTGTACTGGCAGCAATCGCAGGAACTGGTGCCCATGCAACCAGTAAACCTCTGGCTGGATCTTGTCCCTCAGGGAGATCGCCTTTCGCATGTTTAGATAATGCGGCGGTAACTTCTTGTGGTAATTTATTATCCTTTGACATCGATGTAGCTAGTGTCGATGCTGACAACCCATATTCTGCCATTCCTTTCGAGAGTTTAAATCCATCACTAATCCCGTTATTCTCAATCGTTGTTTTCCCTGCCTGGGCTGCGTTCGCCACACTCTGTGTATCTCCGCCTGCCAGACCACCGGCAAGACCTGACGCCAGCGTTGCCCAGGCACTGACATTCTCTTTTTCCTGCTCTGTCAGTTCATGCGCTTTTTTATGATAAACAGACTCCGCCAGTATCCCTATTGCTTCCCCTGTCATCGCCCCGGTCGCCTGCGCCGCAACATTCTCACCTTTGGCCAGTGCAAGGGTGGCATTCGCTATACCATGAGCAATGGTGCGTTTCAGTTTGACATCGGTTTCTTCATCCGGGATCTGTTTTTTTATTTCATTTGCGATAAACGGTGCTACACCATCC
>NZ_JAMPOG010000066.1:0-3967 GCF_028480065.1 Providencia sp. PROV189
CCGTATTTTTGCTGGTCATGATGTTTCTCCATTAGATAAAAAAGGTAAAAAAATGAGAAACATCGTCCCGGCAGGAACGTGTTTCCCACCGGGGTCAGTCACAGGATTGCTCCCGAACTGACGACTTGCGTTGTATAAGGTGATCCTGATGATAACACTGTGCTGTTATCACCCTCCGTCGATTTCAAGGACGAACGGAGTTCTGTCATCGCCCGTAGGCCCTCGTCCCAGATGACCCGAGGATTGGCAGTGGCAATCACCCGTAGGCGTTCCTCTCAGATTGCCGGAACATTGGCATCGTTGTCACCCGTAGGCGCTTCTCTCAGACAACTGAAGCATTGGCAATGTTGCATTATGCAACGGTATAAGCTGAACAAGGATTAATCTGCTTTTTTTATTTGTCAAGTAAAAAAGCAAATCAGAGAGAAAAAACACAGGTGAATAAAATGGATAACAGAAACAGACTGAAAATCTGGTTACAGCAACATCATCTGACTCAAAAAGACCTCGCTCAACTTATTGAAAAGACAACACGCAGACCTTGTTCTGTCAGAGCGGTAAAATCCTGGTTATGTTCACCGGAAAAAAACAGCGCCCGCACCTGCCCGGACTGGGTGATTCAGATACTCAATCACATGGATGAATAAATTTTTCCAATAAAAAAGGCGTTACGGTTAATAACGCCTGACAGTACCACCAACTCTGCAATGTTAAAAAGAACCTCAGGAGGTCAACCAGCTCCGGCGCGGTTTTCATGAGGTTGATGCGCCTTAAAGTTTGTCCTGCTGACAGACAAACTTTCTCATTGTCGCCGTCGCAGTTGTTCCGCTACGACTTTGCCGCAATGACGGGGTGTATTTCCCTAGCGTTGGCTATGCTAACGGTAATTATCACTCAGGTAAAGAGCCCTGTAATGCTCTTCTTCGCTGCCTTCTTTCTTTTTCTAACGACTTGTGTGACGCCCTGCGTCTTTCCCGGTAATGCTACACTCCCTTTACAATCCGGATAATGCTGACAACTCCAGAAACGTCCTTTACTGCTTTCCCGTAATACCATCTTCCCCTGACACACCGGGCAGGATGGCATCGGTGGCAGATCCAGCGCCAGCGGCATTTCCCCGCCTTTTTTAATGAGATGAGACAGCCAGCTGATTTGCTTTTGCATAAACACATCCAGAGACAGGTGTCCCTGAGCCACCTGCTCAAGTGATTGTTCCCATAACGCCGTCATTCCCGGATCCGTACAGGCTGCCGGCAGGGCATCAATCAGCTGACAGCCGGTGTCTGTCGCCCGGAGTGTTTTTTTCTGTCTGACAATCAATTTCCTGTTTTCCAGCGTGGTAATGATCCCTGCCCGGGTCGCTTCTGTTCCCAGCCCCGCATTCTCTTTCAGGACTTTTTTTAATGTCGGATCGGTAATAAAGGATGACGCATTTTTCATGGCCGCAATCAATGTCCCATCCGTATACGGTTTCGGCGGTGAGGTTGTCAGTTGTACAACCTTTGCCTCTGCTATCGCACAGACGCCTCCCTCATGAAGAGGCGGCAATGTTTCCGTTCCGGTTTCCTGCCCGTTGTCTGTCTCTTCCTTTACTGACGGATCGTCTTCATGTTTCACAAATAATACAGACCAGCCCTTCACCCTTTCGACTTTTCCTTTGGCAACAAATTGTTGTCCGCCAATATCTAAAAACACCTCCGTCGCATCCCATTCCTGATCCGGCAAAAACTGCGCAAGATAATGGGTACGGATAAGTTTGTAGACATTCAGTTCAGCCTCATTCATGGCATTCAAATCCGGTGTATGCCGGGTCGGAATAATCGCATGGTGAGCGGTAATTTTTGCATCATTCCAGACCCGTGAAATACGCGCCGGCTGCAATTGCGCCAGCACATTCTGTAAGGCCGGATCACTTTGTGACAAGGCATTTAAAACAACCGGGATATCGGCACGCATCGACACCGGCAGATACCCGCAATCCGTCCGGGGATACGTGGTGGCTTTATGTTTTTCATACAGACTTTGCGCGATTTCAAGCACTTTATCAGCGGAATACCCCCAACGCTTTGAGGTAGCCTGCTGAAGTGTCCCGAGATCAAACGGCAGCGGCGGCAATGCTTTTCCTTTCGTTTCATTTACCGTACATACCGTCGCCTTGCCTGCCTGCCGGCACAGTTGTTCCACCGCCTGAGCCGCCTGAACATGAATACAACGATGCTCATCATCACAATATTGCACAGCAGGTCGCCAGTGAGCCTGAAAAACAATCCCCTGATGCTGTAAAGACGCAGTTACCCGCCAGAACGGTTTGGAAACAAAGTGCGTGATTTCTCTTTCCCGCCGGACAATCAGGGCCAGTGTGGGGGTCTGGACACGTCCGACCGACAATATCCCGCCAAAACCCAGTTCCCGGGCTTTGAGAGTAAATAAACGTGTCATGTTCATGCCGATAAGCCAGTCCGCTCTGGCCCGCCCTAATCCCGCAGAATATAAGGAGGCCGTTTTCTCGCCGGGTAACAGGTTATTTAAGGCCTGCCTGATACTCGCCTCATCCAGCGCAGACAACCATAAACGCTGCACTTTTTTCCGGTAATGACAGGCCTCCAGTAATTCTCGGGCAATCACCTCCCCTTCCCTGTCTGCATCCGTGGCAATCACCACCTCCGTTGCCTGACTGAGTAACTGTTTTATGGTCCGAAACAACGAAACCGCATCTTTTTTTACCACCATTTTCCACTGTTCAGGAATAACGGGTAAGGCACTTTGTCGCCAGGGCGCGGCAAACTGCGCACCATAAGCTTCCGGTTCAGCCTGTTCCAGCAGATGACCCCTTGCCCAGGCGACCTGAACACCATTTCCCTGAAAAAAATTGTCCAGGCGCTGATGTGCACCGATCACCCGGGCGATATCTTTGGCCTGAGACGGTTTTTCGCACAGAAATAATTTCATTACCCTGTTCTACCTTCTTTTTCCGGTTGCAACGTCATTCGCGGTTTTAAATATTTCCTGAACAAACTCCGGAGTCAGGGTATCACTGTACGAAGCGCTGTAAGTGATATACATGTGAGTCCCCGAACCATTTTTCTCCAGTTCGATGACGATATGTGCCGGCGGGTTACGTTTTCCCATATCCGCCCCCATTTTATAATAACTTCCCGGCGTCACTTCCCATTCCCAGCCACGGCTTTCTTCTGCAATGGCCGTGGCGACCCATTGATCACTTTCTTTACCTGACTGACGTAACGCGCGAATTTTGGCATTCACATCCTCAAAACCATAATAGCGGCGCAGACGGGCCGCAGCGGTGTCAATATCCACAGGGATGACCACGTCATACTCCCGCTGTTCCCGCTTTTGCATCCCCCCGTTCATGGTATTGCTGACCTGATGACCCAAATTACTGATTTTCTGATTCCACTCCGCGATTTCCTGTACAGAGCATCCGGTTAAAAGCCATAAAGAAAAACATGAGATAAGTAACCAAATTTTTTTCATTGCCGCTCCTTATTATTTAATAATTCATTCAATATAAATAATATTCGTTATTTTTTTAAAACAGGTAAAAATGAAGCGCGTTTTTTCCCTGAAATGATATCCGGATCAATTTCACCTAAATAACGGGAAGCCTGTTGATAAGTCTCACTGTTTAAATCAAGGTTATGACGGAAGATCTCATATTTCCGGTAATTTACCGCCATCCCGGTCACATGACGAACCTGATAACCCGCTAATTTCAGTACTCTGTCACGTTGCTGACGTGAAATAAAACCATAATGCTCTCCTTGTAATACGCGCAAGGCAAGTTGATCAACACCAACAAGCAACCAGACACATTTATAACCAACAGGGGATTTACTGAATATCGCCAGATCAACAGGTGATGTTGATGAGATATCCGAAATAACCGCTGCCGCAGGTAACTGAACTAATTGTTGTTCAACCTCTGAAAGTAATTTCTGAATAGTCT
>NZ_JAMPOG010000067.1:0-4433 GCF_028480065.1 Providencia sp. PROV189
TTTAAAGGTTGTGTCAGTACTGACTGACCGCACCATATTGCTGATATGGCTCAGTTGGTAGAGCACACCCTTGGTAAGGGTGAGGTCCCCAGTTCGAATCTGGGTATCAGCACCATGAATTTATCAGTATTAAAAAAGAATTTACCTAGCGGCAATAGCGCGGTGGTCCCACCTGACCCCATGCCGAACTCAGTAGTGAAACGCCGTAGCGCCGATGGTAGTGTGGGGCTTCCCCATGTGAGAGTAGGGAACTGCTAGGTTTTAAATATAGAAAAGCCACCTTAGGGTGGCTTTTTGCTATTTAGCCCCATTCAAATTATTCTGTATCTTCTTTTTTCTTGTTCCTGACACATTGCCATTTCAACCTAATACTCCTAATGTCATGAGAGGCATCTCATTATTTAATGATTCTCGCGGGTCAGCCTGATAGACTTAGCTCATCTTTATTGGTTATCTATTGAAGGCTGCAATGAACCCATCCCTTGAATTAAAACCGTTTAATACTCTCGGTATTGAAGCACAAGCAAAGTCAGTTTGTATTGCTGGATCAGCAGAAGAGATTTATCAGCAATGGCTTAATGCGCAAAAACAGCAGTTACCTGTTTTGATCCTTGGAGGGGGAAGTAATGTGTTATTTATTGAAGACTTTGATGGTGCGGTAATTCTCAATCGTATTAGAGGCATTACTATCACAGAGACCCCAGAATATTGGCATGTGTATTCTGCGGCAGGTGAGAACTGGCATCAATTTATTGAATATTTAATGGGTAAAGGTATCTATGGTGCTGAAAATTTAGCCTTGATACCTGGCTGTGTAGGCTCTGCACCAATTCAAAACATAGGTGCTTATGGTGTTGAGCTGAAGGATTTATGTGAGTATGTCGATACTCTGAACCTCCAAACTGGTAAGACAGAAAGGATAGAGGCTGAAGCCTGCCATTTTGGCTACCGTGATAGTATCTTTAAGCATGACTATCAGCATTCTCATGTGATTATTGGGGTTGGTTTGAAGTTTGCTAAACAATGGTTACCTAAACTCACCTATGGGGATTTAGCACTCTTAGATGCCGAAACAGTGACTCCACAGCAAGTGTTTGATGCCGTATGCCAGACACGGAAAGCAAAATTACCTGATCCCGCCGTGACGGGCAATGTGGGAAGCTTCTTTAAAAATCCAATTATTACAGCAGATAAAGCGCATCAAATAAAACAACGTTTTCCAACTTGCCCACAGTATGCCCAAGAAGATGGCTCAATAAAGGTTGCTGCGGGTTGGTTGATAGACCAATGTGGGTTGAAAGGCTATGAATTAGGTGGCGCTGCTGTACATACACGGCAGGCTTTAGTCCTCATTAATAAATGCCATGCGACAGGGCGTGATATTGTTGACTTAGCTAAATATGTCAGCCAAACCGTGCATAAGCATTTTGGTATCATGCTTGAGCCAGAAGTGAGGTTTATTGGTAAACATGGCGAAATTAACCCTATGGACTGCATTTTATGAAAGAAACCAGTACACCGCTACAATTGATAGAGATCTTATCTGATGCTCAAATCCACTCAGGCCAACAGCTAGGCGATACATTAGGGATGACACGAGCAGGGATTAATAAACATATTAAAACACTGCGTTCATGGGGCATTGAAGTGCAAACTATCGCAGGTAAAGGCTATAAATTGCCCCATACGCTTAATTTGCTCAATGGTGAGTTAATTAAGCAATATATTCAGGGCAGTGATGTGATTGTGGAGCCTGTCATTGATTCAACAAATCAGTATATGCTTGAAAGAATTTCGAGCTTAAAATCAGGCGATACATGTCTGGCGGAGTACCAAAGTGCGGGGAGAGGTCGACGCGGGCGGCAATGGATTTCACCATTTGGTTGTAATCTATATCTATCGATGTACTGGAAGCTTGATCAAGGGCCGGCAGCTGCAGTCGGACTAAGTTTAGTTGTGGGGATCATAATTGCTGAAACCTTAAATAAACTAAGCAGGGGTAAAGTAAAAGTAAAATGGCCTAATGATCTTTATCTTAATGATAAAAAACTAGCAGGTATACTTGTGGAATTAACAGGAAAAACAGGTGATGCCGCACATATCATTATTGGTATTGGAATTAATATTGGTATGGAAAAAAAGAATGTAGATAAAGAGGGTACAATTAATCAGGAGTGGGCCTCATTAATTGATGAAGTAGAAAATATAGAAAGAAATAAATTGTCTGCTGATATTATTAATGCACTGAAAAAAGCATTAGTTTTATTTGAGAAGGAAGGATTAGTTCCCTTTTTGGAGCGTTGGTTTGAATTAGATAACTTCTTGGGAAGGAAGGTTAAGTTGTTGATTGGTGATAAAATTATCACCGGTGTGGAAAAAGGAATAAATCAACAAGGTGCTCTTTTATTACAACAGGATAATGGTGAAATTATTCCTTATATCGGTGGGGAAATATCACTAAGATCTAACGAAAAATAATAAAATGATGCCGGTAAGCTATACCGGCATATAGTGTTTATTTTCTAAGCCTAACATTCTGGATAGAATGGTTTTCGCCTTTGGTCATTATTAAACTTGCACGTTCTTTCGTGGGTAAAATATTTTCTTTTAGGTTTAAACCATTAATTTCATCCCAAATAGAGCCTGCAATTTTAACGGCTTCTTCTTCGCTTAATTTAGAATAATTGTGGAAGTAGGAATCAGGATCGGAAAATGCCCCTTGGCGGAACTTTAGGAACCGACCAATATACCACTGCTTTAATAATTCAGGGTCTGCATCCACGTAGATAGAGAAATCAACAAAGTCTGAGACAAACACATGATGTGGGTCATGTGGATAGTCCATATCACTCTGTAGCACGTTTAAGCCTTCTAGAATTAGGATATCAGGCTGATCAATAACCTGTTGTTGGTCAGGCACAATATCATAAGTCAGATGTGAGTAGACCGGTGCAACAACGTTACGCGCCCCTGATTTTATCTGCGACACGAAATTCACGAGTCTTCGCATATCGTAAGACTGAGGAAAACCCTTTTTCTTCATGATATTTCGATCTTTGAGTACCTGATTAGGATACAAAAAACCATCTGTCGTGATTAAATCAACTTTTCTATGCTCAGGCCAACGTGTTAATAAGGCCTGTAATAGACGAGCCGTTGTGCTCTTGCCTACAGCAACACTGCCTGCAATCCCAATAATATAGGGAACCTTTGCTCCATTTGTTCCTAAGAACTGCTCTAATACAGCCTGACGGCGCAAATTGGAGCTAATATAAAAATTGAGTAAACGAGATAATGGTAGGTAGATTTCAATAACATCTTCCATCGAGAGTTCTTCATTAATACCTTTCAACTCTATCAATTCGCTAGACGTTAATGTCAAAGGGACTGAATCACGTAATGTTGCCCAATGTTCCCTATCAAACTCTAAGTATGGCGTAGTAATAAAATTCTCTGTCTGTTTCATAAACCAACATCTGCCTATTCTATGCAGGTTGGACAGGTTGCCTAAACACCCGTATCCGTAAAATTAAGTTGCATCATAGCGAGTGAAAGATAGTAGGCGTAGAACTTTTTATGTTTTATGTGAATTTTTTTTGACGAAGGCTGTAAAAATAGAACGAGTTGCTGAAAAAAGCAGCGGTTAGAAAGAGGGAACGAAGATACAGAACATCATTTTTTGCTCTAGAAAATGGCCTAAGTCACTTTTTAATGATGCAAGGGCTCTTTACTGATTAAATAATAATGGATTATAGTGGTGTTCTGCTGTAGATGTTTTAAGCTGAATATAGCGAAAAAAGCAGCAAAATCGCAAAAAGTGCATAAAATGTGAGCAAGCGAACAAAAAATTAAAATTTTTTGTTGCAAGTCGCGCTCACTCTTCCTAGAATGCGCAGCACTTGATGCCGGCATAGCTCAGTTGGTAGAGCAACTGACTTGTAATCAGTAGGTCCCGAGTTCGACTCTTGGTGCCGGCACCAATTAACAATTTGGATAGGTGGGATACCCAAGCGGCCAAAGGGAGCAGACTGTAAATCTGCCGTCACAGACTTCGAAGGTTCGAATCCTTCTCCCACCACCATCTCCTGAAGAACTTTTCAAAAAGTTTATTCAGGTTACATTTAGCAGCTGATAACTCAGGTAGCCGAGTTCATTGCGGGCATCGTATAATGGCTATTACCTCAGCCTTCCAAGCTGATGATGCGGGTTCGATTCCCGCTGCCCGCTCCAAGATGTGCTGATATAGCTCAGTTGGTAGAGCACACCCTTGGTAAGGGTGAGGTCGGCAGTTCGAATCTGCCTATCAGCACCACTTCCCTTATGTTCTCAATTATCTCCCTGATTTGTCTCCTGTAAAAAGCAAGCAAATAAATTTTAACTGCTTGGTTGATGTGGTGTAGCCACCGATTCCGTGTCTTAGAGGGACAATCTAA
>NZ_JAMPOG010000068.1:0-4070 GCF_028480065.1 Providencia sp. PROV189
ATTTACCCTCAGGGACAGTCGCATGCGTGGTATAAAGCGATAACAAAGCCATGCAACTGGATGAGTTTCCCGACAGTAATATCAAAACCCTCTCTATCAGCAAAAATCCCAGCTGGTGTTGTCTTATCTGCTCCCAAAAACGTAGAGCAAATATCTCTGAGCCTGACCAAGATTTTTTCTGTATACAAAAAACCCGCCACAATGGACGGGATTCTCTGTTTAATCTTTGCAACGAGTTAACGCCAGCCTGAGACCTTCACCGATTTCAGAAGGAGAGTTATCAACAGTAATAATAACATTCTCCGACAGTTCAAGTCCCTCCCAAGCTTCTAGTTTTTCATGGCGCATTGGCGATATTGTAATTTCACCATTTGTAAGATGTATAATAGAATGTTTCATATCTTTGAATAATGCTCGTTTTGTTTTATATCCATATCTATCCATCAACATTTCTATCCATGCCGTGTATTTTTCTTTTCCTTTTTCACGGTCAAAAAAAACAATGCGATCCTCTAAATTAACCAATGTTCTGCTATTTGATAATGCTTGTAAGACGGCTTCACCAACACATTGATCGTTAGCATCAAGCTGTAATAAATGAGGAGGGAAGAGAGGATCTGAACTAGTTCTTCCGAAACCTGATTGCGTTTCAATTAGTAAAAATTCTTTTGTACAATACACACTAGCCCAGTAATCCTGATCTTTATTAAATTTCATATTTATTTCACCTGCGTCACTTTAACTTCGACGCCTTTACTTTTACCATATTCAATAGCACGGTTAATTTCCGCCCACTGTATTTTAGTTGTACTCACAGGAACAGCCAACTGAATTTCTTTATTAACAATCATCCTGGTGTTAATGGTGTATTAGATAGCGTATAACCTTTAAAGTTAGCTGCACTATCAATGTTTCCTTTAATCGAACTGTACACCTGATTAGGATTTGTTAATTTTGCCATTGTCTGCGTATCCATAGACTTGACGCTTATTGCTGTTTTTGTTGCACCATCATAGTAATCAAAAGTTTTAAAATTCTTCGGTAAACGGGCATTAGCAGGTAACGATTTACCTACAAAATCTTCCCACGGCATTCCTTGTTTTATATTCCCCTGCCCCATTGAATCCCAACTTCTGATGCTTTGACAGTCGCAGTCGCTGTATTGCGACGCATAAAAGGAAATAGCTGCAACGCCGATATCCTTTGCCAATAGACCTAATGAAGCCACTGCCACTTGATTTTCAGGGTCTGACACAAACAGAGCATATTTCATCCATTCCGGACTATTCATGTCTATTTTAGCCAAATCCTGACCATTCCATTGCTGTTTGATGGCTGTATCAAAGGCTTCCCACTGCTCAACCAGATAGCCATACTGTTGCTGGCATTGCTCTGGAAATGTAGAGCAAACAGCTTTAATTTCTTCCTGTTGACGAACATTGGTATCTACCATGTCACGGATAACTTTCTGACATTCATCACCAACACAAGTTCTTGCTTTATGCGCAAGGGTCAGGAGTAGTTACTATGGCTAAACGCAATTGTAAGTCAGAACCGTGTACAACTGAAGCGCCGCAACCACCACCCGCTGTGAGTTCTACAGCCGGGCCGTGCATAAGGCGATATTTTTACGCGACGAGTGGATAGAACAGGCGGGATTTACTGACAGGATGCAGGTTAAAATCCGTGTGATGCCCGACTGCATCGTCATCACCACCCAGAACAGCCGCGAGCTGTGGGGCTGCGCCGAGGGGCTGAGCGTGACGCATGTCAACAGGCCGAAGATGCTCCAGTGGTTTAACTCCTTCCCCGGCGCGTTTGATCACCGGCGATCTGCCGGTGATCAAACGCGGGAACGGGCATTGTGGGTAAGCCTGACGGCAGGCAGTAAGATCCCGGCGCTGGGCCGGCTGGTGATTGAGGCGGAGTTTAAGTTCTGAGGTACTTTTAATGACGATCTCGGCGCAAGGCCGGGATTTATTCTATCAATTTTTAATTTATTCACATTTTATCTAACATTAAAAAACATTTACCAAAGGAATAACCTAGCTGCATACAGCCATTTAGGCCATCCCATATATGCTGTGCAACCCCGCCCAATATGACCCCAAGGATAATACCGAGCACGACATTAACTTTTATTTTATGCTGAGGTATTTCCTTACCTAACCGCCACGAATCAAAATAAGTAAAACCATAGCCGATTAAATAAATAACCGGGAAGAACACCACGAACCCTAACATGATCAGACCAACACTAAAACCAAGCATCCCGACCTCCATAACATGGAAAAATAATAACTAACCAATACATCGACTCAGCGCCAGCCTGAGACCAGCGCCGATCTCTTCAGGTGAACTATCTGCTGGCAAAATGACATTATCGCTACCGCCACGTCCGGTAGCTCCCCATGCTTCCAGCTTCTCATGGCGCGATGGTGAGATTGTAATTACGCCGTTAGCACAAGAGATATCACAGCTTTTCATACCTTTAAATAAGGCTTTTTTAGTTTTATAACCATACTGCTTCATGAGTTTCTTTACCCAATCAGCATAGCGTTCTGCTGTACGCTTAAAGTCATAAAGCTCCATATCGAATGTTGCTTCAGGGTGTATCCATACATCTGTACGGGGCGCGGGTAATACAAAGCGACTATGAGCCAACGCATTCTTCACCATAATACCTAACTCATTATCACCAATATTAGGTGTATTCAGTAACTGAACTCCTTGAGGATCACATCGATTACTACTGTAACCAGAATAAGTTTCAACACAGATAAAATCTGCATTCGCTTTTACAGAGGCCCATGCCGTTTTTACTATGTTATTCATATTATTTCACCTGAGTTACCGTTACCTTAACACCCTGACTTTTGCCATACTCAACAGCCCTGTTTATTTCCGTCCATTGAGTTTTCGTCGTATTGGCAGGGACAGCCAATCTCACCTCTTTACTGGCAATCATTGATGAGTCAATATTAACGCCAGAAAGTGATGCTTTCTCAAATTTCGCTGCCGCATCAATATTTCCTTTAATCGAATAATAAACCTGATTGGGATTAGCCAGTTTTGCCATCGTCTGGGTATCCATTGATTTAGCACTTACAGCAACTCTTGATGCTTCATCATAATAATCAAACGTTTTAAAGTTTTGCGGTAATCGCGAGTTTGCCGGAAGTGTGGTTCCCACATAATCCTCCCACGGCATCCCCTGCTTCATATTACCCTGACCCCACTTCAACCCGATCTCTGAAGCGCTGACTGTGGCTGTTGCTGTATTGCGACGCATAAAGGAAATAGCTGCAACGCCAATATCCTTTGCCAATAGACCTAATGAAGCCACTGCCACTTGATTTTCAGGGTCTGACACAAACAGCGCATATTTCATCCATTCCGGACTATTCATGTCTATTTTAGCCAAATCCTGACCATTCCATTGCTGAACGTAAGCTTTTGCCTCATCACTGGTCATGACATCAGCGCCAATACTTCCTAGCCAACCAGGACGCTCTGTCATATCAATACCGCCTAAGGCAACCTCTTTATCCCAGCCCACAGCTGTTAAAGGATGACTTTCCAGACGTTCATCAACTATGGCACTCTGCTCGTCACTGACTTTTTTCCATTTATCAATAACATTCTGACAGTTCCCTCCGGATTTCCGGCAGTTTGTCAGCTCTTTATCAAATTCGACGGACTGAGAACTACTCAGATAATTATTCTCAACCGTTGTTTTTCCTGCCTGGGCTGCGTTCGCCACACTCTGTGTATCTCCGCCTGCCAGACCACCGGCAAGACCTGACGCCAGCGTTGCCCAGGCACTGACATTCTCTTTTTCCCGTTCTGTCAGTTCACCCGGCTGTTTGTTGTAGATATATTCGGCCAGTATACCGATGGCTTCCCCTGTCATCGCCCCGGTCGCCTGCGCCGCAACATTCTCACCTTTGGCCAGTGCAAGGGCGGCATTCGCTATACCATGAGCAATGGTGCGTTTCAGGTTGGCATCGGTTTCTTCATCCGGGATCTGTTTTTTTATTTCATTTGCGATAAACGGTGCTGCACCATTC
>NZ_JAMPOG010000069.1:0-3909 GCF_028480065.1 Providencia sp. PROV189
AATGTCCACTCCCCATTAATTGAGACACTTCAACTTAGAGTTTTCTAACTGTTTACGATATACCTCTGGTGGGAGGTGATTTAAGCTTTCGTGCGTTCGATTTTGGTTATAATCTTGTTGCCAAAACCACACCATTTCACGTACTTGGTATAATGACTCAAATAAATACGCATTTAAAAATTCACGGCGGAATGAGCCATTAAAACGTTCGATAAAGCCATTTTATTGTGGCTTACCGGGTTGAGTATGACATAGTTCAATCTTATTATTTGTACAATAATTCAATAGGTTGGTTGAAATAAGCTCAGGTCCATTATCCACGCGTATTTGTTTCGGCACTCCTCTGTCGACTTTTAAGCGTTCAAGCACTTTAATAACCCGTTCAGCTGGCAACGATGTATCCACTTCAATCGCCAAACATTCACGTGTTCCTTCATCAATAATATTCAATGTTCTGAAACGCTTACCACAATATAAACTGTCATGTACAAAATCCAATGCCCATTGAACATTCGGGATTTTTTCAATCACTAAGGGGCTTTTTCTCGTTTCGGCAGTATTTTTTAACTCGCCGTTTCAGGTTTAACCCCAAACGGCAATAAACGCGATAAACTCGTTTATGATTAAACGGATAACCTTCAAATCGTAGCCGATAATAGCATTTCCAGAAACCCGACTGAGGTGATTTCGTTAAAATCGCTTGTATAGCATCAATCATCACACTGTTTTTTACGCCAATCTAACAACTGACGATAAAAAGTGGCTCATGACAATGATGTCAGTTTGCACACTTTAATGACTGATAAACCAGCTGCCTTTAATGATTGCTCAGCCATCACCAACCCTTTTTTGCGAAAAGCGCCTTCATCGCATGGTTTTCAAGGCTAACTTCCGCAAAGAGCTTTTTAAGTCTGGTATTCTCATCTTCAAGCTCTTTAAGCCTTTTAATATCAGCAGCCTCCATACCACCGTATTTTGATTTCCAATGGTAGTCCATAGATATAATAAGTCGCATTACTGATCCCATTTAGGCGACAAATGTCTTCCACTTTCATCCCTGAATCAGCGAGTTTTAAGATATTAACGATTTGAGTTTCAGTAAAACGAGCTTTTTTCATCATGACCTCTGCAATTTTTAAGGCAGAAAATCTAATTATCGCTGTCTCATTTTAGGGGAAGTGGACAAAATGAGTGAAAAGAATTTCAGAGGATTACAGTTTCTAGATCGCCTATTGGATCGCCTTAAAAACACAACGCAATGAAAAAATATAGAAATTTTACATTTTACGTGGAGTTGACTGGATCACGGAATTAGCCGCATAATTTCAAAAAGTCAGTAATTATGCGGCTTAGAGAAAATGGAGAACAAAAATTATGACTGGTATAATTAAAGATTCGAATATAAGAGGTATAACCTTAGATAATTATCTAAGAAGCCAATTAGATATTTGATTAATGATAATTCATTCTATAATTACAATCTCCACACAGACCAGAGCAATCTTGGTCATCCTGTGTAAGGATGACATCACATGCATAGCAGCGAGTGTAACCTAGTTCGTAACCACACCAACGACACTCTTGTTCTTGGATAACAAATGTATCATGCATGCATTCTACACACCCCTCGTAGGTTGGTTCATCTCCATTAGGGGGCCAATAGAAAAAATTGTGGTCAAATTCGTTTATTAGTAAAGGTGCAATAAGGTCGGAGTAGTTACAGGAAACACAGTTATATTTAAATTTATCTTCATCTGAATCAACGGCATAACCATTCTTAATATCTTCACTGTTTGCCATTAAAAGACTGGAACCACACTCTTGACATTTGCATTCATTTAAAAATTCAAGCATTCCTAAAGGGATGTTCGCATTCTGCCAAGATTCTTTGCATTCAGTGAGTTTCTTTTGGTAAAAATCTTGATGCTCAAGCATTATTAACCAAGATGAGCCTAATAATTCTGTAGGGTTTTCGCTTAATTCATTAGTGATAAAATCGTTTAGGATAGGGAATAAATCTGCTACAAAGTTAGCAAGCTCGCCATGTGAGTTTCTAGGATGTAGGTGCTCTAAATCATTACGACTTTTTTGTAATTTTAAAATCGCATCCCAATTAACAACAATTTCAAACTTTTCAAATCGTTGTTTGATACCTTCTACGTCAATTGTTGTTTGTTTGAATTTTCCGTCGGGTTTCCAAATTACCCCACCTTTCCCATCAGGATGAGGTAATATTTTATGTGGAGGTGAGAATATTAATTGATAAGCTTCTTCTTCTGAATTTACAGATATGATGATTCGGTATTTAAATAGTAGAAGCATTCCTGCATAAAGATTCCGTATCGCTGATAGCGTGCGAAATGGATTTCCGCCATCATCAAGAGGTAATTGGGATTTTTTGAAATCTTCTATGCCTAGCTGTATAGAGATTAAGGCATTTTCATAAAGCTTTTCAGCACTTAATGTCTGAGATTGCTTTTCATTCATGAGAACTCAACCTTCATCAATAAATTAATATTCTACAATATGTTTTTTATGGAGTGGTGGACGCAAAGTGGACATTAGATAAAACAAAGGGGCTGCGTTTTCACGCAACCCCTTGATTTATTTGGTGGGCTGGCGGAATCTGAATTAAGGTTGTATGGCATTGATTTTAAATCAATAAAATCCAATTCAACTTTTAGTTTGGGCCTATTGTTGGGCCTAAAATTTATTTTACTGTTTTTGTGATGTGGGTTTGAAAAGTAGATCGCTATTTTAACATGGCTGCTCGGTTAAACGAGCAATAAAATTTGGTGGTTTGTTATGCGCCAGAAGCGGACGTTATTAACATCTGTTTTTTTATTTAACAGGCAAGCAAATCAGAACATACTAGATGTACGATGAGCACTATTTAATGATTTACATTCCACCATCATGTAATACACCTTAATAAAATATAACATCACCATGGTTTTAATACACCTTCCGGCACGTTTAATTCAATCTTTAATCTCTCAAACATATCAAATGCATATTTTTGTGCAGATACAATCAGTATGTTAAAGCTATAGATGCAACTTGCTTCGTTATGTCGATTGATAAGATATGAAGTAGGATGCAATAATTTTGAAAATAGTTTGAATAGCGCCGTGTATTCTTCTTGTTCACCAATTTTTTCAGCAATACTTTTGACTGTTTCAGGGCTTTTGACACTTTTTAAGTTATTTTGATCTAGAATAGAATCATTTAGTTTCTTTTTGTTTTCGAACAACTCCAGTTCAGTGGTGTGGTTATCATTAGCAATCGTTGATATAGCGTCTATAATCTGCTTTTCATCCATAACCATCTCACTCATCCATTTGTTAAGTGAGTTTTCATCTTCAATTATCGATCTTAGCCTGATATTAAGCTCAAAAAGGTTTCTCGCACATAATGCTATTAATGTTATATCATAGTCATCTGACAAATTGTTGGCCAGTAAACTTAAAGAACGGTGGGTTCCTTTTGCAATATTAGTTAGTGCTACATTCTTATTAGTTCTTTCAATATTTTCAGTACCCGAGCAAAACTGAATAAGTCTTTTATAATTCAAGTCTATTTTTAATACGTTTTTTTTGACATTTTTGATTGAATCATGTTTCACAAACTCTCTAAGAGTTTTCTTAGACATACTTAATTCTCCCTTGGAAAATAAACTCATTAGCGATTAAGAAATTATTATATCACATAGACATCCATAGGCTGCGTGAGTTATAAAATAATCACAAGTTGTATTTAACGACTTTGAGATTCAATCTTTCGTGAAATTGTTCCGTAAGGTGTAATATTTTAGGCGTCCTAGCGCTCGTTAATATATCCGTAGCTGTATTAGTAAAACCTCAATCAACTGTAATAAGAATCGTGGACTTCCGCTATTCTCTCAAAACT
>NZ_JAMPOG010000070.1:0-3644 GCF_028480065.1 Providencia sp. PROV189
TGAAGCATTGGCAATGTTGCATTAAGCAACGGTATAAGCAGAATAAGGATTAATCTGCTTTTTTTATTTGTCAAGTAAAAAAGCAGTTCAGAGAGAAAAGGATAAACACAGAAGAATAAAATGGATAACAGAAACAAACTGAAAGTCTGGTTACAGCAACATCATCTGACACAAAAAGACCTGGCTCAACTCATTCAGCAGACAACAGGCAGGCCCTGTTCTGTCAGGGCGGTAAAATCCTGGTTATGCCCACCGGAAAAAAACAGCGCCCGGCCCTGCCCGGACTGGGTGATTCAGGTACTCAGTCACATGGATGAATAACTTTTTTGTCAAATAAAAAAGGCGTTACGGTTAATAACGCCTGACAGTGCCGCCCACTCTGTGATGTTAAAAAGAACCTCAGGAGTTCAACCAGCTCCGGCGCGGTTTTCATGAGGTTGATGCGCCTTAAAGTCTGTCCTGCTGACAGACAGACTTTCTCATTGTCGCCACCGCAGTTGTTCCGCTACGGCTTTGCCGCAATGACGGGGGGCTTTTCCCTAGCGTCAGCTATGCTAACGGTAATTATCACTCAGGTAAAGAGTCCTGTTATGCTCTTCTTCACGGCCTTCTTTCTTTTATTCATCCCCCGGGTAACCCCCTGCATTTTTTCCGGTAATGGTACACTCCCTTTACAATCCGGATAACGCTGACAACTCCAGAAACGGCCTTTACTGCTCTCCCGTAAGACCATCTTTCCATGACACGACGGGCAGGATGGCATCGGTGGCAGATCCAGCGCCAGCGGCATTTCCCCGCCTTTTTTAATGAGATGTGCCAACCAGCTGATTTGCTTTTGCATAAACACATCCAGAGACAGATTTCCCTGTGCAACCTGCTCGAGTGATTGTTCCCATAACGCCGTCATTCCCGGATCTGTACAGGCTGCCGGCAGGGCATCAATCAGCTGACAACCGGTGTCTGTCGCCCGGAGTGTTTTTTTCTGCCTGACAATCAATTTCCTGTTTTCCAGCGTGGTGATGATCCCTGCCCGGGTTGCCTCTGTCCCCAGCCCCGCATTCTCTTTCAGGACTTTTTTTAATGTCGGATCGGTAATAAAGGAGGACGCATTCTTCATGGCCGCAATCAATGTACCATCCGTATACGGTTTCGGTGGTGAGGTCGCCAGTTGTACAACCTTTGCCTCCTGTACCACACAGAATTCACCTTCGTGAAGGGACGGCAATGTTTCTGTTCCGGCTTCCAGCCCGGTTTCTGCCTCTTCTTTTACTGGCGGATCGTCTTCATGTTTCACAAATAATACAGACCAGCCCTTCACTCTTTCGACTTTCCCTTTGGCAACAAATTGTTGTCCGCCTATATCTAAAAACACCTCTGTTGCATCCCATTCCTGATCCGGCAAAAACTGCGCCAGATAATGGGCACGGATAAGTTTATAGACATTCAGTTCAGCCTCATTCATGGCGTTCAAATCAGGTGTCTGCCGGGTCGGTATAATCGCATGGTGAGCCGTAATTTTTGCATCATTCCAGACCCGGGAAATTCGCGCCGGCTGCAATTGTGCCAGCACATTCTGTAAGGCCGGATCGCTTTGTGATAATGCATCTAAAACAACCGGTATGTCGGCACGCATGGACACCGGCAGATACCCGCAGTCCGTCCGGGGATACGTGGTGGCCTTATGTTTTTCATACAGACTTTGCGCGATTTCAAGCACTTTATCCGCAGAATACCCCCAACGCCTTGAGGCCGCCTGCTGAAGTGTCCCGAGATCAAACGGCAACGGCGGCAAGGCTTTTCCTTTCGTTTCATTCACTGTACACACCGTCGCTTTCCCTGCCTGCCGGCACAGTTGCTCTACGGCCTGAGCGGCCTGAACGTGAATACAACGATGTTCATCATCACAATACTGCGAGGCAGGTCGCCAGTGAGCCTGAAAAATGATCCCCTGATGCTGCAACGAGGCGGTCACCCGCCAGAAGGGTTTGGAAACAAAGTGCGTAATTTCTCTTTCCCGCCGGACAATCAGGGCCAGTGTCGGCGTCTGGACACGTCCGACCGACAATATCCCACCAAACCCCAGTTCCCGGGCTTTGAGGGTAAACAGACGCGTCATGTTCATACCGATAAGCCAGTCTGCTCTGGCCCGCCCTAATCCCGCTGAATATAAAGAGGCCGTTTTCTCGCCGGGTAACAGGTTATTTAATGCCTGCCTGATACTCGCCTCATCCAGTGCAGACAACCATAAACGTTGTACCTTTTTCCGGTAATGACAGGCCTCCAGTAATTCACGGGCAATCACTTCCCCTTCCCTGTCCGCATCCGTGGCAATCACCACTTCCGTCGCCTGACTGAGCAACTGTTTTATGGTCTGAAACAACGAAACCGCGTCTTTTTTAACCACCATTTTCCACTGTTCAGGAATAACGGGTAAGGCACTCTGCCGCCAGGGGGCCGCAAACTGTGCGCCATAAGCCTCCGGTTCAGCCTGCTCCAGCAGATGACCTCTTGCCCAGGCGACCTGAACGCCATTTCCCTGAAAAAAATTATCCCGCCGCTGATGAGCGCCGATCACCCGGGCAATATCTTTGGCCTGAGACGGCTTTTCGCACAGAAATAATTTCATTACCCTGTTCTACCTCCTTTTTCCGGCTGCAACGTCATTCGCGGTTTTAAATATTTCCTGAACAAACTCCGGAGTCAGGGTATCACTGTACGAAGCGCTGTAAGTGATATACATGTGTGTTCCCGAACCATTTTTTTCCAGTTCGATGACGATATGTGCCGGCGGGTTACGTTTTCCCATATCCGCCCCCATTTTATAATAACTTCCCGGCGTCACTTCCCATTCCCAGCCCCGGCTTTCTTCTGCAATAGCCGTGGCGGCCCATTGATCACTTTCTTTACCTGACTGACGCAGAGCACGGATTTTGGCATTCACATCCTCAAAACCATAATAACGGCGCAGACGGGCTGCGGCTGTATCAATATCAACAGGGATAACCACGTCATACTCCCGTTGTTCCCGTTTCTGCATACCACCATTCATGGTATGACTGACCTGATGCCCCAGGTCACTGATTTTCTGATTCCATTCTGCGATTTCCTGTGCAGAGCATCCGGTCAAAAGCCATAAAGAAAAGCATAAGGTAAGCAATCCGCTTTTTTTCATTGCAGCTCCTTATTATTAAATAATTAACCCAATATAAATAACATTCGTTATTTTTTTAAAGACGGTAAAAATGACGCACGTTTTCTTCCTGAAATGATATCCGGATCAATTTCACCTAAATAACGGGAAGCCTGTTGATAAGTTTCACTGTTTAAATCAAGGTTATGACGGGTGAGCTCATATTTCCGGTAGTTTACGGCCATCCCTGTCACATGACGAACCTGATAGCCCGCTAATTTAAGGACCTTGTCACGTTGCTGACGGGAAATAAAACCATAATGCTCTCCCTGCAATACACGCAAAGCAAGTTGATCAACCCCGACGAGTAACCAGACACATTTATAACCAACAGGAGATTTACTGAATATCGCCAGGTCAACAGGAGATGTTGATGAGATATCCGAAATAACCGCAACCGCAGGTAACTGAACTAATTGTTGTTCAACCTCTGAAAGTAATTTCTGAATAGTCC
>NZ_JAMPOG010000071.1:0-3457 GCF_028480065.1 Providencia sp. PROV189
CCTGAATACCGAATCGCTCGAGTCCATTATGAAAAAAGGAATAAGTACACCCATAAACCGTCATATCAACTAATAGCTCATCACCTGGGTTCATTAGAGACCAAAAAGTCGATGTAATGGCTCCCATTCCTGACGAAAATACAATCGCTGCTTCACCTTCTTCTAAATCAGCGAGCCTTTTTTCTAACAAATCTAGCGTAGGATTATTAATTCTTGTGTAAATATACCCTTCTTTCTCACCACTGAAACAGGCGGCTCCCTCTTCCGCACTGCTAAATGAATAAGTTGAGGTTTGATATATAGGCGGAACCAACGCCCCTTTGTTTTCACGCTGGTCATAAAAACTGTGTATTATTCGAGTATCAAAAGCATTCCTCTGATTTAAGCTCATACCACTCTCCTAAAAAATTACTTCTCATTGGATTGAGGTATCCTAGAACCCATAATCTGCAACGTTCTTAATAGGATACTAATCCCCCGTAAAGTATTTGGATCTTTTAACAAGCTATAAACTGAACGAAAATTATGCGTTTTATCATCATATATCGCCTCCATCTTAGCCATGTTATATGCCGTTCCTAGCTCCCAAACTGGCGTTAACGTGTCTTCGAATGAATTGGATAATTTTTCAACCGTACCTAAATCAAGAATATCAACAAGGTCAGAAACTAAAGAAAGTAGATCAACGATATTATCTAAGCGTTTTAAATGCAGCAGTGGTGATATTTTCTCGGCGAAATGATCTACAGACTCTGAATTAAGTAGCTCAATAAGTTTGGAGTGCGTATTTTCATTTGACATGATAATTACCCTCTTACACTAAACCACGGATAGCAGCCCAATAAAGACCTCTATTGAAACTATTTCTGAGTAGTCCTCCCACCTTAGTTGCAGGTATTGGGATAACATCATGTTTATAGTCATACTGTAATGGCATACCTGCATTTAATCCCATTTGAGCAACGGCTTGTACACGCCCATCATAAATAGCCGCAGGATAACCATAAGTTAATTCACCAAAAATATTATCAGCAATAATCCCAGCTTGGTTATGACAGCTCCCTCCTGCTTTACTGATAGGCAAATCAACGGTATCACCGATTACATACACTCCATCTGTGCCGTAGACTTGCATGGTTTCATGATCTGTTGGGAGCCAGCCTTCACCATTATTGTGCTCACTTAAGCCTGTATTAATCACAGCTTCAACAGCTGTAATTGGCGGAGTGCTAATTAAAATATCAAAAGGCTGCTCATCACCTTCTTGTGAATAAGCGACTTTCTTGTCTGGATCTACTTTACTTAATGTAAAACCTCGTTGAGCTTTAATATTTTTTATATTAAAAATCTCAGGGATAGCTTCACAAACAGGTTGTTGAAGGAAAAGGCAATTACGTAATAATTGAGAAACTGTCGGGTAGGTGTATACAATTTCAATATTGTCTCTTACACGACGTTTACGTAAAAATTCATCTAACATCAATGTCGTTTCCATTGGTGCAATACCACATTGATGAGGAACATTTGGCGTTTCAGGAAATGATACGGTGATAAAGATCCTACCTTTTTCAATTTTTGATAATTGATCTGCTAACTTTCTTGCTGGCTCATAAGAATAGAAGTGGTTACCTATTTCTTTTAACCCTTCTATTCTATCTGGCCTAGGAACACATCCTGTCGCGATAACTAAGTAATCATAATTTAAAGTCTTACCACTATTTGACTTTAGTTCTTTATTTTTAAAGTCAAAGGACTCAATTTTATCAATCACTAAATTAATTTCGGGCCGTAATAACGATCGTTCATGGCGACTTAACTCCTCTTTAAAGAATAAGTTAAATGCAACATACATAAAAGCTGGTTTATAATAATGAGTAGGGTTATCAGTCACTAATGTTATTTTTATTTTTTTAGAAAAAATATCCTTATTAAGTTTCCTTGCAAGGATATTCGCTAACATTGTACCACCTGTACCACCACCGACTATGACGATATGCTTCATACTTTAACCCACCTATTATTTAAGTTGTGTTAAATCGTTATCATATAGATATATAAATATAGTTTAATTTAATTAATTCGCCATACATTTAATTAATAATTAATATTCATCCACCAAATAAAACTAATTACATTCAGTGAATTATCATTAAATAAAAATAAGCAAGATTATAGTTATCTTTATTTTTAATTACCGAATGAAAATAATAACATTCATTTTAAGACTAACTTATTTATACAGCCTAATAATAAATATTTGTTTTTAGCCAAATAAACATTATCTGCAACTGACATATCGATAATGTTTATCGTAAGAGCAGAATAACTATAAATGGCTTTTTAAGTATGAAATTACTAATAGGTAGGTACTCAAATAATTTTTATACTAAGTCAAACTGAGTAATAATTGGGTTATGATCTGATGCATCTGTGTTTGTGACATAACAATCTTTCACTTTTAAGCCTCTATAAAAGAGATAATCTAAAGGCCGTCCAAACGCTTTAGTGCGCTGATCAATATCATAGTTAACCTCTTTAAGCCCCACGCTTCTAACAAAGCGTTTTAAGGCGTTAACCCTTTGGCGGCTCCACGCATTAAAATCTCCAGCCAAAAGTACAGGGCCAACGTGTTTCGATATATGCTCACCTAATTTACTTAATTGCCTTGTATAAACATCAACACCAAAACTAAAGTTTATGGCATGCACATTTGCAACCATCAAATGCTCCCCATTAGGCAAGGGATAAACTGTTATCAATGCCGATTTTGCTAAACGCAATAACGGCTCTTTTTCGCGTAGCGGGCAACAGTAGATAGGATGAGCAGTTGCTAATGTCATTACGCCAGCAGGATGCTGAGAAAAAGGCAACGCGGGCACTTGATCTGCTATCAGTTTGTGGGAGGCTGCGAATGAAATAAGCTCAGGCGACATTTGAGCTTCTTGAAGTAGAATCAGTTTTTTATCTTTAACTAACTCATTAAGGACCTTTTTCCAGTTAGGTCGCTGTTGCTTATAAATATTCCATGTCACAACATCTAAGGTTTCTCCCGCCGCAAATAGGGGAAGCCCCACGGGTAATGATTCTCCTAACATATGTACAGGCATTGGCTGAATACGTTTAGCGGGTTGACCTGCAATATATCTGACAGAATAGGTTCTTTTCGCCACGTTTCTGATCCCTACAAAATTAGAAGTTAAAAGCATTTTAGCAATTTTATAAACCATATGGCTTGTAGTATATCAAACCTACCCTGTTATATCTTATGTAGTTAAGGCTAAACTCCACTGATAATTATCTGTTCATTAACCATTTCTGAATTATTCATAGCATTTTGCAAGCATCAAACACATGGTTTGCGCTAAGCAAGTTCATAATCTATTGAAGAAATGTAGTATGCAGGAAGAGGTTAAAGCACAGATAAAAAAAGCCCCGTGAGTTATCTCACGGGGCTTGA
>NZ_JAMPOG010000072.1:0-3228 GCF_028480065.1 Providencia sp. PROV189
AGCCCATTGCTAATTTAAGGACATTTAGAGTTAGTATCACTCGCCGTGCATTCAATACATTATGGTTGGCGATAACAAAGGATAAAAGTTAAGCGCATCTGGCTCTTTTAGCGCTGCAAGGACTGTTACCGAGCAAAATCGCTCGGTAACAGTTGAGAAAACTTGCTGTTTAGCAATGACAACAAATGGTTATTTATCAACCTATTGCTAATTTAAGGGCAACAAGTTGAATAAAATAGTGTCTTAGGGTTGGGGCATAACTCGCCAGTGCATTCATTGCGTCGGCGGTACGCTTTCAATGTTTTCCATACGCATGGTTAGCCGATAGAGCGGCCACCATATCATTAACCCCCACGGTTAACTTACTAAACTTACTGCTGTCTTTGCGGGTCATCACCACAAAAACGCCGATATTTTGTTGTGGGATCATCGCCATATAGCTATTAAACCCACCTCCACCACCCGTTTTCTGATAAATCCCCGGCCGACCATTTTGTGGCTTCATATAAACCCAGCCAAGGCCAATACCATCCGCATGACCTGCAACATCCATGCCTTTGACATCAAGTAATTTTTCTCTTGGGAAGTAAATACCTTGCTCACGTGCTGCTGTGGCTTTTCTTAGGTTTTTATCCGTCGATAAAAATTGCTGCATCCACTTTTGCATATCCGCAGGCGTAGAATAGACACCGCCGCTTCCTGCCGCCGCTAACGTGTTATGGCATGGGCTTGGCTTAGTGCCTTCCATCAACCTTGCGCATTGAGAGGCGTTAGGCGTGTAGGTTGTTTCGGTCATTTTGGCTGGAGAAGTTACATAACGACTGAACAACTGTGGATAGGACTGCCCCGATGCTTTAACCATTGCATCAGCAAGCAGATCATAAGCAAGGTTTGAGTAAGCAGCTTCGGTTCCCGGTGTCGCATCGAGTTTACCATTTTTTAGCCAGTTCCAACGATTATCCTGCGTTGGCCAAATAAAAACAGGTCTACCCCATTTCCCCCCCGGCTGCTCACGTGGTAATCCGCTGGTATGGCTTGCTAAATGGTATAAACGGATAGGGTGACCACTACTATTATCAGGTACAGTGACGCCATGATAACTGTATTGTTGTAGAGGATCCGTTATCAGTAATTTTTTATCCTGCTCCAGCTTAATTAAGATTTCACTGGTCATTAACTTAGTGATAGAGGCAATCCTAACTAGCGAATGAGGGCCCGGTTTTTTACCATTTCCGGGGGCGGTTTCCCCATAATAGCGTGATAGTGTTTGGTTATTATCAATAACAATGATTGCCATGCCCCGAGCATCGCTTTCGTTAAAAATGCGATTTGCATACAGATCGACAATCTTCGCAACCCGCTCATAGGTTCTTCTATCGCCTTCAAACACTCGCCAGTCATTCGACTCAGCGTCATTATTGCCTTGTAAAAACTTAGGTTGTTTTTCTGTCGTCGTTGAGCAAGCTGCTAATGCGAGAGACAATGCAGACACTGACAGAATTTTTAGAAACGATCTCTTCATGTTTAGGAGCCAGCCGATAGGTAATTTTGCAGATGGTCGAGCAGACCAAGGTTATTTTTTCTTAGCGAAGACCTTCATTAATGCACCTATTAGGATGCCAATAACTACGCCAGTCGCTATCCAGCCTATAAAACCCATGTATAAATACCTTTACTAATTCAACAATGTGCATACGCTAGCAAAAATCGTATGAAGTCGCCAGCAGCCTTGATGAAGCAAATGATTAAATCAAATATTTGACTAAAGTAACATATGTCTAGGCTGATCATTAAGCAAAAAGCATTAAATGGCTAATAGAGAGAGTAGTTATTCAATTTTAGAAGGCAGGACGGTATATCAATCAGGGAGATATTAAGCAACATGCTTTTTTTTTAATCGAACAAACTGAATAATCAAGATAAATGTTGCTAGTCGAGACAAGGCAAGTATAATAGCCACGTTTTCCAAGAAACACATCACTTCGTGCCGGAGTGGCGGAATTGGTAGACGCAGTTGATTCAAAATCAACCGCCTTCGGGTGTGCCGGTTCGAGTCCGGCCTTCGGCACCATAAGAACATCAAGAGACGTCAACAGACGTCTTTTTTTGTATCTGAAATCCCAGATTTACAAGGCTTTTCCCCACTTTTCAGTCTTCCCAAGTATACTAAGGTCAACCCACATCAAGTACCTACTGTTGGTATATGTGTTGGTATCTCTCGATTCGATAATAGTTTGTACCAACAGAAGGAGATAAATCATGGCTCTTACTGATGCTAAAGTCAGGGCTGCCAAGCCTTTGGATAAATCGTATAAATTGACTGATGGTGATGGTATGCACTTGATGGTACATACCAACGGCTCAAAATATTGGCGTTTACAGTATCGCTTTGGCGGTAAGCAAAAAATGTTAGCGCTGGGTGTTTACCCTGATATTTCACTCGCAGAAGCCAGAGAGAAAAGAGATGCCGCCAGAAAGTTAATTGCTAACGGATTTGATCCAAGCGAAAAACGCAAAGAAGTGAAAGAAGAGCAACAAAAAGAATTTAATACATTCGAGAAGGTTGCACGTGATTGGCATGCAACCAATAAGAAGTGGTCGGAAGGGCATAGCCATCGAGTCCTCAAAAGTCTAGAAGACAATATCTTTGCTGCTATTGGTAAACGCAATATTGCCGAACTGAAAACTCGCGATCTCCTCGAACCGATTAAGGCCGTAGAGATGTCTGGACGTCTTGAGGTGGCGGCACGTTTACAACAACGTGTGACAGCTATTATGCGTTATGCCGTACAAAGTGGTTTGATTGATTATAATCCGGCACAAGATATGGCTGGCGCAGTTGCGACAGGTAAACGAGTCCATAGAGCGGCCTTAGAACTTAAACGCTTACCTGAGTTCTTACAACATATCGATGATTATAAGGGAAGGCCTTTAACTAAACTTGCAGTTAAACTTACCTTATTAGTTTTTATTCGTTCTAGTGAACTGCGCTTCGCTCGTTGGGATGAAATCGATTTTGAAAGTGCCATGTGGACGATCCCCGCTGAACGTGAAGCGATAGAAGGGGTTAAGCACTCACATCGTGGATCAAAAATGCGTACTACCCATTTAGTGCCTTTAAGCCGACAAGCCATTGAGATCTTAAAACAGATCTATCAATTCAGCGGTAACCATGAGTTAATCTTTATCGGCGATCATAACCCTAGAAAACCAATTGTCCACTCCCCA
>NZ_JAMPOG010000073.1:0-2054 GCF_028480065.1 Providencia sp. PROV189
CGTACGGCGAAAACGCTGAAGGTACTGACGTGCAATATCAGGGGCACCCATCCCCCCCTGAGACGCCTTACTTCTCTCCGTTCTCTCCGGTTTGGTTTGCGTGTGCTGTGATACATCCGGAGTACCTGACATTTTCTGTAAAGACGCACTTTTCATCCCCGTTTCTGCTGGGGAAACGGAGTGATATCGCCCTTCACGGGCTGCCTTTAATAGCTGCAAGGCATACCCCACCGGATTACGTACACTTCCTGTCCTCACCCCCTGTGTCAGTTGCTGCACAATCGATATTGCGGCTTCTTCCGGCAACGCCTGTAACTGTTTTTCCAGCATCTGCCGATCATTCTCATCAATCCACTGATGCAGCCCCTGCACCTGAGTACCCGATAAATATTGCTCTCCCTGATCTACGTACGTATTTTTTACACTCTGTGTAAAAGTATTACGTACGTAACAGTTCGATTTTCGTACCCCTGAATCAGACTGGGTTTGTGTACTCAGTTCGATTTTCGTACCCGGTTTTTTTTCATCATTTTTTTCCCTGAGTTCGATTTTCAAATCCGGTGTTTTACACTGGGCTCGATTTTTTTTATGTTTACCCGGATGAAGTTGTGCCGTCTGCCCATTGAGTATCCGGCGTTGCCTGTCTGCCAGCGCTTCCGGTGTCTGAAGACTTTCAAGCCGCTGCTCAATGAGTTGCATTCTGGTATGCTGATGTCGCATTGACGGCTCGGTTTTCAGGGCAGTCAGCGTAGCGCGGGCCACGCACCGCACACTCTTATTTTTGTGATAACAACTTTTTTCCAGTACATCCATCCAGCGTGGATCTAATGTCTCTGCATCAAATGCATTCACCGGCTCATCATGTAACATATAGATATTTCCTCTGATACGCCCCCGTTTATCCCTGACCCGATGGCATAAACTGAGCCAGCCCGTCAGCCTCAGCATTAACAGTGCCCTGCTGACCGTTTCCCGCGAGGCTTTATCGCTGTGGGGTGTGGCTAACTGGAGTTGTAAGTCATCATAGGTCGGAAATACGGCCCCCTCATTTTGCTGAGCATGAAGGCGGATCATCATCCAGGTCAGTTTATCAACCGGGGAAAGTCGGGATTCCAGCAATAATTGCCGGGGGATTGCATCATGAACATTGCCGGCGTAAATCAATCCACTGCGCAGTGCCGTGCCGGGCTGGCTGTGTTGCCGGTGATGCAGTTGCTGCCGCATTTTTTCTAATGAAAACTGAATAATACTGTCCGGAGGAAATTGCATCTTATGCCCCACACAAAAATAATTTCATGCCTGAATACACTTATAGCTGCCTCCTCCGGTGAAAATACCGCACCGTAAAGAGGCAGTCTCAATATACTGAGGATCATGATGTTGAATATTCTGCCCTTACCGGCTAATCATCTTGTTATAACGTTCATGGCTCATCAGCTTCCAGCTTTGCCCCTGGTCCATACTGAGCAGACGCCAGAATGCACCAATATCAATTTTCAATACCGGGTAAACACCGCCCTTTTTTCCACCGCATTTCACTTTTTTACAAAGTCGTTCTCCCGAAAAATAACGTAGCAATAACCCGTTTGCCTTCCGCTGAATATGCTCCGGAACAGGCGTGACACATTCCGGAAATATCCGGGCGGATTGATGATGACTGATATTCCTGTTATCCGGCATGATATTTCCCCCTGTCAGCTGAATTCAGTATGCCGTCCCGGTGCCATTCCTGAACCGAATTCCATACCGTGGTCAGAGAGACATTCATTTTTTCGGCACAGGACACCATGATCTGAAGACAATCCGGATCATCCGGCTCCGGCATGCCCTCCTCTTTCCAGCGATACCATAATTCCGTTTGCTGCACATCTGACAGCCGCTGTGAACGGCCAGCATTTCCCCGGATCCCGGACAAACGCCGACGGGCTGACACCTCCAGTGACGTCATGCCAAAATACTGATTCAGCAAATCGATGGATGCCCCCAGTCTCAGACAGCGTTCAATCATCTGATTTTGACGGTGAACTTCTTTTGCCCGGGTCAGTAATAACCGT
>NZ_JAMPOG010000074.1:0-2947 GCF_028480065.1 Providencia sp. PROV189
GCTGGTCTTTAAAGTGCTGGGGATCTGGCTGAAAGTGCGGGAAGAGGGGGAGGATGAGGGTAACAAAGGTTCACTGGCAATTGTGCGTATCGAGAACGCGCTTTACGGCGCCTTTGTGGTGATCCTGTTTTGTTGTGTGCCGTTGATGGAGGTGAGTGTCAGTACCCTGCAATTTGATACCAGCCGGACCAAAACCTGCGGCACCTGGACCCCGGTGAAGCCGGCGGAATCCGGTTACAGCGGCGTGGTGTCGTCACTGGATAATCAGACAGCCAAAATCCCGCTGTGGTGGATGCTGGTACATAAGCTGTCGAAAGGGGTGACTCAGGCGGCGGTGGCCAGCATTCCGTGCCGGCCGGATTTGCGTCAGGTGCGTTTTGAGGTGCAGCACAGCAACATTAAAAATCCGGCGCTGGCTGCCGCACTTCAGGATTTTACGGATGACTGTTACTCACGTGCCCTGTATGACTGGAAAGCGAAAGATCAGGGAAAAACACAGGATGAAAAAACGTTACAGGATATCACCTGGATAGGCTCGGCCACCTTTATGAAAGGGGAATATCATCAGATCCAGTCACGGACACCGCGGGCGGGCTTTCCCTGGGATGCCGACCGGGATGACGGGTATGCGAATGTCAACGGCAACGGTTACCCGACCTGTTATCAGTGGTGGAATGATGCGAATGCAGGGTTACTGAAACTTGTCAAAGAGCAGACCGATGAAGGGATGTGGCTGCGTGCCCGGGCGGCGATGAAGCTGATTAATAAAAACTCGAAAGAGTTTGAGGAGGCCATCGTCCGCCGGCTGGTGAGTCCGGCGAATCTGGATGTCTCCGGCGGCCGGGTATACCGGGGATACGGGGGTAATGCGGATATGACGGTGATGAATGAGCTGGCCAGAATGGGAGGGGTAGCCGGGACTTCGCTGGCGTCACTGGGGGCATTCCCTGCCTTTGATACGATGCGACAGTCCTTACCGATGGTGCAGGGGCTGATGTTAATGGCGGTGTATATCATGATCCCGATGGTGCTGATGTTTTCGGCGTATGAATTTAAGACGGCGATAACGGTGACGTTTGTGATATTTGCGCTGAACTTTCTGACATTCTGGTGGGAGCTGGCACGCTGGATAGACAGCTGGATGATGGAGGCACTGTATAATTCCGATACGCACAGTCAGTGGAATATGAACGGGCTTCAGAACACGTCTGATGATGTCATTATGAACCTGGTAATGGGAACGATGTTTTTGGTGTTGCCGGCGTTGTGGTTGACAGCATTTGGTTGGGCTGGAGCTAAAGTTGGGTCCGAGCTAGGTAATATGACATCTAACGCGACTTCACCTGCGCATAGTGCGGGGGGGAAAGGAGGACAGTTAGCAGAACAAGCTATTTCTAAAAAAGTTAACTAATAATATTTTGAAGCCAGCTGCAAAATTTAGTTTTGTGGCTGGCTAATCTTCGTCAATATTTATTCCGTTCATATAATATCCAAAACCTTGGTTGCCATTTCTAAAGTCGTCACTATTGCCAACGAGATTGGATTGCCATTCATTATTGTTATCAGTGGATTGAATGTTATTTCCTGAAGAAATATCAATGTGTTCTATTACAGAAAATAAAATCACCAACGCTCCAAAGGTAAATAGGATGTACAAACTGAAATAAGCCAGTAACGCGATGACTGCGAGAGTTATAGATACCAGTGGAATATGCCCCAGCCAACCCGGCATATTTTTGCTTTTGGCGCTTGCCACACAGTTCTTATCGAAAGCCTTCAATTTTTTGATTAGCCATTTTGCTTTATAAGCTGCTTTTATGCCCCAGCGTTCTCCTCTGGAAGCGGCTGTTTTATCACTCATTTCCCCCTCCGGTAATCAGTGAGTCTGATTTATCTCATGCTTGTCGTCTATCGTTAATACAATTTTAGGTCGATTTTTAATCATTGTCTACATCTTGTGAGTTATGCACATATCCACGGTCACCAAGCCAGTGCAACCCGATGCCAACAAGCAATCGGGTAAACGGGAGCGTACAGGGCATCGGCCCTGATGGTGGCGGTGGGTATGTGTATAACTTTTTTGTTGCCTTCATATAAAAATCTTATTCTTTCATCTGGATGGATTTATTGAATTTGATTTTTTATGTCAGTTTAAGTAAGTTTTTAATATGTATCCGAGTCCTTGTATATAGGAGATGATAATATGAATTTTATTTTTTGGTTTGTGGTCTTAATAGGGGCGGGATATTTGTGGAGGAGGAGGGGTTGGTTCAGTAAAATAAGGAAGCAATACTCAAGGAGAAAAACAACATTAAATGGTAACAAAGGATGTTTATATAATAAAAAAAATGACAATGATGCTTTGGAAGGTAATGGGGATTGTAATAATTTTTATTCTGAGAATAAAGAAAGTTTCTTTTGGTTAATGATCGAGAGAGGTATTAAATTTTACAGAAAAGAATATTTGACTACGATTACTGAAAAAATATCATGATAAGTTAGTGAGCTGGTTTGGTGAGAAATGTTATATACATTGTCAGGTTAGTTTAGGGAGTTTATTTATATTCCCAAAACAAAAAAATTTTACTGATGAAGAACAAAAACGTTTTTTTTCTGTTTGTAATAGAATGTCCTTGGATTTTATTTTAACATTTAAAACTAATATGCCCTTCTTACGTGTTTCTGTTGACTCTATGAAAAATAAACCGCCTGTTTGGGATGTTTATGATAAATCCAAATAAAAACATATCTGATTGTTGAGTTTTCGTGATTAAAGATGGCATTGATTATTAATACGATGAAGAACCAACAAGGGGATATTTAATAAAGAGAAAAAGGAGGATGTAAAATATTCTCCTTTTTCTTTATCGGGTATTGACGAAAAAAGAAAGTTTGATTAAATTTACCACGTTACACCGTTGCTTAATGCAACATTGCCAATGCTTCG
>NZ_JAMPOG010000075.1:0-2647 GCF_028480065.1 Providencia sp. PROV189
GGTTTTTGCTAACTAACTCGCCCGTTTAACATAAAAGGGATTGTATGAATCAATTTTAGCTAGAGTTTAAGGTTGTTCAAATTAATGTACAATGATTGCACTGTATAAATAACCAGGTGTAGCATGTATGGAAAAGCACTTTATCAATGAAAAGTT
Organism: Providencia sp. PROV189; assembly: GCF_028480065.1. Taxonomy (NCBI): domain Bacteria; kingdom Pseudomonadati; phylum Pseudomonadota; class Gammaproteobacteria; order Enterobacterales; family Morganellaceae; genus Providencia; species Providencia sp. PROV189. The sequence continues at coordinate 157 of NZ_JAMPOG010000075.1, forward strand.
TTCACGAGATCAATTTACGGGGAATAGAGTTAAAAATATTGCCTTTTCAAATTGTGATTTTTCAGGGGTTGATTTAACTGATACTGAATTTGTTGATTGTAGTTTTTACGACAGGAATAGCTTGGAAGGGTGTGATTTTAATAGAGCCAAACTAAAAAACGCTAGCTTTAAAAGCTGCGATTTATCAATGAGTAATTTTAAAAACATTAGCGCCTTAGGTCTTGAAATTAGTGAGTGTTTAGCTCAAGGAGCTGATTTTCGAGGGGCTAATTTTATGAATATGATAACTACAAGGTCATGGTTTTGTAGTGCTTATATAACCAAGACAAATCTTAGTTACGCTAATTTTTCTAGAGTCATATTAGAAAAGTGCGAACTGTGGGAAAATCGCTGGAATGGCACTGTGATAACTGGCGCCGTGTTTCGTGGCTCCGATCTTTCTTGTGGGGAGTTTTCATCGTTTGATTGGTCTTTGGCTGATTTTACTGGTTGTGATTTAACGGGTGGGGCGCTTGGCGAGCTTGATGCAAGGCGAATTAATTTAGATGGAGTGAAGTTGGATGGAGAGCAGGCGCTTCAGCTTGTTGAGAGTTTAGGTGTTATTGTTCACCGATAAAATCTAGGTAAAAAACGCCTAATGCCCCAATGTGGTACTAATCAAAACGGAGCGAAGCGACATCTTCATCTTGTCTTTGCTTTTCTCCATGATCAGTTATTGGGTCATGGTCTCTTAGCTCGTTAATCTGGCTAAGTTTGGTTAGGTTGGGCTTCTTTCGACACTTCGCAATCCAAGAAATCCCTAGTCCGTTGATTGGTGCTCTTATCAGGTACGCACTGTAATCTTTCGATACCGCAGCGTGATTCGGAGGTAGAGCCGGAATTTCGTTTTCCGGTACGTTTTACTACCACAATTTGCCTGTTTATCCTTTCGGAGACCGGGCTAAGTCCGAGTCAATCAAGTGGTGCATTTGGGTTAATGTCGTTGGCTGGTATTTAATGAGAACGTGACAAGCGCCTCTCACGTTGCTAAGATTGGATTGCGACGTCTAATCTGAGCAACGAATGCACAAGATTTAGAGTACCAGAGCCCTGTGATGCTGTCACGGGGCTTTGTTACATCTGGAGCTTGGTAAACCTCATAAATTCAATTCGCAACGCTCGCCGCAAGGCGTGAACTTGTTTCACGTCGAGGAAGCGGAATTTCTCGAAAGCCTTATACTGTCTCCGTTCACACATGATCGGAGGGTGTCTCTATGTCTCAATTATTTCGTTTGGCATCGCCAGAAGATTACGAATACATCGAAGAATTAAATTTATGGGAATTGTCATTTGATAAGCGACCGGTTCAAGGGGTTCGTTGTGAAGATCCGGTGATCGGGGCAGAAAAATATAATCAAGGGCGTGAAAAATTTAAGGCGTTAGCGTCACGGCATAAAAAACACTGGAAACCGAACGGATTGACCTTTTCGGAGTTGATCCGCTGGGCAATAGAATGCGGAACTCCAGAACAATGTCAGCTTGTTTTAGCGTTATACCATTGCACAAACGATGATGATTATCAGGCGATGGGAATTCAGTTAAGCCGAAGTATTGATAATGCAAATGTCAGTCCGATCATCTTTTTCACAGGTAAAAATCAACGGTTATTAGGTGATATTTCGATGCTAAAACAGCTCGAAGAAAAGGTGCGCTGACGTTAGGTTTACCTATTATTTTATGTATTATCCTATCTATTATTCTATCTCTTATTTTATCTATTTCGTCTGTAATAGGTAGAATAATACATAGAATAAGATACAGAATAATAGATAGACACAAGATGACGTTGTGTTATTTCTTACCCATTAATCCACCTGTTATTCTACCTATTACTTTACCCGTTATTGCACCCAATTTAGGTATAACGGGCAGAATAACGGGTGAAATAATGGGTAGAATCATAGTTTTACTAACTTGCACCCCATGATACTTTCAGTATCAATGCCACTCATTTTCTGGACGAAAATGAATGACATAAGGCTCCGCCCTCTGGCTATTTTCTTCGGCTGGACGCCTGCGAAAAAAACCATTCACCCAAGCCCGTCAAACTCACTGCGTTCGTCTGACCACCCCCTTTTTTCGCCCCTGTATTTGGTCGCTCAAAAATGTGGTGGTCAGACGCTTCGCTTGACGGGGGGCTTTGCCCCCAAAACGAAACACGTTCACTGGGGTTCACTTGCCATCGCTGGGGCGTGTCATTTCGTTTCGGCTCCCCCTGTTTTTCCCTTTCTTCGCTGGACGCTCATCAGGATAAAAACAAAAAGCCTACCGCCCTCGTTTTACTCGGTTGGTCAAATCGCTTCTTGCCACAAAACAAGTTTGTGACTTTCAGCGATTTCGCATCGTTTTACTTGTCAGTTTGCACGATGTTAAAAACGCACTCAGAAGCCCGCAAAACCGTTCTAAACTTTCAGCGTAGATTTGGGTGTTTTATAGGGTGATCGTTTCTTAA
>NZ_JAMPOG010000076.1:0-2266 GCF_028480065.1 Providencia sp. PROV189
GACTGATTTGCCCTGCCGTCATACGGTGAACGGTCTCGGGCAATCCGGTGTTAAATTCACCCGCGCGGTGCTGTTCACTGAGTGAATAGCCCTGTTCGAGACAAAAATCTTTCAGCGACTTATCTTTGCCTTGAATCGCCGCTGGCGATGACAAGGTGGTCAGTGCATCCGCCAGTGACTGCGGCTCAAGGGTTAAAGTATACGGGCGTGCCGTCATGCCTTCGGCGTGAATCAGCCCTTGTGGGTCACTGCTGCCCGCTAAGGTGCGCCCTGTGCCACGTTCGGATAAAGTATACGCCACACCAATTAATGGTTGTCCTTTATCATCCACCAATTACAGGTAATAACTCATTATTTAGCTCATAAAATGTAATTTTTTATGGTTCTCCATCATATTTATCTCTATCAATCATAAATTTTTCTTCAGTCACACTATGATGCTTTTATCAAAATTGCCAATTGTTATATATGTAAGGTTATCAATATTTCAATCTTTATCTAGATTCCTTTCAATTTTGGCCATGTGCATTATTTAAATGCTCACGGCCTATTCTAAATCCATATGGAAATAAGGTTAAAAATATAAAAATATTCCTGTTTTTTTATTTAATGCTGCATTTGATAATTCCAATATTGAATTAATTATATGTTCATTTTCTTTGTTTATCATACTTGTAAGGATTTCATTCAGGTTTTTTATTTTATTCATGTCATGTAGACTCTCATCTTCATAACCATCTATGTTTAAACCTAATTTATAATTAATTATTTCAAATAGATTGACTTTATTTAAGATATGTAGTTCGTTATCACTCAACTCTAGCTCTAGTAGATCACCATCAATAGATTCATTGTAATCCAATCTGTGCATTGTTTCTTTAGAAAGAGGAACAGTTATAGTTTTCATTGTGTTAATTTTTAACCTTAAAATTAGTTCATTAACTACATTTAATTTGTAGGCAATAGTCTTCTTACCACTGTAGGTCATGCCAAACACTTCAGATATTATAAGAGAAGTTTCTTGTTTATACTTTTCAAACTTATCTTTTATTAAATCTAATTCACATCTATTTAAAATTGATCTTTGACTATAAATAATATAGTCTTTCCTTTCAAATGGAAGGTAGCTTTTACTATAATAATTCAGTCTTGGCTTTAATTTTTCAATTTCTAGTGCTGTGTATCACATAATATCAATAGAAATTTTAATCTCGGCTCCCCTGATGTGATGACGTGTTTTTGTGATTTCATTTCACATGCCAAAAGCAGGGGGCTTTAATGTTTTATCATTAATATATTATATTGTATTTAATTAAATTACACGCATACAATAAATCATTATTAACTCCTTCGGTTATAAAGAGCTCATCATCATCTTCAATGATGCTTATCCCTCCTATATCTGTTTCAAAATAAATTCCCAAGCTATAATCTAAATTTTTAATTAATCTATATTCGTGAGCGCTTATTAACTTACATCCTTTATACTTTTTCAGTTGAGTATTCTCAGTAATTGGATATGAGAATGAATCTTGTAAGTTAACTGTTGAGCTGCATTTAGGTTCTGTTTCTTTTTTAATGAACTCAAGCATCCCTTCGCCTATAGTCAAAGAAAACCAGTTGACATTGTCAAATTCTATAAAAAGAACAAGGTTTGATGCTGCTAACTCGCCGTTCATATAAAAAGACATGCTTCTAAAATTAGTCATTATACTATTTATCATAAATCAATCCTCATTAAAATTTTGATGACTTTTCAGGGATTAAAGTATCAAATTCAACATTTCCTTCTGACAAAACCCTTAAGCTTACAGTACTATTTGTTTTTTCACTATAAATATGAATTAAATCATATTCTCCTCTTAATTGCTCTGCTTTAATGATATTACTGACTTCTGTAGGGTTTGTTAACGTATCTTTTATTGTCTGTGTAGCTTCGTTTATGCCATTTGGGCCAGGTTCATATGGTAATCGTCCTTGACCAATTTTTTTTCCTAATTTTTTGTTTATCTTTGCTTTTTGCTCAGACATAAACTCTTCAATATCTTCAATTGGAGAAATATTTGATTCTTTATTTGTACTGTTTTTTTCATTTACGCTCATATAGACATAAATCACAGGCAACGATGGTATTGGTGTTATCAGGATATAATCACGTAAATCTTTCGCATCGGGTAGCGGGTTAATGTATATCTGTGGCTGCCCTTCATGGATTGGAAAACCACCCGCTGAGGTTATATCCGCAGGCTCTGGGATCTGATTGCCC
>NZ_JAMPOG010000077.1:0-2054 GCF_028480065.1 Providencia sp. PROV189
AGTACGACGAAAACGCTGAAGGTACTGACGTGCAATATCAGGAGCAACCATCGCCCCCTGAGACGCCTTACTTCTCTCCGTTCTCTCCGGTTTGGTTTGCGTGTGTTGTGATACATCCGGAGTACCTGACATTTTCTGTAAAGGCGCACTTTTCATCTCCGTTTCTGCCGGGGAAACGGGGTGATACCGCCCTTCACGGGCTGCCTTTAATAGCTGCAAGGCATACCCCACCGGATTACGCACACTCCCTGTCCTCACCCCCTGTGTCAGTTGCTGCACAATCGATATTGCGGCTTCTTCCGGCAACACCTGTAATTGTTTTTCCAGCATCTGCCGGTCATTCTCATCAATCCGTTGATTCAACTCCTGCACCTGAGTACCCGATAAATATTGCTCTTCCTGATCTACGTACGTATTTTTTACACTCTGTGTAAAAGTATTACGTACGTAACAGTTCGATTTTCGAACCCCTGAATCAGACTGGGTTTGTGTACTCAGTTCGATTTTCGCACCCGGCGTTTTTTCATCATTTTTTTCCCTGAGTTCGATTTTCGAACCCGGTGTTTTACACTGAGTTCGATTTTTTTTATGTTTACCCGGATGAAGTTGTGCCGTCTGCCCATTGAGTATCCGGCGTTGCCTGTCTGCCAGCGCTTCCGGTGTCTGAAGACGTTCAAGTCGCTGCTCAATGAGTTGCATTCTGGTATGCTGATGTCGCATTGACGGCTCAGTTTTCAGGACAGTCAGCACAGCGCGGGCCACGCACCGCACACTCTTATTTTTGTGATAACAACTTTTTTCCAGTACATCCATCCAGCGCGGATCTAATGTCTCTGCATCAAAGGCATTCACCGGCTCATCATGTAACATATAAATATTTCCCCGGATACGCCCCCGTTTATCCCTGACCCGGTGGCATAAACTGAGCCAGCCCGTCAGCCTCAGCATTAACAGTGCCCTGCTGACCGTTTCCCGCGAGGCCTTATCGCTGTGGGGCGTGGCTAACTGGAGTTGTAAGTCATCATAGGTCGGAAATACGGCCCCCTCATGTTGCTGTGCATGAAGCCGGATCATCATCCAGGTCAGTTTATCAACCGGGGAAAGTCGGGATTCCAGCAATAATTGCCGGGGGATGGCATCATGAACATTGCCGGCGTAAATCAATCCACTGCGCAGTGCCGTGCCGGGCTGGCTGCGTTGCCGGTGATGCAGTTGCTGCCGCATTTTTTCTAATGAAAACTGAATAATACTGTCCGGAGGAAATTGCATCTTATGCCCCACACAAAAATAATTTCATGCCTGAATACACTGATAGCTGTCTCCTCCGGTGAAAATACCGCACCGTAAAGAGACAGTCTCAATATACTGAGGATCATGATGTTGAATATTCTGCCCTTACCGGCTAATCATCTTGTTATAACGTTCATGGCTCATCAGCTTCCAGCTTTGCCCCTGGTCCGTACTGAGCAGACGCCAGAATGCGCCAATATCAATTTTCAATACCGGGTAAACACCGCCCTTTTTTCCGCCGCATTTCACTTTTTTACAAAGTCGTTCTCCCGAAAAATAACGCAGCAATAACCCGTTTGCCTTCCGCTGAATATGCGCCGGAACAGGTGTGACACATTCCGGAAATATCCGGGCCGGTTGATTGTTACTGATAACCCGGTTATCCGACATGACCGTTTCTCCTGTCTGCGGCATTCAGAACACCGTCCCGGTGCCATTCCTGAACCGTATTCCACACCGTGGTCAGTGAAACATCCATTTTTTCAGCACAGGACACCATGATCTGGAGACAATCCGGATCATCCGGCTCCGGCATACCCTCCTCTTTCCAGCGATACCATAATTCCGTTTGCTGCACATCTGACAGCCGCTGTGAACGGCCGGCATTTCCCCGGATCCCGGACAACCGCCGGCGGGCTGACACCTCCAGTGAGGTCATGCCAAAATACTGATTCAATAAATCAATGGAGGCTCCCAGTCTCAGACAGCGTTCAATCATCTGATTCTGACAATGGACGTCTTTCGCCCGGGTCAGCAATAAACGC
>NZ_JAMPOG010000078.1:0-1957 GCF_028480065.1 Providencia sp. PROV189
TCTATGCCGACGGTACTGTGGCATATGATGCGGGTATTCAATGGCTCTATCAGCCGGGGGCCATCACTCCTACTGCTCGCTATCAAAAGGGGCAATTACACTATGTGGTCACTGACCATCAAGGTACACCCCGAGAGATTTTTACTGAAAAAGGGATAGCCAGTTGGGCAGGACGCCTCAATACGTGGGGTCAAATGGCGTTTTGGCAGTCTCAAGACGGTCGAGCCGACAATGACCCGAATTATACCGAATGCCATTTTCGTTTTGCGGGTCAATATGAAGACCGCGAAACGGGCTTGTATTATAACCGCTTTCGGTACTATGATAAGGACAGTGGGCAGTATATTTCACCAGATCCCATAGGCCTGCTGGGAGGGTTTAATCCGTATGGGTATGTGCATGATCCTGTTGGATTTATAGATCCATTTGGGTTGGCGTGTTGTCCATATATATCTGCGCTGAATACTGAAGAGAGAAAAGTAGTTGAGGGGTTGTCTGATAAAATAGCTTCTGGAAAATTGCATACTAGAGTTAGGCATGGCCATTTTGAAAATGTTAAAGATATCGAAAATATAATTAATAATCCTAAAGAGATCTTTAGAAGTGGAGGTAAGAATCCTAGGTTAATTTTCCATGATGGAGAAAATGTTGTAATCGTGGGAACTAAAGGTTCAGAAAAAGGTTGGGTAGTAACTAACTATGGTCCTTTGGGTAGTGAAGGACGAGTACCTTTAGGTAGTATACCAAATACTCCAAGAGGTGGAGTTGTTACTTCTGAAAGTATCGTGTCAGGAACAATACCAAGTAAATCAGGTACTGTTCCAAAAGCTGAGTCTATTTGGAAAAGTGAGTGATAACATAAAATATGTATTATATAAACACCGATGGTGAAAGCGTTGAAATAAAATTCACACCCAAAAAAAAGATAAAATCAGTAGCTAAATGGACATTTGATAAGGTCATAATTTCCAATGATATTTTTGCTGATGATTTAAATAACTATTTTTCACCTGAATACATTGGTAGTAGCCATTATATAAGTGATGATGGCTATACCTTTGATAGATCAGACAATTTGTTGGTTGGGGCATTTTTGTACGTTCCCGATAAAAATTATTTTAATCCTGAAGTGTTAAATACTATACTATCCTTTGATTCTACAGATGCATCTATTGAAATTATAAATCCGATTAAATTTAATGCAGTATCACCATGTGATTTTAGATATCTAAGTCGCGACGGAAATTATTTACTATGCTTATCTAATATAAATTTGAACGGAGATATTAAAAGAATAAAGATTCACGACTTTTTTGAATTTATATTTTTAAATAAGAAAATGGTAGGTTTTTTGCTAATTATGCCCTTTGAAAATCTAGTTTTTTTTGATGACTTAAACTATGAATGTGATAATAGTAGCAATATAACTTTATCTTTGGATGAAAAAAGTATTTTTCTAAGCTATTTCGATTTAGTTGATGAAGATGGTTGGGATAAAATAAATGATGGTGATTTATTTATGCTAAGTGAAATAAATAAAATTAAAAATAAAATTACCAAGATGAATGTGAAACATATTCAATTAAAGTCATTATATAAGCAATGTGAATTTATAGTAAATAATTACTATACTAATTAATTGTTTATTGAAATATCAAATCCAGAAGATCATTAATTTCTTTTGGATTTGATAAAAGTTATACAATCAAGCTTTCTAGCCTCTGACATACTCCGCCATCAGTTCGCGCATAGAGTTTTTTATCTCACTCAGTTGCGCTTGCTGTTGTTGGTTTTGTTGCTTCATCGCTCGAATGTCTTCGCTGTCCGGTATCAACACCAAACAGCCGTTTAAGATTTTGACGGTAAAGGTGAAGCCGGTCTCAAAACCCGCATCTTTTAGCCACTGGCCTTTAAGGTGTATCGCCGGCGGTGGGCTGGTTTTACTGCCACTCAGGGT
>NZ_JAMPOG010000079.1:0-1019 GCF_028480065.1 Providencia sp. PROV189
GGCTCATACACAATCACTTCGATACCTTTGGCCTTAATACGTTTCATCACGCCCTGCACCGCAGAAGCACGGAAATTGTCAGAGCCTGCCTTCATCACCAAACGGTATACCCCCACTTTACGTGGCGCTTTGGCAATAATCGCATCGGAAATAAAGTCTTTACGTGTGCGGTTAGACTCCACAATGGCGTTAATCAGGTTATTCGGCACATCATCGTAGTTTGCTAACAACTGTTTGGTGTCTTTAGGGAGGCAATACCCGCCGTAACCGAAAGAGGGGTTGTTGTAGTGGCTACCGATACGCGGGTCTAATGACACCCCTTCAATGATTTGTCGTGCGTTCAAACCGCGACTTTCTGCATAGGTATCTAATTCATTGAAATAGGCGACGCGCATAGCCAAGTAGGTGTTTGCAAACAGTTTAATCGCTTCGGCTTCTGTGCTGTCAGTAAACAGCACTGGAACATCTTTCTTGATGGCTCCTTCCAGCAGCAAGTTAGCAAAAATCGCTGCCCGCTCAGAGCGCTCCCCTACCACAATACGGGAAGGGTGCAGATTATCCCAAAGTGCACGGCCTTCGCGTAAAAACTCAGGCGAGAAAATCACATTGGTGTAGCCAAACTCTTCACGTAGGCGCTCAGTAAAGCCAACCGGAATGGTGGATTTCACAATGATAGTGGCGGCAGGATTGATTTTCTGCACGTCGTGAATGACCGATTCCACTGACTTGGTATTAAAGTAGTTGGTTTTAGGGTCATAGTCAGTGGGGGTCGCCACAATCACATATTGTGCACCAGTATAGGCTTCGACAATATATTGTGTCGCTCGGAAATTGAGTGTTTTTTCGCGTAGAAATTGCTCGATTTCGGTATCGATAATTGGCGACTGTTTGTTGTTAAGCATCGCCACTTTTTCGGCAATGATATCGACTGCCACCACTTCGTGGTGTTGTGACAGTAACATGGCATTGGACAGACCCACATAGCCTGTACCCGCAATTGCTATTTTCAAAACTGACCT
>NZ_JAMPOG010000080.1:0-1698 GCF_028480065.1 Providencia sp. PROV189
TGTTTTCCTCTTCAAGCTCTTTTAATCGTTTAACATCATTAGCTTCCATGCCGCCATACTTTGATTTCCAATTATAATAAGTGGCGTTACTAATCCCATTTTGGCGGCAAATATCGTCCACTTTCATACCAGAATCAGCAAGTTTTAAAATATTAACGATCTGAGTTTCAGTAAAATGGGCTTTTTTCATTATGACCTCTGCAATTTTTAGGACAGAAAATCTAATTATCGCTGTCTTATTTTAAGGGAAGTGGATACCCCGAACGGCAGCAAAACCAGCCCGCCGCCCGCGATACACCTTAAAGGGCAGTGGCTAAAGGAAGCAGGATTTGAGACAGGTTTCACGTTCACGGTGAAAATCTTAAACGGTTGTTTGGTCTTGATACCCGACAGCGAAGACATTCGAGCAATAAAGCAGCAGAACCAACAACAGCAAGCGCAGCTAACCGCCATACGGCACACCATGCGCGAGCTGATGGCGGAGTCTATCAGCGGCTAAAGGGTAAATTGAGCGGCTCTAAAAAATAAAGAAGCCAGAAGGTTGGATGATCTTCTGGCTAAATATTTAATCGGTTATACAGATAAAAAGACCTATCTTATAGGAGCTCAAAATCAAAGTTTTTTTTGTTAAACTTTTCAAATTCTGAGATTTTTTTGAAGACAGACTGTAATTGTTCAAATTCTACTGGGTACTTACTTTTAAAAACATTGCTATTTTTCCAAGTAATAATTACAGGTTTATCACATTTATCGATTGGAATCATGAAATCATATAATGCATCAGGATTATTTCCAAAATAAGGACCAAAATCAAATTCATTACAAAATACTTTGTATACCTCTAGAGGAGTGCTTTGCTGATTACCATCTAATATGATGTTCTTCATGACTATTTCTTCCCTTTACAATTACAAATATCTAATGATTCTGCTGTTTCATAATGATTAGATGTTATGTAAGTTAATCCATCATTAGAATACAATAAACGAGTTCCTGGCTGCTTAGCTCTAGACATTTTATTGTCCAAACCAATATCGGCTTCATACCATATCCTTCCAGGGGAATCAGGTAAAATACCTGTGCTGTTGGCAAAAATATCTCCCCCAATTTGCCCTCCAGGGACATAATTACCAAGAGCCTTTCCTCTAGACCAACCAGCTGCTTCAGCTTGAGATTTTGTTACGTAATTATTAGGAAGCTTTCCTGTCATCTTTAAGCTATTTACAGCATCATTTGCACTTTCTGCTGTATTGTAATACTGATTGAGCAATGCCCCTTGGGCTGAGCTGGCTGCATAAGTACCACCGGATAAAGAAGCATTTAATCCTAATGGGTCAATCCAACCAGTCGGACAATGCACATACCCATAAGGATTCAACCCACCAACCAGCCCGATGGGATCTGGTGAAATATACTGCCCACTGTCCTTATCCTAGTACCGAAAGCGATTATAATACAAGCCCGTTTCACGGTCTTCATATTGCCCCGCAAAACGAAAATGGCATTCGGTATAATTTGGGTCATTGTCGGCTCGACCGTCTTGAGACTGCCAAAACACCATTTGCCCCACGTATTGAAGCGTCCTGCCCAACTGGCTATCCCTTTTTCAGTAAAAATCTCTCGGGGTGTGTCTTGATAGTCTGTCACCATAGAGTGCAATTGCCCCTTTTGATAGCGAGCAGTAGGAGTGATGGCCCC
>NZ_JAMPOG010000081.1:0-1554 GCF_028480065.1 Providencia sp. PROV189
TAAAAAGCCAGTGGCTAAAAGCCGCAGGTTTTGAGACCGGTTTCACGTTCACGGTGAAGATATTAAACGGTTGTTTGGTCTTGATACCCGACAGCGAAGACATTCGAGCGATAAAGCAGCAGAACCAACAACAGCAAGCGCAGCTAACCGCCATACGGCACACGATGCGCGAGCTGATGGCAGAGTATACCAGCGGCTAAAAGGGTAAACTGAGCGGCGCTTAAAAACGAAGAGGCCAGAAGTTTGAAAGATCTTCTGGCCATTTAGTTTAAATATCAAAGAAAAACTCTAAAAAATCATTAAAACTATGCCATTGTGGCTTCAGTACCCCAGCCATAAAGTCATGAATTTCGTTGCCTAATCCTAACCCAACAACTTCACCAGTTTTTTGATTATAAAAATAACCGTATTCACCTTCAAAATTATCTAATGGCAAATATTCTTTAGGTAATTTTAGAACATCATGAGCACTTTTCAGGATTAATAAATAATCATTGCTATTAATTAAAAACCAACCAATTTGATAGATCTCTCTATTTTTTCCTAAAAATGTTGGGCAATCTTCAACATGTAAGTAAAACTGTGCAAAATCAGAGTCAATATCGATATCAATACTTAACAAAGCATCGCGGTATTCACTTGAAGGTTCATCAAACCACCAATTTTTACTTTTAAAATAATCAACCAATTTAGGTGTCAACATTTACCCTCCTTTTTTACAGCAATTGATCAGCTTTCTACGGTTAACTTCCTCTTCGGCTCTTTGCTTCCAGTAAGCTTTTCTATCTGCATCAAAAAGATCACGATCCACTGGGTTAAATGGGTGACTTCCAGGCAAGTGTGGATGCAATGCATTAGTATAGCGGTACTTAACGTGCGTTTCAGTTGATAACTCAAATAATGGCCCTAAGCCATTTTGTTTAGAGTGGTGAAGGCTTACAACTGAATATTTCCCATCTTTTACCACCATAGGACTTCGGCCATCTTCGAGAACGATTTGAAGATTCGTTTTTACACCATCTCGCGTATTAACTTTTAAGTCCCAGTCAATAGGTTGTTGATAGACAGTATAAGTAATATCGGAAGGACCTGTAAAAGTAGATCCTGTGAACATGCCACTAAGACCCAACGGATCTATAAACCCTGTCGGGCAGTGCACATACCCATACGGATTCAACCCACCCAGTAGCCCTATCGGGTCTGGTGAAATATACTGCCCACTGTCCTTATCATAGTACCGAAAGCGGTTATAATACAAGCCCGTTTCGCGGTCTTCATATTGACCCGCAAAACGAAAATGGCATTCGGTATAATTTGGGTCATTGTCGGCTCGACCGTCTTGAGACTGCCAAAACGCCATTTGACCCCACGTATTGAGGCGTCCTGCCCAACTGGCTATTCCTTTTTCAGTAAAAATCTCTCGGGGTGTACCTTGATGGTCAGTGACCACATAGTGCAATTTGCCATTTTGATAACGGGCGGTGGGGGTGATGGCTCCTGGCTGATAGAGCCATTGAATACCTGCATCATATGCCACGGTACCGTCGGCATAGA
>NZ_JAMPOG010000082.1:0-1402 GCF_028480065.1 Providencia sp. PROV189
GGGGGCCATCACCCCTACCGCTCGCTATCAAAAGGGGCAATTGCACGCTATGGTCACAGACCATCAAGGAACCTCCCGAGAAATGTTTACTGATAAAGGGATGGTCAGTTAAACGGGCCCCCTCAATACATGGAGTCAAATGGCGTTTTGACAGTCTCACGACAGTCGAGCCGGCAATGCCCCAAATTATACCGAATGCCATTTTCGTTTTGCGGGGCAATATGAAGACCGCGAAGCGGGGTTGTATTACAACCGCTTTCGGTACTATGATAAAGACAGCGGGCAGTCTATTTCACCAGATCCGATAGGGCTGGTTAGTGGGCTGAATCCGTATGGGTGTGTGCACTGTCCGACGAAATATATTGATCCACTAGGATTGATGTGTTGCCCTCTAATTACAAAAGGTACATATGTTACCTCTGACATTATTCAAGGTGCACTGGAAGGGGATACGATGCAAACCGTCCAAGGTTCTGTATCCTTACCAGCTATTCAACGTTATGTTGATCGATTATTAAAAGGTGATGTTGCTCCACCAATAAAGGTTGATGGTAATATTATCGTTGAAAGTAACCATCGCTATGTGGCTGGTAAAATTGTAGGAAAAATTCCTGAAACAAAGGTAGATACTTTTGATTGGGGGAACTATTAAATGATAAACCTCTATTTTGAATCTACCGATGAAATAAAAAAAATAGATAGTGATACCTTAGATGGTTATGATTTCTCTGGGGAATTATTACATACGGCAATTTTTGAAGGATTATCCTTACAACACGCATCTTTCGAGCAAGCTAATTTACGTAGTGCCAATTTTGCATATTGCATATTAAATAATACCAATTTTACTAGCTCATTATTGATGAATACTAACTTCTTAGGTTCATCATTAATTAACTGTAAGTTAGTAAACTCTAAACTCAGTGGCGCATTTTTTCAGGACGCTAATTTAGAGGGAGCTAATTTAAAAAATGCAGATTTATTTGCTGTAAATATGAATAATGCAAATCTAAAAGGGGCTAATATGAATGCTAGTAGAATTATGGATGCAACTTTTATCAACGCAATCTTTGATAAAAATACAATCTGGCCTGAGGGATTTTCACCTTTAAAAGCCGGAGCTAAATATGTTGATTAAATAATGTCTAACTAGAAGAATTATCCTCTAGTTAGACATTATTAAGAGCCATTCAGTTTAGCCTTTAGTCTCTAACATACTCCACCATCAACTCACGCATGGTGTGTTTGATGGCACAGAGTTGTGCTTGCTGCTGTTGGTTTTGTTGCTTAATCGCTCGGGTATCTTCGCTGTCGGGGATTAACACCAAACAGCCGTTTAAAATCTTTACCGTAAAAGTGAAGCCTGTCTCAAAACCCGCAGCTTTTAGCCACTGACCTTTAA
>NZ_JAMPOG010000083.1:0-1262 GCF_028480065.1 Providencia sp. PROV189
GTAGTGGTCAACAAAAATTGGTCACCGTTTTAGAGTTTTCCCAATACAATCGTTCTGATTCATTGGGTGTTAAACCACCGTTATATTGATGGGGTCTAAGCTGACTATAATACCCGATGATATATCGTGTTATTTCTCGCTGTGCATCTATAAAATTACGGTAGCCTAAAATGGGTACCCATTCTGTCTTTAAACTTCGAAAAAATCGCTCCATCGGCGCATTATCCCAACAATTACCCCGCCGAGATAAACTTTGTTTTATCTGATAACGCCATAATAATTGTCGATATTGGCGGCTTGTATAATGACTTCCTTGATCTGAATGAAACAGGATATTTCTTGGCTTACCTCTTGATTCAAAAGCCATTGATAAGGCTTTTCCGGTTAGTTGGCTATCCGGTGAAAATGACATCGCCCAACCAACAGGTTTTCGAGCAAATAAATCCATCACAACAGCAAGATACATCCAGCGGTTACCTGACCAAATATAGGTCACGTCACCCACCCAAACTTGGTTTGGCTCTGTGACCGCAAATTGCCGCCCGAGATGATTCGGTATTTCAACGTGCTCTTGAGGCGCTTTTGCATATCTATGCTTCGGTGTTTGGCAACTCACCAAGCCAAGTAATTTCATTAACTTAGTTGCCCGATAGCGCGTTAAAGGAACCTGTTTTGTTTTCGATACAATGTCAGCAATAGTACGAGCACCAGCAGAACCGTGGCTGCTTTCATGAGCTTCTCGAACAAGAGCCCGAAGCCGTATTTGTTCCACTGACGGCGTCTTTGAGCGATGACGCCAGTATTGATAGCTACTGCGATGAACACTGAACACGTTACACAGTTGTTTAATGCTAAAGCGCCGACTGAGTTTCTCGATCAACGAGAATTGTTCAGAGAGTCCGACATCACCAGCGCTGTAGCCTTTTTTAATATCTCATTATGCTCTTCAAGTCGTGCAATTTTCTTTTTCAATTCACGGATCTCGACTTGTTCTGGCGTCATGGGTGACGCTTTCGGTGAAATCCCTTTGCGTTCTAGCTTGAGTTGCCGAACCCATTTGTCCATGGTGGATTTACCGACGCCCATCGCGTTGGCAGCGTCGACCACGGAATAGTTTTGATCAAGAACCAGTTGAGCTGCTTCAAGTTTAAATTCAGCACTGAAAAGTCGTCTTATACGTTTCGCCATAATTGTCACCTATCTGTTTGTGAGGTGATGATATCACCTCTGAGTTGGTGACCAAATTAACTATGCCACTTCAA
>NZ_JAMPOG010000084.1:0-1220 GCF_028480065.1 Providencia sp. PROV189
TGTCTAAAGAAAAATTTGAACGTTCAAAACCGCACGTTAACGTTGGTACAATCGGCCACGTTGACCACGGTAAAACTACCCTGACAGCAGCAATCACTACTGTTCTGGCAAAAACTTACGGCGGTAGCGCTCGTGCATTCGATCAAATCGATAACGCACCAGAAGAAAAAGCGCGTGGTATCACCATCTCTACTTCTCACGTAGAGTACGATACACCAACTCGCCACTACGCACACGTAGACTGCCCAGGACACGCCGACTATGTTAAAAACATGATCACGGGTGCTGCTCAGATGGACGGTGCAATCCTAGTTGTTGCGGCAACAGATGGCCCAATGCCACAAACTCGTGAGCACATCCTGTTAGGTCGTCAGGTTGGCGTTCCTTACATCATCGTGTTCCTGAACAAATGTGACATGGTAGACGACGAAGAGCTGCTGGAACTGGTTGAAATGGAAGTTCGTGAACTTCTGTCTCAATACGATTTCCCAGGTGATGACACTCCAGTTATCCGTGGTTCAGCGCTGAAAGCGTTGGAAGGCAACCCAGAGTGGGAAGCGAAAATCGTTGAACTAGCAGAAGCACTGGACAGCTACATCCCAGAGCCAGAGCGTGCAATTGACAAGCCATTCCTGCTGCCAATCGAAGACGTATTCTCAATCTCAGGTCGTGGTACAGTAGTCACAGGCCGTGTTGAGCGTGGTATCATCAAAGTTGGTGAAGAAGTTGAAATCGTAGGTATCAAAGAGACTGCGAAAACCACTTGTACTGGCGTTGAAATGTTCCGTAAACTGCTGGACGAAGGCCGTGCGGGTGAGAACGTAGGTGTTCTGCTGCGTGGTACTAAGCGTGAAGAAATCGAACGTGGTCAAGTTCTGGCGAAACCAGGTTCAATCAAGCCACACACAACTTTCGAATCAGAAGTTTATATTCTGAGCAAAGATGAAGGTGGTCGTCACACGCCATTCTTCAAAGGTTACCGTCCACAGTTCTACTTCCGTACAACTGACGTAACAGGTACTATCGAACTGCCAGAAGGCGTAGAGATGGTAATGCCAGGCGACAACGTGAACATGAAAGTAACTCTGATTCACCCAATCGCGATGGACGATGGTTTGCGTTTCGCAATCCGTGAAGGTGGCCGTACAGTAGGTGCGGGTGTTGTTGCAAAAATCATTGCATAATAACAACCCACTGTAGTGAAAAGGGGCATCTATAGG
>NZ_JAMPOG010000085.1:0-1049 GCF_028480065.1 Providencia sp. PROV189
AATTGAACACCTTTAGCCAGTTTAGTGATATCACAATTATCTAAAGTGATTTCGAATGGACGTGGAGTTGATTTACCGCCATCAACTAATGCCATGTTAGAAATTTGGCCTAATTCAACTGTTTGGTCGATTGAGTTAGGAGAGATTGAGCATGGTGCATCGATAATAGCGCCTTTGAACGTTATTTTACCGTGGCCTTGATCCGCTGCATTTGCTGCAGAAGCTAATCCCAGAGCCATAAAAGTTGCCATTGCAATAGATTTCATTTTCATGAATATAAAGTCCTATGTTTTTTGTTAAATAAAGAATGAGTGTCAATTTTTATTGCTCATTGCTCATTGCAGACACTCTATTTGCAATGAACTGGAAAAAAGCAGAGCACTAGCATTTGATTTAAAAAAATCAAATGCTAAAAATTAAAATTTAATTATTAATAATTAAAATAACATATTTAGTCTTCTATCAAAAAAACTTGAATTGGTACTTTAAATAACTCAGATAATTGAGACAGAAAATCAATATTAATATGGTTAACTCCTGATTCATAACGGGAAATTTGCTGCTGACTTACGCCGATATATCTCCCTAACTCCTCAGCAGTTAAATTCATTTCTTTTCTGTATCTTTTTATTTTCTTTCCTACAATAATATTAAATGTTGGTTTTATTATATTTCCTGACATAAGGTTAAGCCTATTTCATAAATTGACTAGTTCCAGAAAACCATCCTTCAGCTTTAAAATAACATACCATATTATGGATATAATTTATTGAGTTATTTTGAAATCCAACGCCATCTAATAAACAATTAATATCAATATCAAGCGAGTTCGCAATTTGCTTAATCTGTTCTAGGTGTAGTCGAATAACTCCGCGCTCAATACGTGAAACATGTTGCTGAGAGCATAAAAGTAAATCAGCTAACTCAGAACCACTTAGCCCTTTAGCTCGGCGAGCTTTATGTATATTGCTCCCAACAATTTCTTTAGGAGATAAGTTAGATTGCATAAAATCCTCCTCATGAAACTGAATGATTTACTAATTTAACTG
>NZ_JAMPOG010000086.1:0-1013 GCF_028480065.1 Providencia sp. PROV189
TTATGTTAACAGATGATAGCTGGAAGTTACTATCAAAGATCATGCACCTAACCGGACGTATTTATAACAAACCAGAACATAGAATGACCCTTGAAGGTATTTTATTCCGAATAAGAACAGGCATTCCATGGCGCGATTTACCTCGTCAATTTGGTGAATGGAATACGGTATTTAGACGTTTTAACCTTTGGTCAAAGAAAGGCGTAATGATGGAAATTTTCCAATTTCTATCTCGCTTCAATGATCCTCAGTGGCTATTTATTGATGCCAGTATCGTGAAAACGCATCAAGATGGAGCCAACGTTAAAGATGCTTCAAAGCAGGCTATAGGCAAAAGTCGAGGCGGCAACTCAACTAAAATACATTTAGCGGTAGATAGCAGTGGTCTTCCGGTTCATTTTGAGTTGTCAGGTGGGCAAGCCCATGATGTGAGTTATGCAGAAACATTGGTTACCTCTTCACCGGAAGCCGAAGTTGTTATTGCAGATAAAGGCTATGACTGTGAAGCCTTACGACAGTTGATAAAAAGCCGTCGGGGTCAGCATGTCATCCCAAGAAAAGGGAATAGTAAACAAGGGAATAAAGATATTGATTGGTGCTTATATCGATATCGTCATTTAGTTGAAAATGCCTTCCTAAAAATAAAGAAATATCGAGCGGTGGCGACTCGGTATGACAAATTAGCCCGAAATTATGAAAGTGTTGTTGCTTTAGCATTTTCAATCATGTGGCTCCCAATGTGGGTCGATTGAAATATGCACTACAAAGATAAACACGCTCTAGAATACAAACATACAACGAACTATTATATCAATAAAATGCAAATTTTATCTCTCACCAAGGAGTTCAATAATGACCCAATCATCTCGTTCAATGTCCCTGTGGAATAACCCCGATTCACCTTCAGGTATCACGGGTTTTAAGGACAGACTAAGAACCTATCCCAAAAGGATTTTATTCCAGACAATGATGGCACAGGCAAGATGCAGCATCGCCTCATAATTCTCGACCTT